>CACFKI010000058.1 GCA_902566785.1 uncultured Pelagibacteraceae bacterium | reverse complement strand
TATATCCATTCTATTAACTTTTGTAACTTTTGGAGTTAAAACACTCTCTACTGGGAAGGGTATATGATAGTTTAATCCTGGTTGAGTTGTTTTTACAAACTTACCAAATCTTAAAACTACCCCTTGTTCATCCGGTAATACTCTGTACAAACCACTGAGAGCCCAAATTACTAATAATATTACTAAGCCTAAAATTATTGGTTTTCCACCGGACGCTGATCCACCTGGAAAAAATCTTTTTATCTTTTCTTGAAGCTTCTTGACTACTTCATCAATGTCTGGAGGTCTTGGTCCACGTCTAAACCCATCACCATTTCCCCCGCCCCCTGGTGGCGTACCCCAAGGACTTTGATTTTTAAAATCGCTCATATGACACTCTATATAGTGTCTTTATATGGAAAAACAAGGTAAGTTGTTTTTATGGACGATAAAAAAGTAGGACTAAATGAAGCGCAAAGAGGTAAAAGTTTCAAAAAAAACCCCATTAATGGAACAAAATATACTATAGCTATATCTAGTGCAAAAGGAGGTGTAGGAAAATCTACTTTTGCTACAAACTTTGCACTAGCTTTAAGTAAAATAGGATGCAAAGTAGGGCTGTTAGATGCTGATATTTATGGACCGTCCTTACCAAAATTATTTTCAATAAATACAAAGCCAGAAAGTGACGGTAAAAGTTTAATTCCAGTAATGAAATATGGAATTCAATGTATGTCTATAGGATTTTTAACTGACGAACAAACTCCAATGATCTGGAGAGGTCCAATGGTCACTAGTGCTATTAAAACTTTTACTCAAAAAGTTTTATGGAAAGATCTAGATTTTATTATAGTAGATATGCCTCCTGGCACAGGAGATACTCAATTAACTTTTTCTCAAGAAATTAGTTTGGATGGGGTAATCATTATATCAACTCCCCAAGAAATTGCGCTACAAGATGTTATAAGAGGCATAAAAATGTTTGATAAACTTAAAGTTAATATAATTGGTCTGATAGATAATATGAGTTATTTCAAAGGTGATGATGGTAAGAAATATCCTATTTTTGGAGAAGGAGGTGTGAAAAGAACTGCTCATGAATTTAACAAAAAATTTTTAGGAGAAATACCTATTAATCCAAATGTTGGAAAATTGGGTGATATGGGCACTCCTATAGTTGAAAAAGAACCTGATAATGAAATTTCAAAAATATATATTGAATTAGCAAAAAAAATTAAACTATCTTATCTTTAATTTCAAAAGCCTCCATTAATTCATTCCATTCTCTTTTTGATAGTCCAGAGCTTTCCAAATCAATATTTTCACCACCTATTAATTTCTTTAAAACTTCCTTCCCTTTGCTCGATACCTCTGTTCCACCTACTCTATAATCTAAAAATGCATCATAAGTAATTGGAACCCATTTTTTTAAAGTATCTAACATTGCATCAGCATAAGCTCTTATTTCATATTGGGCATGATGGTCGGCTCTTAATCTTAAAAAATTCATTAAATTTAGTAAATCTGTTTTCCAATACCATTGAGTATATGTTCCTAAAGTAAGATTCATTCTAGCAAGTTCTCTGGCTAATCCATCTTGGTTTTCATCAATTATAGATCCATCGTATCTTTCATTTAACATTTTTTCATAGTTATCATATGTTCTTTCCGCGTCACCTTTAAGTAGGTCTAGAACTTTTTTAGCCTGTTCTCCTTGCAAAATATCTCCTCTACCTTGTCTATTATTTTTGGATTGCGCTGCTAAATGATTTGGTTCTGGCAAATAAAATTCTTTATCTAATATTGAATATCTTGCTGAGTATTCATTAACATTAGCCGTTCTATGTCTTATCCACTGTCTTGCAATAAAAATTGGAAGTTTTACATGATATTTAATTTCACACATTTCGAATGGTGTGCTGTGCCAATGTCTCATTAAGTATTTTATTAAACCGGAGTCTGTCGATACTTTTTTTGTTCCTTTTCCATATGAAACTCTTGCAGCTTGAACTATTGAACTATCATCTCCCATATAATCAATTACTCTTATAA
>CACFKI010000057.1 GCA_902566785.1 uncultured Pelagibacteraceae bacterium | reverse complement strand
ATTTAAATAAAAAAATTAATATAAATTTCAAAGATATTAAAATTAAAGATCTAAATAATTATCAAGAAATTCTTTTAGTGGGCTCTGGCAAGGGAATTACATCTGTTGAAACTATTGATGAACTTGGATGGAAAAATCAAAGTTTCATCAGCTCAAAAAAGATTAAAAATATATATAAAAAATTGATTTTGTAATTATGAAAGATCCTAATAACCCCTGTATATTTTGTAATATAAAAACAGAGGAGATAAAATTTAGCAATGATCTTGCTGTCTCATCTTTTGATAGTTATCCGGTTTCAAAGCATCATGCTTTAATATTTCCTAAAAGACATATTAAAGATTATTTTGAATTAAACGATGAGGAAGTTCTTTCGTGCAATCAACTAATCAAATCATTAAAAGATTATATAATAAAAGTAGATCCAACAGTTAAAGGGTTTAATATTGGAACAAATGCTGGAAAAATTTCAGGTCAGTCAATTATGCATTGCCATATTCATTTGATTCCTCGAAGAGAAGGAGATGTTGAAAATCCTCAGGGCGGCGTAAGAAGCGTGATACCTTCAAAACAACATTATATTAGAAAAAACAACAAATAATCAACTATCTAGTGTATAAATGGGTCTTTAACGCAGTTGATCTAATTTTTGATTTGTATTAGAAGTGTTTTTTTTTAAAATTGCGGAAATAAAATAATTAAAATGTTTACAATAAATCCATTTGCGGTTCTTTCTGAAACTATTCCTTCAATATTTCTTCAATCATTTGTAGTTGTAATGATTGGGTTGATTATACTTGGAACTGTTATGGATATAATTCATAAAAAAAACGTAAAATATTTTTTTAATAATGCAAAAAAAGCAAAGAAGTCAGCAACTAGAGAATTAGGAACAGGGGAAAGAGTTTCTATAATTGCTAAAACAGTTGTTTACGATATCGGAACTACTTCAGAACTTGGTGCAGGCAAAAGAAGAGTTGCTCATTTACTTGGAATGTATGGAACTATATTATTTTGGGTTGCATCCGTGATAATGATTTTCTTTTACGCTTCATCTTCTTCAACCACTCCATCTCTATGGCCAATTTTATGGCATGCAGGTGCGATTATGACAGTTTTAGGTGGAGCATGGTTTTGGTTTTTTCTTAGAGTAGATGTTTATTCAGAAGCACAGCCTTGGTACAGAATAATTCAGGCAGATTTATTTGTTTTAGCATTAATTGCTACATCATTATTCGGATTAATTTGGTCGTACCTACAATCATTAAATTTAGATGGCAGATGGGATGATAAAGTTTTTTTAGTTTTTTATATAGTATCGAATTTAGTTTTGTTTGGTGGAGTATACTGGTCTAAATTTGCACATATGTTTTATAAACCAGGGGCTGCAATTCAAAAAAATTTAGCTGAGGCTGATGGATCGAGAGATAATTTACCCCCAGAAGCTGACGCTCCAGAACAATTTGGTATGGGAATTAAACGTGAGGCACCAAAGCACTATTAATATGATAAGGAAAGGAATATAAAAATATTATGTCAACATTTGTATATATGACTCGATGTGATGGTTGTGGTCATTGTGTGGATATTTGTCCTTCAGATATAATGCACATTGATGAAACAATTAGACGTGCAAAAAATATTGAACCTAATTTTTGTTGGGAATGTTATTCATGTGTAAAAGCATGTCCTAACCATGCAATTGATGTTAGAGGGTATGCAGATTTTGCTCCTATGGGTCACAGCGTAAGAGTTAGACGTGAGGAAGAAAAAGGAACAATATCTTGGAGAATAAAATTTAGAAATGGAACAGAAAAAAATTTTGTATCACCAATAACAACAAAGCCGTGGGGAAAATTTATTCCTAAACTTGCTGAGGGTGATAAACCAAACCAAGGTGAAATTAACTCTCAAATTTTATACAATGAACCTGAAGGGTTGAATACAAATAAAGAATTACCAAAAGTCGAGAAAAGTGCTTTCAAAAAAGGAGTTTACTATTAATGGCAAGAAAAACTGTTTTTGAAGATTGTGATATTTTAGTTG
>CACFKI010000056.1 GCA_902566785.1 uncultured Pelagibacteraceae bacterium | reverse complement strand
AATTGGAGAAAAAAGAATTAATCAATTTATGCCTTTGACAGAAGTCAAAGAGTTACTCGGTAGTCATTTTACATTAAATAATGATCCAATGAAAACTGGTGGACCTGCTACTTATATGCATTGCGAAGAAACAAAACAAAAAATTGGTTTTATAACTCCACTGACACATAATTTTTGTGAATCTTGTAATAGAGTAAGAATTACCTGCACAGGAAATATGTACATGTGTTTAGGTCAAGAGGATAAAGAAGATTTAAAAAAACCTCTAAGAGAAAGCAAAAATGATAATGTTTTAAAAGATGTAATTTATAAAGCAATTTTAAGAAAACCAAAAGGACACGACTTTGTAATAGATAGAGAAGAAAAAGAAAAGCATGTTCCAAGACATATGAGTGTCACTGGCGGATAAATCAGAAATTCATATTATGTAGTTAACGTTGCAGGAAAATGAGATAATATAATAATATTAATTATGGAAGATAAAGTTAAAAAAGAATTACAGTCTGCAGCTTTTGAAAGACTAATAAATCACTTGAGAGAAAGAAAAGACGTCCAGAATCTTGACTTGATGAATTTAGCTGGGTTTTGCAGGAACTGTTTATCGAAATGGTATAGAGAAGAAGCAGAAAAAAAAAATATAAACATTACTGATCCTGAGGCAAGAGAACATATCTACGGAATGCCTTATGCAGAATGGAAAGAAAAATACCAAAAATAAATAAATATTTTTGTGACAAGATTTCTGCCTATTATTTTTATATTGCTTTGGTCTTCAGCATTTATAACTACTAAACCAATTGTTGATCATAGTGACCCCTTTGCAGCGCTAAGTTTTAGATTTTTAATTGTAGCTTTTGGTTTTTTTTTCTCTTCTCATTATATTCAAATATAAAAATAATAAGTTTGTCTAATAATATTTTGCCTTCTATAGCTACTGGAGTTTTATTCCATGGTTTTTATCTTGGGGGTGTTTTTTATTCTATTTCAATTGGATTGCCTACAGGAATTGCAGCATTAATAGTGACCCTGCAACCAGTTTTAACAAATGCATTAGCAGGACCTTTGTTAAATGAAAAAATTACTTTTAATAGATGGTTAGGAGTTTTTTTAGGTTTTATAGGTGCAAGCTTTGTTATTGGTTTCGATATTGGAACTTCATTACCATTAACAGGTATAATTGCAGCCTTTATTTCTCTCATTGCAGTTACATCAGCAACTCTTTGGCAAAAAAAAATAAGTAATGATCTACCTTTACCATTAAGTAACATGTATCAAGCCGTAGGGGGATTCTTTTTTCACTTAATTATAATTTTGATTATAGTTGAAGAACCTTTTATAAATTTCTCTAGCACGTTTATAATTGCTATAAGTCATCAAATATTGCTAGTTTCATTTGGAGCTTTTACAATTCTAATATATTTAATAAAAAAAAACTCAGCTAGTAAAACAGTATCATTTTTCTTTTTAATACCAACTACATCTGCTTTGATGGCATGGATTTTTTTAAATGAAACTTTAAGTTATTTAGATATTTTTGGTTTTATACTAACTACTATAGGTGTTTACGTAGCCACAAGAGAAAAAAATTAATTACTTCTCTTTAAGCCTAGGAAAAAGCTCTACAAAATTACAAGGTTTATGATTTATATCTAATTGATGGACTAAAATTTTATCCCAAGCATCTGTGACACCACCAGAGGATCCTGGTAGTGCGAATATATATTTTCCATTAGCTAGTATTGCACAAGCTCTTGATTGTATAGAAGATGTACCAACTGTTTCTAAGCTAATATTTCTAAAAACTTCTCCAAATCCAGGTATATGCTTATCTGCAATTTCTTCTAAAGCTTCAGGTGTAATGTCTCTTCCTGTAAGACCGGTTCCTCCTGTCGTAATAATCACATCAATTTTTTTAATTTTAATCCAATCTTTAAGTATTTTTTTTATTTGAATTTTGCTATCTTTGCATATTTTTCTTTCAATTAAATTGTGATTAGCTTCTTGTATTTTTTTTACTAAAATGGCTCCTGATTTGTCGTTTTCAATAGTTCTTGTATCTGTTACTGTTAGTAGGGCTATATTAACTTTCATAATTTTTTTATGACTATATTATCAATTTTATTTTTTATAACAGCAATATTATATTCAAGTGTTGGTTTTGGTGGAGGATCAACTTATTTGGCATTACTCTTAATTTGGGATACTCCTTACTATATTTTTCCAATTATAGCTTTATGTTGCAATATTATAGTTGTTTCAGGTAATTGTTTTAATTACTCAAGGGCTGGTAACTTAAAAATAAAATTAGTTGTACCTTATTTAATTGCTTCGGTTCCTCTTGCATATATTGGGGGGTCTATACAAATAGAAAAACATATTTTTGAATTAATTCTTTTTT
>CACFKI010000055.1 GCA_902566785.1 uncultured Pelagibacteraceae bacterium | reverse complement strand
GTTTTATTTTTGAATTTTTTTCTTAATTTATGAAAACATTGTTTGTTGCTTTTATAAATTTTAATTACTTCCTTATCTGCATTGAAAACAGGTAATTTAAATAATTTTGATACAAAAGTTTTACCAGAACCAATGTCACCTAGAATAGCAATTTTAATCATTTTCAATAAGTTTAATCGTATCATCATCTATTTTGGGCATAATTTGGTGCCACATTGTAAATGACTGATGTGCTTGATATATAAACATCATTACTCCATTGGTGGTTAAATGGCCGTTTTCCCTTCCTTTTTTAAGGAAATTTGTTTCTTTTGGATTATAAATCACATCATAAAAATATTTATTTTCACCTATTTTTTCATAATCTAAATTAAGATCATCATCTTTATTTAATCCTAAACTTGTAGCGTTAATTATAAAATCAAAATCTGGAAGGTTTCCCCATTCTTCTATTTCTACATCTTTAAAAGTTTCTTTTATTTTTTCTGCTTTTTCACGAGTCCTGTTTGTTAAAATAATTTTAGATGGATTCATTTTTTTAAGAGCTACAATTAATGAACTTACAACACCCCCAGCACCTAATATAAGAACTTTTTTTTTATTAACGTTATACTTTATATGTCTTAAACTTAGTTCAAATCCTGAAATATCTGTATTGTGTCCAATTATTTTATCTTTATTCATATATATCATGTTTACAGATTGAGATTCTTTAGCCTCTGCGGTCATTTGATCTAAAAATTCAATAACTTTTTTTTTAAATGGTACTGTTACATTAATTCCTTGAATTTTATTTTCTCTTATTTCCAAAATAATTTTACTAATATCGTTTTCATCAATTAATTTTTTTTCATAAGTTGCATCAATATTGCTCTTTTTAAACCAATAATTATGTAGTTTGGGAGATAATGAATGTTCAATTGGATTACCTATAACTAGAAATTTTTTCATTTTTTTGTTTTGTTTTTATTAGTTAATTTATTTAAAAGGAATAGTGAAATTGCTGTTAAAAGAGCAAATAATTCTAATGCATGACCAGAATCACCCAAAATATATTGCACAAAAGCAAAAATAATACAGACTATAAACCAAATTAAAATTAGCATTATATTTTTTTAAAATATTCTTTTATTTTATTCACTGGCAAACCCATAATAGTATTTTCATCTCCCTCTATTTTTTGAAATAGATACCTTCCCTCTCCTTCTATTTGATAAACATTATAGGCGTATAATTCTTTATCATCTATTCTAGACAAATAAGACTCCAGTTCTTGATCAGTAAAATTTTTCATTGTTAATGATGCTTTATCAGTATAATTCCAAATTTCTTCACCATTTTTATAAATGCTCACGGAACTTATTAAATAGTGCACTTTACCATTAAGTTTTTTTAAGATTTTAAGTGCATCAGTTCTATTGGTTGGTTTTGATATTAATTCCCCTTCCAGATTAATTAAACTATCTGCGCCCAGTACTAATCTATTAATGAATTTATCACTAATTTTTTTTGCTTTGAGAGATGCTAATTTCTCTGCTATTTTTTCTGGATCAGTTTTGTTTATGATTAATTTCTTTTTAACAGGTTCTTCATTCAATTCTGAAGGCACTACCTCACAAAGAATATCATTATCATTTAATATTTTTTTTCTTACTTCGCTTTGGGATGCTAAAATTATTCTATCCATTCTCCCCTTTGATTTCATATATTTTAATTATTGATGCTGCAGTTTCTTCAACAGATTTCCTTGTTACATCAACAACTGGCCATTGATATTTTTTAAATGTTTTTTTTGCATTTTGAATTTCCAATTCTACCTTTTCCTGGTTTGTATAATCAATGCTGTGGTTCTCCTTTAGAGAGTTCATTCTATTTTTTCTTACCTCTGTTAATCTATGGGGTTCTAGTGTAAGACCAATTACACATTTTTTTTCAGGATTTTTTTTGAGAAACTCTGGGACAGAACTTTCGTTGATCATTGGTATGTTAGAAGTTTTAAAGCCTCTGTTGGCGAGATAGATGGCTGTGGGCGTCTTGCTTGTTCGGCTTACACCTAATAGAATGATATCAGATTTTTCAATATCTTCTAATGAATTTCCATCGTCATGATCCATGGTAAATTGTATAGCCTCAATTTTTTTATAATACTCATCGTTAAGTGTATACTGGGCACTAGGAATGTGTGTCGCTGTTTTTTTTATGATTTGAGAAAAGTTTTCAATAAGTTTTCCTAAAACTCCAAAACAAGGAATATTGAGTTTGTGAGACTCGTTTTCTAAAAAGTTAGCAAGCTGGCTATCAACAATGGTATATAAAATTATAGATTTTTTATGTTTTTTTGCTAATTCTAAAATTTTTTGAATTTGATTTTCAGTTCTTGTGAATGAATACTGGTGATCTTCATAGTTAAAC
>CACFKI010000054.1 GCA_902566785.1 uncultured Pelagibacteraceae bacterium | reverse complement strand
TCTTGAAATATTGAATCTTTTTTTAATTAGATTTCGAAAAAGCGAGTCATCAGTTTTCATCATACAGCCATAACTCCATCTTGATACGTACCAATCTAATGGGTTTCTTATAGATCCAAGAAAAAAAAGCTTTCTGTTTAAAATCTCTTCTGTTACATAATCATGTGGTCTTGTGATTACTCCCTCATTAATATGATTTTTAAGAAATTTTTTTATAGAACTAATTCCAGTCTTTTCTAATTCAAGAAAACATATTTTGCTGGAAATAAACATTTATAAATTTTTTGGTGCCCCCGCACGGACTCGAACCGCGGACCTATTGATTACAAATCAATAAAGTTAATTATTTTTCCTTTCATTAACATTGATAATACTTAACTAATTGAGTCCTGTCTATTGAAGCTTTTAAAATTCACTTCAAATTCACTTCACATTTTTCTTCAAATTTATCTCAGTAAATTATATTATTAAATATGGTATTTCAGAATATTTGGTCAGGATTTAAAAATCTTTTTTCTACTGAAGTTTTACTTTTCCAAAATTAGAAAAGCTCAACGAAGTTATTAAAAAATTTAAAATAGATGAGGAAGCTAAAAAAGATGGTGAAAAAAATCTACCAAGATCCGATAGAAAAAATTTAAGTGCTGCTGAGGAAAAAATAAAAGGCCATTATTACAGCATAATGCAGAATAGCAAAAAATTTGGAACTGAATATTCAAACAACGTAAAACAAAATATCGACAATAGTGGAATAATGACTATCGATGCTAAAATTGATAATTATAAAAAAGACTCCACTAATTGGTTTAATGAAAAAAAGAAAGAGTCTAAAAATTTTAAATATTTTGATAATGAAAAGATAAAAGATGCCACTAATCGATATAATGAGTTTAGAAAAAAACATTCTTTAAATAGAAGAGCTAATTTTCCGCCTTCATTAGTTTATTATTATGCTACTGTTAGCGCCCTGTTCCTTGCTGAATGTCTTATTAATGGCTTATTTCTTAAAGAAGTAACAAGATCAGGTATAATGGGAGGTATTGGTATTGCTATAATTATTTCCTTTTTTAATGTTTGGATAGGTTTTTTATATGGGAGATTTGTTTTGCCCTTCAAAAATCATTTTAATGGAACTGTAAAATTTTTTGGATTTTTAAGCTTATTAATTATTTTAGTATGGTTTCTATGTGTTAATTTTTTTGTAGCTCACTATAGAGACCTAGTTGTAGTGAATAATGAAATAGCATTTATTGAAGTTATAAAATTTATTCTAGCCAGTCCTTTTGAAATAAAAGATTTTATTTCTTTTGCATTATTAGTTGTCGGTATTGTTTTTGGAGTTTCTGCGGTTGGATTGTCGGATAAATCATATAGAGCTAAAATTAATGCTGCTAGTGTTAAAATAAAACCCAGATAATATACACTGTCACCTAGTTGATCTAAATTTAAAACATTTCTCCCTTTATTGAATATAAAAATTGCATAAAACAAAACTACCAGACCGGGTAAAGCCATTTGTAATAATAATGAATCTTGAAACCCTCTTACAATGACTATTGAAGCAATGCCTATAACAGTAAAGATGAAAAAAAAATTTCTTAAATTTCCAGCGCTGGTTCTTCTTAATTTTACTGTTGGTACTTCATTCTTAGCCATTATGAGCCTATCCTAAAAAATTTAATATTATTATTATGTGCATCTATTTCTTGAAAATATTTATTCCAAAAGCTCTCAACGTTATCACATTGTCCATTTTCATATCGTTTATAACAGTATAACTCCACATCAACATTATCTCTCAAACTAGAATAAACATTCTTAAAATATCTAGTATCAGTAAATTTTTTAATATTTATATCTGATGTATTATAAAAAGAGTATTCACTAGTATGGTGCATAAAATCTGAAAATATAACAAGTTTATGAATATATTTTGGATTTGAATGTTTAAAACTATTAATGCTAACAACATTAATCATTTCAAAAATAGGTGATGTGGGGCTCGTAGATCTCTCCATAATTTTATTAATTACAGGATTAATAATCTGGCTAAAATTTTTTTCCCAATCTTCCATATATTTTTTTACGGTTAGGGTGATTCCTGATTTTTCAAAATAACTTAAATTTCTTTCATCTCCTGGATTACAAACAGATATGATAGGTTTTATATTTTGTCCCTCAGGGTCATTTTTAATCACATAAATAGATAGACGACTATATTGAGGGACATCTATCTTAATTTTATCTAAAAAATTTCTAGCATCTACTTCAACAATTGGTTTATCTTTTACAGTATCTGTTTGATCAAAAAGAACAACATGTTCAGAAAAAGGACCTTTAACTGGGCAGCCTTTTGAATTTAATTCTACAGAAGTTATGCTTTTATAAACATAATAACATATTACTAAAGCAACGATAAAAATTAATACTCCAAAAATTAAGTAACCTTTATTATCTAGAGATTTTTTTTCATCTTCAAA
>CACFKI010000053.1 GCA_902566785.1 uncultured Pelagibacteraceae bacterium | reverse complement strand
TCATTAAAGGCTTTACAAAAGTCCATTATATTAATCCCTCTTTGTCCTAAAGCTGGTCCAACAGGTGGCGCTGGGTTTGCTTGTCCTCCTTTAATTTGTAATTTTATATATCCACTTATTTCTTTTTTTGCCATTAGCTTACTTTCTCAACTTGATTATATTCTAAATCCACTGGAGTAGGTCTTCCAAATATTGATACTGAAACTTTTAATCTGGATTTATCTTCATCTATGTCTTCAACTAATCCACTAAACGAAGCGAATGGTCCATCTATAACCTGAACTTTTTCTCCAACTGTATATTCAACACCTGATTTTGGTTGTGCGACTCCATCTTTTATTTGACCTAATATTTTGTTAATCTCTTTGTCTGATACTGGAACTGGAGTTCCTTTTGAGCCTAAAAAACCACTCACTTTTTTAATATTTTTTATCATGTGATAAATATTATTATCCATCTCACTTTTAATTAAAACATAACCGGGAAAATATTTTTTTTTTCTTTGAACTCTTTTGCCTCTTTTAACCTCAGTAACATCATGTGTAGGAACTACTATTTCATCAATCTTTTCTGATATTTTTGCTTTTTCTGCCTCTTCCTTTATTAAATCTGCTACTTTATTTTCGAAGCTTGAATGTGATTGAACTATATACCAATTTTTCATCTGTTAAATGCTTATGTTAATTATTATATCTAAAAAAAATTTCCAAATCTGGTCTAAAAGCAAAAAGAACAATGATGCTACAATTGCCATAGCAATCACCATTAATGTACCTTGTAAAGTTTCTTTTGATGTGGGCCAAGTAACTTTAAAAGCTTCTTGTTTAACTTCTTGTATAAACTTCAAAGGGTTTTTCATAATATTTACACTTTCTTGGCAGGAGCGGAGGGAATCGAACCCCCAACCTCCGGTTTTGGAGACCGGCGCTCTACCAATTGAGCTACACTCCTATGGGAGCTTACTCTATAATCTTAGTTACTACTCCAGCTCCAACAGTTCTACCACCTTCTCTAATTGCAAAATTTAATTTTTCACTCATAGCAATAGGTGTAATTAATTTAACAGTGAATTTTGCATCATCACCTGGCATTACCATTTCAGTTCCAGATGGTAGCTCAACTTCGCCCGTAACATCTGTTGTTCTAAAATAAAACTGCGGTCTATATTTTGTAAAGAACGGCGTATGTCTTCCACCCTCTTCTTTTTTTAATACATAAGCTTGAGCCTCAAATTTAGTATGAGGAGTAACAGATGCTGGTTTACAAAGAACTTGACCTCTTTCAACATCTGTTCTTTCAACACCTCTGAGAAGAACACCAATGTTATCACCAGCTTCTCCTGAGTCTAAAAGTTTTCTAAACATTTCAACTCCAGTACAAACTGATTTTTTTGTTTCTCTAATTCCAACAATCTCAATTTCTTCACCTGTTTTTATAACTCCAGATTCAACTCTTCCAGTTACAACTGTACCCCTTCCAGAAATAGAAAATACATCTTCAACAGGCATCAAAAAAGCCTTATCTTTTGGTCTATCAGGTTGTGGAATAAACTCGTCAACAGACTTCATTAATTCCATAATAGAATTTTTTCCAATTTCATCATCTCTTCCCTCAACAGCGGCTAATGCTGAACCTTTTATAATTGGAGTTTTATCACCAGGAAATTTGTATGAAGTTAATAATTCTTTTATTTCTTCTTCCACAAGATCAATTAGTTCTTTATCGGCAACTTGATCTACTTTATTTAAGTAAACTACAATAGCAGGAACTCCTACTTGTCTTGCTAAAAGAATATGTTCTCTAGTTTGAGGCATTGGACCATCAGCAGCATTAACAACTAATATCGCTCCATCCATTTGTGCAGCACCTGTGATCATGTTTTTCACGTAGTCAGCGTGACCAGGACAATCCACATGGGCATAGTGCCTGTTTGCTGTTTCATATTCAACGTGAGCTGTTGAAATTGTAATTCCTCTTTCTTTTTCCTCAGGAGCTTTATCTATTTGATCATAAGCAACAAAATTCGCACCACCACTTTCAGCTAGGACTTTGGTAATAGCAGCAGTTAAAGTTGTTTTGCCATGATCGACATGACCGATTGTACCAATGTTACAGTGCGGTTTATTTCTTACAAATTTTTCTTTCGACATTATATTTTATACCTCATTTTCATTTTATTTAATTTTTTGGAGCGGGTAAAGGGAATCGAACCCTTACATCCAGCTTGGAAGGCTAGCGTTCTACCATTGAACTACACCCGCGTCACCCAAGTTCACTCCAACGTTATTTAAAAAGATATTGAATGGTGGAGGGGGAAGGATTCGAACCTTCGAAGACCGAAGTCAACGGGTTTACAGCCCGCCCCATTTGACCGCTTTGGTACCCCTCCTTTTCGCAGGGGAAGCGTCCCCTTGTTCAATAAAGCTTTAAACAACAAGCGGTTTATATATTTTTATTGCATAAATGCAATATGAGAATTAGTGAGTAAATATCTAAAAAAATGTATAAAAAACAGTGTAAATATGAATAAAAAATCATTTTTTATAGCGGGAAAACACGCTGTTATTGGAGCGCTTAAAAACCCAAAAAGAAAAGTTTTAAAAATATTTCTTAC
>CACFKI010000052.1 GCA_902566785.1 uncultured Pelagibacteraceae bacterium | reverse complement strand
TTCATGAAATAAATTTTTTTGAGGAAAATTCAGAAACAATCTGTATGTCAGGTATTAATTACAATAAAAAAAATAACAACTTTGAAGTTAAAATAATTCCAAAAAAGATTAAAAAATCTGGGTTTTTTGAGAAATTGTTTCACATATTTAATTAAATTGTATTTTATCGTAATATTTGTTGTTTTCTAATCAGGTCATGGTTTTTGTATAAATTTCTCATGTCAATTCTTAAACAAAAAACCATAAAAGGCCCTATTTCGTTTAATGGAATAGGTCTTCATTCTGGAAAAAAAGTTAATATGACAATAAAACCATCGTCCCCTAATTCTGGTATAATTTTTAAAAGAACTGATTTACAAAATAATAATTTAATCATTCCAAATGTTTTCAATGTAGTAAGTGCAAATCTATGCACAACTATTTCAAATGAATTTGGAACAAAAGTATCTACAATTGAACACCTTATGTCTGCAATGTATGTATTGGGGGTAGACAATGCTATAGTTGAATTAAATTCTGAAGAGGTTCCAATTATGGATGGCTCGGCAAAAAATTTTGTAGAAGAAATAATCAAAATGGGCTTTGTTGTAAGTGACGTGCCTTTAAAATTAATTAAAATAGAAAAAACTGTTTCGTTAAAAAAAGAAAATAAATTTATTGAAATTGAAAAATCCAACATAAGTTTGGATATAGAATTTGAAATTAAATATAATAATCCTCTGATTGGAACACAGAAGAACAAAATAAGTGTTTATCAAGATAATTTAGATATAGTCATGAGTTCTAGGACTTTTTGTTTATTTGAAGATATAGAAAAATTAAAGAAAGCTGGATTAGCTCAAGGTGGAAGTTTAGATAATGCAATAGTTGTCAAAGATGATCAAGTTTTAAATAAAGATGGACTTAGAAATAAATTAGAATTTGTTAATCATAAAATCTTAGACTGTATTGGTGATATTTATCTTTCTGGATATAAACTCATTGGATCAATTAAATGTTCACAAGGTGGTCATAGTTTAACAAATAGTCTTTTAAGAGAAGTTTTCAAAGATAAAAGTAACTTTTCAATTTTTGAATTAAAAGAGAAAAGTTTGCCACACACATTTATTAATAAATCCGCACTAAAATCTATAGCATAAAGATTACATTTTTTTTTAAATTCTGTTAAGAATTTGAAATGAACTTAATTGTTAAATTATCGATTATTTTACTTTTAATAGCTCCTTTATCTTGCAGTAAAAAAATTGAAATAGAGGAAATAAAGGAAGTAAGTGTCGATCTTCAAATGAAAGAAGCCTACGAGGAAGGCATGAGACAATTAAATGAAGGCCAGTCATTAATTGCTGTTAAAAAATTTAATGAAGCTGAATTATTATTTCCCCAATCAAAGTGGGCGCCACGTTCAGCTTTAATGTCTGCATACGCATATTATGATTTTTCATTTTATAGTGATGCGATAAGTGAAGTCGATAGATTTTTAAAAACTTATCCAAATAGTAAGAGAAAAGATTATGCTCACTATCTTAAAGCAATGTCATTTTACAATCAAATTGTTGACGAAAAAAAAGATTTAGGACCAATTATTGAAGCAAAACAAAACTTTCAATTTATTATTTCTACATATCCTAACAGTGAATATGCAATGGATGCATCTTTCAAATTAGAACTAATTGAGGAAATTCTAGCAGCGAAAGAGATGCACATTGGAAGATTTTATTTAAAAAAAGAAAAATGGATACCAGCAATAAATAGATTTAAAAAAGTTATTAGAGATTACGATAGAACAATTTATGCTGAAGAAGCATTACATAGACTTGTTGAAGTACATTACAGAATAGGTTTATTAGAAGAATCAAAAAAATATGCGATTTTATTAGGATATAATTATCAATCTGGAGAATGGTATGAGAATTCATATAGAGTTTTTAATAAAAATTATGAAAAGTTAACCAAAGAAAAAAAAGAAAACAATAATAAATCTATTCTAAAAAGATTCACATCAATACTCACAAAAGATAATGAATAATAATGAGATAAAGAAAAAATATAACATTAAGATTAAAGAATTAAAATTACATAACAAGTTATATTTTGACAAAAATAACCCGAAAATTTCGGATTTTGATTATGACCAACTCAAGAAAGAAATCTTTGATCTAGAGAAACAATATTCATTTTTAGATAATAAAGACTCCCCATCTAAAAATGTTGGATTTAAACCCTCAAAAAATTTTTTAAAGTCAAAACATCGTGAAAAAATGTTATCATTATCAAATATATTTTCAAAAGAGGATTTAAAAAATTTTGAAAAAAAAATAATTAATTATTTAGACTTAAATCAAAATTTTGAGATTGAATATAGTGTTGAACCTAAAATAGATGGCATATCTGCATCACTAACATATAAAAATGGTGTTTTAGTAACTGGAGTTTCAAGAGGGGATGGTCAACAAGGTGAATTGATAACTGAAAATCTTAAAACAATAAAAGATATACCTCATTCTGTATCATCAAAAGATTTTCCAGGTGATATAGATATAAGAGGTGAAGTTTTCATTTTAAATAGTGATTTTGAAAAAATTAAAAAAAATTTTGCAAATCCAAGAAATGCAGCATCTGGATCATTGAGGCAAAAAAATCCTAATGAGACAAAAAAAATTCCTCTCAAATTTATTGCTTATAGTTTTGGCTTTTTTAATAAAAATACATTCTTAAAACAATCCGA
>CACFKI010000051.1 GCA_902566785.1 uncultured Pelagibacteraceae bacterium | reverse complement strand
TTGGGAGTAGAAAATGATTTAATTTTTCCTCTAATATTGATCTGATTTAATTCGCAAAATTTAATAAATATATCTTTTAGTTCTTTCCTGGCGCTAGATTGTAAGTTGGCTGGTATCTCTTCACTAAATAATTCTAAAAAAAATTCAGACATTTATTTTTGGCTTTCTATCCAAATTTTTCCAATTTCTTTAGTTAAATCTCTTATCCTTCCTATATACTCAGCTCTTTGAGCTACACTAATAACTCCTCTCGCATCTAATAAATTAAATACATGGCTTGATTTTAAACATTGATCATATGCTGGAAGTGAAATTTTTTTTTCTATTAAAGATTTAGCTTCACTCTCTAGCATATCAAATATTTTAAACAAATTTTCTGTATTGGCGTAATCAAAGTTGTATTCTGAAAATTCCTTTTCTGACTGATAAAACACATCTCTATATAAAATGCCATCATCATTCCACACTAAATCAAAAACATTTTTTTTATTTTGTATGAACATACATAGTCTTTCTAATCCATAAGTAATTTCAACTGAAATAGGATTACATTCTATTCCAGCCATTTGTTGAAAATAAGTGAATTGTGTTATTTCCATGCCATCACACCAGACTTCCCATCCTAGACCTGCTGCACCAAGTGTAGGGCTTTCCCAATCGTCCTCAACAAATCTTATGTCATGTTCTTTATAGTTTATTCCAATTGAACCTAAACTATTTAAATAAAGTTTTTTAATATCTTTTGGAGATGGTTTAATCAAAACCTGAAATTGATAATAATGTTGTAACCTATTAGGATTATCTCCATATCTTCCATCCGTTGGTCGTCTAGAGGGCTGAACATAAGCAGTTTTCCAAGGTTTAGGACCTAAAGATCTTAGAGTAGTAGCTGGGTGAAAAGTTCCTGCTCCAACTTCTAAATCATATGGCTGAAGAATTACACAACCTTTTTTAGACCAGTACTTCTGCAAATTTAATATTGTATCTTGGAAAGAAATAATACTTTTGGTTTTTTTATTTTTTTTCTTTTTTTTAGAAACCATATCTTTGCCAGATAGATCTTTCTTCTAAAGCATTAATTATTTGATTAGTATAAATTTCATTAGATAATTTTTTAGCTAACCATCCCTTAGTTTTTTCGAATCTTTTTATAACTATCTTATCTCCAAATTTGTCTTTCAAAATTTCTTCTGGGTTACCTATATCATCTACTAATCCTAGTTCTTTTGCTTTTCTCCCTGACCAGAACTCTCCTGAAAATAATTCTATTCCAGTATCTTTTTTTAATTTAGACGATCTACTTTTTTCAACTACTTCAATAAAGTCTTTATGTAAATCTAATTGGATATTTTTTAATCTATTTATATCTTCCTCTTTTTCCTCAAGGAAAGGATCTAGTGTGCTTTTATTCTTACCTGCAGTGTATACCCTTCTCTGGACTCCAATTTTTTGAATTAAATCTTTAAAACCAAAAGATGAATAAATTACCCCTATTGAACCGATTATTGAGCTTTGATTTGCATAAATTTCATCGCCAGCACATGCTATTAAATAACCTCCAGATGCAGCAACGTCTTCCGCAAAAATTATTACCTTTTTTTTATTTTTTCTTGCTTGTGATTTAATAAAATCGTGTATTAAGTGAGATTGTACAGGAGAACCTCCTGGAGAATTTATTGAAATTGCAACTGCGGGAGATTTTTTTATTGAAAAAGCTTTTTTAATAATTTCTTCTTGGCTTGAAAAATCTATTCCTTGTTTAAATTTACCAACATTACCTATAACTCCGTTAAGAATTATGTGAGGGATAATTTTTTTTTTTTTAAAAAAAGATAGCATAGTAATGTTTATAAGATTTTTTTGATTAATATAAAATCTCCTTATAGTTGAAGATTTAGGTGCGTCAATTGATAAGTACAATAATGTGATAATTATACTACTTTGATTTTTATGGGTACAGTTGTTCAATTAAAAAATAAGATAAATAATTCATATTTAGACCTTAAAACTTCAGTTGAGGACAAGTTAGTTTTAGTTGAGGAGAGAATTAAATCAAAGCTTTCGAGCAAAGTTGCACTAGTAGAGGAAATGACAGACTATCATCTGAAAACTGGTGGAAAAAGATTAAGAGCACTTTTAACATTAGGATCAGCAAAACTGTGTGGATATCAGAAAGGTACAAGAGATGTCAATCTTTCAGCTTGTGTAGAATTGATACATGCAGCAACTTTAATGCATGACGATGTAATTGATAATAGTGATTTAAGAAGAGGAAAAAAAACTTTAAATAATATTTGGGGAAACCAATCATCGATACTTGTAGGAGACTATTTACTAAGTAGATGTTTTGAGATGATGGTTGATGATGGAGATAGAGAAGTCCTGAAATTATTATCTTCAACCTCTGCTGAAATTTCTCAAGGTGAGGTTTTGCAATTACAAAATCAAGGTGAAATTGATATGTTAGAAGAAACTTATTTAAAAATAATTTCATCAAAAACTGCTTCCTTATTTGCTGCAGCAACAAAAGTTGGAGCTATACTAACTAACAAAGAAAACAAAATCAAAGATGCATTAGAATTTTATGGTAAAAATCTTGGACTAACATTTCAAATAGCTGATGATACTTTAGATTATAATTCAGAATTAAAATTATTTGGAAAAGAAATTGGTAATGATTTTTATGAAGGAAAAATCACTTTACCTATAATATTATTATATCAGAAAG
>CACFKI010000050.1 GCA_902566785.1 uncultured Pelagibacteraceae bacterium | reverse complement strand
AGAATTGCAAATGCTTACCTTTTAATTAGAAATTTTAACGAAGCAAAAAAATATTTTGAAATGGCTGTCTATGAAACTCCATTAAAAATAGGTGCAGATTATTCTTATAGCCAAATGATTGATTATAAAAAAGATGATAAGCACCAAAAATATATGTTGGAAAAATTAAATAACAAAAATTTAGATAAAATTGCAAAGGGACCATTATATTTTGCAATTGCAAAATCTTTTAATGATCAAAAAAAATATGATCAGGCATTTAAGTATTTTAAACTTGGTAATGAGGATATGAATAGTAGAGTGAAAGATAAAATTCTTAATAGAGAAAAAAATGATCTTGAAAAATTGAAAAAAATTTTTGGTAATTTTGATTTCAAAAAAGGATTAAATATAAAAGAACTTTATAGCAAAAAATTAATATTTGTACTTGGTTTGCCTAGAACTGGTACTACTTTAACTCACCAAATTATTGCTTCTCATCAAGAAGTGCGTGGAGTAGGAGAGTCAAATGTTTTACATGCATATTTTTTACCAAACATGAAAAAAGAAAATTTTATTAACAATATATTTAAAAATAATTTAATAAATGAAAAATTCATTTATCCCAAAATTTAGGTAAAAACTATGAATATTATTCGAAAGATAAAATTATTTTAGATAAATCACCTTTTAATTTTTTTTGGATAGGTTTCATAAAGTTATTATTCCCAAATGCCAAAGTTATACATATGAAAAGAGATATTAAAGACACTGCTGTATCAATATATAATAATCTTTTTGGAGGAGTTAAAATGGATTGGACTTATAGTCAAAAAAATATTGTAGAATATGTACGAATCTATAAGGAATTAATGAGTTTTTGGGAAGAAAAAATTCCAAATTACGTTTACAATCTTAATTATGAGGATTTAGTAAATGATCAAGAAAAAATATCAAAAAAAATTTTAGAATTTTGCGATTTAGAATGGGACGATAAATGCTTAAGTTTTTATAAAACAGCTGTGCCCGTTCACACGGTGAGTTTACATCAAAGTAGACAGCCAATTTATAAAAAATCTATTAATTCGAACATTAATTACAGCAAATATAAAGATTTTTTTGATGAATTAAAAAAATTATAATTATCTTAATTTTACATTTTTGTAACTTGCCTATTAAGATTCTTTACCTATAATACTTTATTAGATAAGCGGGCATAGCTCAGTGGTAGAGCGTCTCGTTGCCAACGAGAAGGTCGAGGGTTCGACCCCCTTTGCCCGCTCCAGGAGAAAACTATGAATGATTTAGCAGACAAAAAATGTATCCCGTGTGAGGGTGGTATCCCTGCTTTTGATATTAAGGAGATACACAAATATTTAAAAAAAGTAGATGGATGGGATGTTAAAGAAGATGAAACAAAAAATTATTTTTTAATAAAAGAATTTAAATTCCAAAATTTTTTAGAAAGTCAAAATTTTATAAACAAAGTTGGACAAATTGCAGAAATTGAAGGTCATCATCCCGATATTTCATTTGGTTGGGGATATGCAAAAATAAAAATTTTTACTCATGCAATTAAAGGTTTGCATGAAAGTGATTTTGTACTTGCTGCTAAAGTTGATAAAATATCTTAATGTTTAAAGTGCCTAGTTTTAGAAAAAACTAGTATTAAATTCATATCATTAGCAAATTTAATAATTTCTTTATCCCTTATTGAACCAAAAGGTTGTACGACTGCAGTAACACCTGCCTGTGCTAATTTTTCGATGCCATCTACAAAAGGAAAAAAAGCATCAGATGCAGCAATAATATCTTCATTTTCATTTTTTTTATAAAATTTTTTCATTTTTTCAATCGCAATTTTGCAACTATCAAGTCTACTAGGTTGTCCAGAGCCAATACCTATTGTTGAATCACCGTTCGAAATTACTATGCCATTTGATTTAACAAATCTACATATGTTAAATGTTGAAATTAGGTTATTCATCATTTTTGCACTAGGTTTTCTTTTAGATACTACTTTAAAATTATTTAAAGGGAATTTTATGTTATCAGTGTTTTGAACTAAAAAATTATTGTTATTAAAAATAATACTTTCTAAATAATTTATATTAAGCTTACTACTATCGATTACTCTGAGGTTTTTTCTTTTTTTTAAAATTTTTAATGCTTTTTTTTCTATACCATTTCCTATTACTACCTCATAAAAGCTTTTATATAATTCTTTTGCAATAGATAAATTAATTTTAAAGTTACAACAAACAACACCACCAAAAGCACTTATAGGGTCGCTAGATAATGCTAAATTATAACTTTTTTTATGATCACGATTTACTGAAACCCCACAAGGATTTGAATGCTTCACAATAACGGTACCAACGTTTTTTGGTAACGATTTAGATATTAAAAGTGAGGAAAAAATATCACCATAATTATTATAACTTAGTTCTTTCCCATTTAATTGATTTAATCCAATATCATTATCTTTGGAATATAAAATAGCTTTTTGATGTGGATTTTCACCATATCTTAGTTCTTTAAGTAATTTTCCATATATAATTTTTTTTTCCTTAAATATTTTCTTTGAATTGATGCTAAAATAATTTGATATAACCGAGTCATAGTATGCAGTTTCAGTAAAAGCAATTTCTGACATTTCTTTTCTAAAATCTAGACTTGTAAAACCTTTATTTGAGTTTAATTCATTTATAAGATTTTTATAGTATTTAGCATCAGTTATAACAGTTACATCATTATAATTTTTTGCAGCAGCCCTTACTAAAGTAGGTCCAC
>CACFKI010000049.1 GCA_902566785.1 uncultured Pelagibacteraceae bacterium | reverse complement strand
TTTCTAGAAGGAATCATAGATAACGATTATGCATTAGATATTATTTTAGGTCTTGGAATATTTGTTTTAGTGATATTTATAATTCTAATGATCAATAAAGGCATTAGCAAAGCTGTTACTTATTCAGGGCTTGGAACTTTGGACAAAATATTTGGATTCTTTTTTGGTTTTATAAGGTCATATGTAATCGTGGTATGTATATTTTCAACTATAAGTATAATCTATAATTATGAAAAATGGCCATTAGATTTTGATAAATCCTTTACCTTTCCAATTGTTGAAAAAGGTAGTAACTATCTAATTAAAGAATTTCCAGATGAAAAAAACTACGATGATGCTAAAGAAAAAGTTCAAGAACTTTAATACTAAAATAAAAGAGGAGTGTGGTGTATTTGGAATAAGTAATAATAATGATGCTGCAGCTCTTACTGCTTTAGGATTGCATGCACTCCAGCACAGAGGACAAGAAGGATGTGGAATAGTATCTTTTGATGGAAAAAAATATCACTCTGAAAAAAGATTTGGATTAGTTGGTGATAACTTTAATAAAGAAAAAGTATTAAAAAAATTATCTGGAAATTATGCAGTTGGACATAATAGATATAGTACAACAGGTGGAACAACATTGAGAAATATTCAACCTTTTTATGCAGATACCAATGCAGGTGGTATAAGCATATCTCATAATGGAAATCTAACAAACGCAATTACATTAAGGTCAAAATTAGTCAAAGATGGAGCTATCTTTTATACCACATCTGATACAGAAACAATTGTCCAATTAATTGCAAAATCAAAAAGGCAAAAAACTATTGATAAAATAATAGATGCTTTATTTCAAATACAAGGCGGATATGCACTTGTAATGCTTACACAAAAGACTCTAATCGGTGTAAGAGACCCATTTGGAATAAGACCTTTGGTTATTGGAAAAATTAAAAATTCTTATGTTCTAGCATCTGAAACTTGTGCATTGGATATAATAGGAGCTAAATATATAAGAGATGTTGAAAATGGTGAAATAGTTTTTATTGAAGATGATAAGTTAGAAAGTATAAAACCTTTTCCTAAAAAAAAACAGAGACCATGTGTATTTGAATACATATATTTTTCACGACCAGACAGTATTTTAAATGGAAAATCTGCGTATGAATATAGAAAGAATTTTGGAATACATTTAGCAAAAGAAGATAATATAGATGGTGATGTTATAGTTCCAGTCCCAGACTCTGGTAATGCCGCTGCTTTAGGTTATAGTCAACAATCTAAAATAAATTTTGAATTAGGCCTCATAAGAAATCATTATGTAGGAAGAACATTTATTGAACCATCTCAAAAAATTAGAAGTTTAGGTGTAAAATTAAAATTAAATCCTAATCAAACATCAATTCTAAATAAGAGAATAATCTTAGTCGATGACTCATTAGTAAGAGGCACAACAAGTTATAAAATAGTAAAAATGCTATATGATGCTGGAGCAAAGGAAGTTCATGTAAGAATAGCTTGTCCTGAAATAAAATATCCAGATTTTTATGGAGTGGACACACCAACAAAAAAAGAATTATTGGCTGCAAATAAGTCAAACAATGAAATTTGTAAATATATTGGAGCAAAAAGTTTAAAATTTTTATCAATTGATGGTCTTTATAATGCTATGGGTTTTGAAAGTAGAAATAATAATTATCCACAGCTGACTGATCATCATTTTACTGGTGATTATCCTGTAAAACCAATTGACGATCTTGGAGATGATAAAATTACTCAACTTTCATTATTAAGCACAGGGTCAGATAATTAAATATGAAAAAAGTAAGTTTTACTGAAATGAAACATGGTACTAAAGAAGATTATTTATTTTTAGATAAACACGAGAAAAAATATGCTGGTGAAACAGCTGATAGGATTTTAAAGTTTATATCTGGACTTAACGAAACACTTGAAGGATATCAAGTTTCAAGACTTGAACATTCTTTACAAAGTGCAACAAAAGCTTTTAAAAATGGAGAAAGCGAAGAAATGATTGTAGCAGCTTTGCTCCATGATATTGGTGATGAATTGGCTCCAATGAATCATTCTGAATATGCAGCAGCGATTTTAAAACCATATGTTAGTGAAAAAACACATTGGATTATAAAAATGCATGGATTGTTTCAAACTTATTACTACGCTCATCACTTAGGTGGGGATAGAAATAAAAGAGAAGAATATAAAGACCACAAGTATTATCAAGCAACAGTAGATTTTTGTGAAAACTACGACCAAGGTTGTTTTGATCCTAATTATAAATCTTTACCTCTTGAACATTTTGCCCCAATGGTAAAAAAAATATTTTCAAGAAAACCTTATTCAATTTAAGCCATACATGGCAAATGAACTTAAATTTGAAAAAAGCCCATATTTAAAGCAACATCAAGATAATCCTGTAAATTGGTTAGCTTGGAATAAAAAAAATCTTCAAAAAGCAAAAGAGCTTAAGAAACCTATATTTTTAAGCGTTGGTTATGCCAGTTGTCATTGGTGTCATGTAATGGCACACGAGAGCTTTGAAAATTTTGAAACTGCTAAAATACTAAATGAAAAATTTATTAATATAAAGGTTGATAGAGAAGAAAGACCTGATTTAGATTTTATATTCCAAAAAAGTTTAGCAATTTTAACTGGGGCACAAGGTGGATGGCCTTTATCAATGTTTCTAGATGAAAATGCAGTTCCATTTACTGGCGGAACCTATTTTCCTCCAAAGGAAATACAAGGTAGACCTAGTTTTTCATCTGTTTTAGAAAATGTAGCAAAAGTATACTCAGAAAATAGAGAAAAAATTATTTTACAAAAAGAACAAATGGAAATTGTTTTTA
>CACFKI010000048.1 GCA_902566785.1 uncultured Pelagibacteraceae bacterium | reverse complement strand
AATCTGGCTAGTAAAAGACATTAAGACTAAGAAAAACAAAAAAACAATAAGATACATTACTGTGATCGCTCTATTTCTTTTTCTTCTAATTAAAACATAATTTTTATCATCAAGCATTGAAATATCTCTTTTGCCAATCACAGGATAATCATAACTCCATTTCCAAACTGATTTCGTAAGTCTTAGATCTAATTGATTATAATAATTAATCCACGCTACAGACCACTTAAAAATAAGAAATAAAATTACAAGTATTAACGTAGTTGTTATCATAAATTTATTAAACTATATTATAATTTATTATGTCAATTTGGGGAAGTTTAATAGGTGGGATGATAGGTTTTTCGTTAGGAGGACCATTTGGAATGTTATTGGGTTCTTTATTGGGAGGAAAAATCTCAAGGTCGAAAGCTAATTCTGGTTTTAATACACAGGCACAAGGACAGAGAATATTTGCTTTATCATTAATAGTTTTATCAGCAAAATTAAGTAAAGCGGATGGTCAAGTTAGTAGAGAAGAGTTGATCGCTGTAAAAGATAAACTCAAAATTCCAGAAAATGAGATAGACCAAGTTGGTAAAATTTTTAATCAAGCTAAAAATGAGAGTACTGGATATGAACCTTATGCGAAACAAATTGCACAATTTTATTCAGGCAACTTAAATGTATTGGAAGAAGTAATTAATATTTTGTTTTATATAGCAGAGGCAGATGGTGCGGTAAGTTCTAAAGAACTAGAAATGATTGAAAATATTGCAAAAATATTTGGATTAACTCAATCTCAATTTAATGGAATTAAAGAAAGTAGAAAGGGATCTGATAAATTAAATCCTTATATTGTTCTAGAGAGCAATCCAAATGATGACCTTTCAACAATAAGAAAAAAATACCTTAAACTAAGTAAAGAACACCACCCAGATTTATTAATTAGCAAAGGAGTTCCTCAAGAAGTTATAGATGAAAGCAAAAATAAAATGAGAGCAATAAATTCTGCATGGACTCAAATTCAAAAATTAAAAACTAATTAAAATTGTTCAGACTCTGTTGAGCCTTCCATTGCTGTAGTTGAACTTTTACCAGAACTAATAGTATTCGATACAGCATCAAAATATGAAGTTCCAACTTCTCTTTGATGTTTAACGCTAGTATATCCATCTTTCTCACGTGCGAACTCATGTTGTTGTATTTTTGAATAGGCAGCCATACCTTCTTTTTTATATTTTTCAGCCAAATCAAATATAGCAATGTTTTGTGTATGAAATCCTGCAAGAGTTATAAATTGAAATTTATATCCCATTTCACCTATTTTTTTTTGAAAAGTTGCTATTTCATTATCTGATAAATGTTTTTTCCAATTAAATGATGGAGAGCAATTATATGCTAAAAGTTTTCCTGGAAATTTAGCGTGTATAGCATCCGCGAATTTTTTAGCTTCCTCTAAATTTGGAGTTGCTGTTTCGCACCAAATCAAGTCAGCATAGGGTGCATAAGCTAAACCTCTAGAAATTGCTTGATCTATTCCATCTTTTACATAAAAGAAACCCTCAGGTGATCTTTCTCCTGTTAAAAAAGGTTTATCATTTTCATCAAAATCGTTTGTAATTAATTTAGCAGCGTTAGCATCAGTTCTTGCTAATATAATGAGAGGGACATTTGCTATATCTGATGCCAATCTTGCTGCTTTAAGGTTTCTAACCATGGTACCAGTTGGGACTAAAACTTTACCACCCATATGGCCACATTTTTTTTCACTTGCCAATTGATCTTCGAAGTGTACACCCGCTGCTCCAGCTTTAATGAATTTTTTTGTCAATTCGAAAACATTTAAGGGTCCGCCGAATCCTGCCTCACCGTCTGCTATAATAGGCAACATATAATCAGTTTGGTTTTCTTTTTTCATATCACCATCAATCAACTCCATATGTTGAATTTGGTCTGCTCTGATAAGTGAATTATTCATTGACTCAACTAATTTTGGTGCACTATCATAGGGATATAATGATTGGTCTGGATACATTTCTCCCGCGCTATTAGCATCAGCTGCAACTTGCCATCCACTCAAATAGATTGCCTTTAAACCAGCCTTAGCATGTTGAACTGCTTGATTTCCAGATAAGGATCCTAATGTATTCACGTATGGCTCTGTATTCAATAAATTCCATAATTTTTCCGACTGCTGCTTGCTGATTGAATATTCGATTTTTAATGATCCTCTTAACCTTTCAACCTCTTCTGGTTTATAGTCTCTTTTGATGCCTGCAAATCTTTTTAAGTCGTAATTTATTTTACTTTCTGAGCTCATGTTAAAATATTTAGATAATTTAGGATAAATTATTCTTTATCACTAAACTCTTGAGTGAATTCATTCATACCGCTAGATCCCCAATCGCAATGATCATCTCTAAGATAAATCCCTCTAGATTTATGGTCATTATGCTCTTGAATATTAGTAGTATTAGAGTGGTTTTCAGTGTTAATTTTGTTTTTGTCCATATGTATTTTATAATTTACAAAATTTACAAAATCTACAAAAAAGTTAAAAAGGCTTGTAAATTGCAATAATTTGGTGTAAATTTAATTTTACAAAATTTACAAGTTGTAAATATGAGTCAAATAGATTTAAAAATTGGACCAAAACTAAAGGTTTTTAGAAGACAGCAAGGGTTACAAGCTAATAAACTTGCTGAAAAATTAAATATTTCTCCTAGTTACCTCACTTTAATTGAGGGTGGTAAAAGAAAAATAGATGCAGATCTACTTTTAAAAATATGCCAAGAGCTTAAAATTGAAGTATCTGACCTTACAAACAAATCTGACTACAATTTGGTAAATAATATATCTGAATTATTAGATGATAAATTGTTTGAGGATTTAGATATTCTCGGACCAGAGGTTCAGGATTTAGTTAGTACAAATCCAAAAATTGCAAAAGATATTAAATTATTTTTAAGA
>CACFKI010000047.1 GCA_902566785.1 uncultured Pelagibacteraceae bacterium | reverse complement strand
TCTGTTTCATCTTTGTTCTTTTAATTTGAGGCTATAATTAATCTATTGACCTAATTGTTAAAAACCCATATTATCCCATAAATTCCCAAATAAGGGTATTTTAAAAGAATTATGAGATATGTTTTTATCGACTTACGAAAACAAAATAGACAAAAAAGGAAGGGTATCAGTGCCCGCTAGTTTCAGGTCATATTTATCAAATCTTGGATATAATGGTGTGGTATGCTTTCCATCTTTTAATAATCATTGTATTGAGGCTTGGCCACAAGATAGAATTGAAAGAATTTCAAATTCAATTGACTCTTTAAATCCTTTTGAAGAAAAAAAAGATTATTTCGCTACATCTATTTTATCAGAAAGTTCTAATTTACAATTTGACGGTGAAGGCAGAATGTCAATTACATCAAAGTTATTAAAACATGCAAAAATAAAAAACAGCATGTTGTTTGTTGGTCAAGGAAAAACATTTCAAATCTGGGAACCAATAAATTTTGAAAAATTTAGGGTAAGTGCAAAGAAAAAATCCAATATTCATCGAGCAAGCCTTAGATGGGAGCAAAAAATAAATAACTAATAGGGGGATATAATGACAATTAACTTTAAAACACCGGATATAAAAGAGTTAAAACCAAGAATTCTTGTAATGGGAGTTGGTGGTGCAGGTGGAAATGCAATTAATGGAATGGTTGAGAATGGACTTCAAGGTGTTGAATTTATTGCAGTAAATACCGATGCACAAGATTTAAAACTGAGTCATGCGAAAACAAAAATTCAAATGGGATTAAACCTAACAAAAGGTTTAGGCGCAGGAGCAAGATTAGATGTTGGTCAAGCTGCTGCTGATGAGTCTTTAAACGAAATTATAAATATTATTCAAGGTGCGAATATGGTTTTTATAACTGCTGGTATGGGCGGAGGTACTGGTACAGGTGCAGCACACGTTATAGCAAGGGCTGCAAAAGAATTAAATATTTTAACTGTAGGAGTTGTGACACTACCTTTCTTATATGAGGGACCTTCACGTATGAGAAGAGCTCAACAAGGTTTAGAGGAATTAAGAAAGCATGTTGATACAATAATAGTTGTTCCTAACCAAAACTTATTTAAAATTGCTAGTGAACAAACTACATTTGAAGAATCATTTACATTATCAAATGATGTTTTGTTACATGGTGTTCAAAGTATCACTGATTTAATGGTAAGACCGGGTTTAATCAATTTAGATTTTGCTGATGTAGAAACTGTAATGAGTTCTATGGGAAAAGCAATGATGGGAACTGGAGAAGCTGAAGGGGAAGGAAGAGCAGTGAAAGCTGCTGAAGCTGCTATTAATAATCCTTTAATAGATGACTACACTTTAAAAGGTGCTAAAGGACTTTTAGTAAATATAACTGGTGGAAAAGACCTTAAATTATTTGAAGTTGATGAAGCTGTAAATAAAGTTAGATCTGAAGTTGATCATGAAGCTGAACTTATAATTGGCGCAATTACTGATCCGACTTTAGATGGTAAAATGAGGGTTTCGATAGTTGCAACTTCATTAGATGGACAACAGCCAGAGTCAAAATCTGTAATAAACATGGTCCATAGGATTCAAAACAGAAATCCTGGATATTCAGAAACATTGAATAATGCTGGCCATCAATCATTTAATTTTACTTCTAACGCAGCATCAACTCTTACAGAGGGAGCAAATGCGTTAAAATTAGACAACGAAGTTCAAGAACCTGTAATAAATGACACTGGTCATACTAATGTTAATATTGAAGAAGACAAATCAATAACCAATGAAATAGTTGAAAATAATCTAAGCAATGAAACTGAAACAAATTCAGTTTTGCAAGAGCAAGCAGACAATTACATTCAAGAAGAAGTTGAGGAAAAATCTTCAAATGGTCTGGAAAACTTTGCATTAGAAGAAGAAACTCCAGAACTTTTTAACTCTGATCATTCTGAGCAAAACGAAATTGCTGAATTGGACAATACTGCAAATTCAGAAGAAGATGATTTAGAAATTCCGGCATTTTTAAGAAGACAAAAAAATTAATGGTCTTCTCTAAAATAAATGAATGCCACCATAAAATTGGAAAATGAAAAACATTTTCCAGTACTGCTAGATAAGTTAATCAGTATTATTTCCCCTCTTTATGGTGGCACATTTATCGATTGCACATTCGGTCAAGGTGGTTATTCCAAAAAAATTTTAGAAAATAAATATAATAATATTATTGCAATTGATAGAGATGCTAAATCTTTAGAAATTTCAAATAAATTTGAAAAAATTTACAAAAAAAGATTTAAATTTATAAATATGAAATTTAGCCAAATCAATAATATAAAATTAAATAAAAACATTCTTAAAGCTATAATCTTTGATTTAGGATATTCAATTAATCAGATTAAAGACCCTGATAAAGGACTTTCATTTTTATATAAGGGAACATTAAATATGAAAATGGGGTTAAATGACATTTCAGCTCATGATGTTATAAATAGTTTTAATCAAGCATCACTTAATAAAATTTTTAATTCTTTTGGGGAGGAGACAAAGTCTAAATATATTGCAAAAAAAATAATTAATTTAAGAAAGACAAAAAATATTGATACTCAAGACCTAGTAAAAATAATTGATAGCACATATAAAAATAAATATAAAAAAATTCACAATTCTACTAAGGTTTTTCAAGCATTAAGAATATTTGTAAATAAAGAAATAAGTGAACTGATCAATGGTTTAATCAATAGTTTCCAATTAATTCCAAAAGGAGGTGTCATTGCTGTGGTAACTTTTCATTCAATTGAGGATAAGATTGTAAAATATTTTTTTCATCATTATTCCCAAAACAGAAATTCATCAAGATATTTGCCTGAGAGAGAAATTAAAAACATACTATTTAAATTAACAGATAAAAAAGCTTTGTTACCTGATAAATCAGAAGTTCTAAAAAATCCTCCATCACGATCTGCAAAACTAAGATATGCTTTTAAAATAAATGAACATAGTGATTTTTCAGATTTTAAAAAAAAATTTA
>CACFKI010000046.1 GCA_902566785.1 uncultured Pelagibacteraceae bacterium | reverse complement strand
ATAAAAACTCAAATCTTGAAGAGCGACAGTATAGATGTTCCACTTAGCTTTATTAATAGATGATAAAAAAATTTCATCTTCAAACATTAAGACATATTTTGCGCCCATTCTAGTTTTTAAGTATCCATAAAGTGTTTCTTGACTAACCCATGCAGACTTCCTTTGAATAAACTCCTTTAAATCCTCATAGTTAGAAATTTTCCTTCTTGGTCTCAAATATTTCAAAAGTGGTGAGAAATATTCTTTTAAAAATTCAAGTTTTAGATCTTTAAGCTTTAATTTGTATTTTATGCCCATTTTTAAGTCCTAATTCGTATATTTTCCCATAAATAGCGTCTTTTTTTAGGGTTCCATTCTATTTTCAAATAGGTATGGTTTCTTCTTTTAACCTATAGGGAGGGAAAAAAATGTCAAACAAAGAAAAACACTGGGAAAAAACAAAGGGGCTAATGATCCTTACATTAGCGATCTGGTTCTTTTTCGGTTACGTAGTCTTTATGTTTGGTTCTAGCTTGAACACCGCTAGTTTTCTTGGTTATCCATTAGCGTATTACATGTGTGCGCAGGGATCTATTATTGCTTTTGTAATCTTAATATTTTGGTTTGCAAATAGACAAGAGAAAATTGACGAAGAGTTCGGCTTCACTGAGCGGGAAGGAGACGATTAATGTTTAAAGGAAAATTTATAGACAATTTACCTAAAATCTATGGATTATATACGGGTGGTTTCTTAGTATTCATCATTCTGATGGCTATTGCTGAACAAGCCGGTATGACTGCCAAGACAATAGGTATTTTGTTTGTGGCTTTTACAGTTTGTATATATGCGATTATCGGATATCTATCTAGAACTGTTCAAGTCGATGCGTACTATGTTGCTGGAAGACAAGTACCAACAGTTTTCAATGGAATGGCTACAGCAGCTGACTGGATGTCAGGTGCTTCATTCGTTGCAATGGCTGGTGGAATTTACTTCGGTGGTTACACATACATGGCATTCTTAATCGGTTGGACCGGTGGTTATGTATTAGTATCATCTCTTTTAGCTCCATATTTGAGGAAGTTTGGATGTTACACAGTGCCAGATTTTATTGGAACAAGATACGGAGGAAATCTAGCAAGATTTTGTGCCGTAGTAGTTCTTGCTTTAGCTTCTTTCACTTATGTGACAGCTCAAATTAACGCAACAGGAACTATTGCTTCTAGAGCACTTGGTATTCCATTTGAATTAGGTGTCTGGGTTGGTTTAGTAAGTATCTTATTATGTTCTATGCTTGGAGGAATGAGAGCAGTAACTTGGACACAGGTTGCTCAGTACATAGTATTGATCATAGCTTACTTGATACCAATTTTCTGGATGAGTAACAAAAATGGTATGGGCTTCTTCCCACACTTTATGTTGGGTGAAGAGGTTGCAAGACTAGGTGAACTTGAAGCTCAGTTTGGTTTAGTTAAAAATGCTGCGGCAGACGTTAAAGCTGCTGGAGTTCCAGGTGGTTTAAAATCTATAGCACTACCACACGCTGGTGTGCCTGATGGAGCAATGGCTGCTTGGAAATTTATTTCATTAGTAATTTGTATGATGGTAGGAACAGCTTCTTTACCTCACATTTTAATGAGATACTTTACTACTCCTAGCGTAAAAGCTGCAAGAAAATCAGTGGCTTGGTCACTATTTTTCATTGCGTTGCTTTATACTTCTGCGCCGATGCTAGCAACATTATCTAAGTTACAACTTATGGATCCAAACTTAGCAACAGGTATCATTGGAAAACCTATTGCTGATGTTATGCAGATCGAGTGGGTTAATTCTTGGATGAATGTTAAACAAGCCTTCATAGCAGACTTTAATGGAGATGGAGTTCTCCAGTTAAATGAATGGTTCATGAGAGGTGACGTTGTTGTACTTGCAACTCCTGAAGTTGCTGGATTACCTTACGTTATTTCTGGACTAGTTGCTGCTGGAGGAATGGCTGCAGCTATGTCAACAGCTGACGGTTTAATTCTTGCAATCGCAAATGCTTTATCACATGATGTTTATTACAAAATCATTGATCCAAAAGCAGACGTAAGAAAAAGATTGTTAGTTGCTAGAGCACTATTAGTTATAATTGGTGCTGCAGGAGCTTATATTGCTTCAATGAGGATCACTAGTATCCTTGGAGCAGTTGCATGGGCTTTTGACTTTGCAATGTCAGGATTGTTCTTCCCACTAATACTTGGTGTATGGTGGAAGAGAGCAACTAGACAAGGTGCAATAGCTGGTATGATAACAGGTCTAGCGTCAGGAACAGCATATCTAATCTATGTATATCCTAAATTTATGGGTAACCCTGCATGGTTAGGTATTGACCACTTACGTTTCGGTATCATTGGAGCGAGTGTATGTTTGGTCGTTATGGTAGTAGTCAGTTTAATGACACCAGAACCAGATAGTGCTACTCAAAAAATGGTTGACGAAGTTAGAGTACCAAGTGGTAAAACTATTCTTGGAAAACAACACTAAATAAATTTAATTTGGGGGCGATTTTATCGCCCCCATCTAAATTAAATCACTAATGTCACTGTACATATTTATAATTGATTACACCTTGGGAATTATAATGTGGACCCTTATAGGTCGATCAGCTATGAATATTTTTCAAAGGGAGGACTCACAATTCTTCTTTATGAGAGTGTTTGTTAAATATACAAACCCTGTTTTAAGATTATTTAGTTTTATTACACCAAGTTTTATAATAGGACCTTTAGTCCCGCTTTACGTCGCTTGGTTTTTTTATATGATTAGATTCTACCTTATGCCCTATTTACTAGGTTATTCAGTAATGGGTATGCTATCATTTCCACTTGAAAGCGAGATTGCTCAGGAAATATATAGACTTTTTGGTAAAAATTAATTCAAAAAAAAAACAAAAATTGATACTAGTATTAAGTAATCAATGAAAAAAATTCAAATATCTCCATCAATTTTATCTGCTGATTTCAGTCAGCTTGGAAATGAGATTAAAAGGTTAGAACAAAGTGGTGCTGACATGATTCATGTTGATGTAATGGACAATCATTT
>CACFKI010000045.1 GCA_902566785.1 uncultured Pelagibacteraceae bacterium | reverse complement strand
ATTTTAAAATAATTAAAGAAATATTAAATAAAGGTGAGTAAATTTAGAACACATACTTGTGGTGAATTAAACATTAAAAGTAAAAATACAAATGTTTCTATTTCGGGATGGTTAAATAAAAAAAGAGATCATGGAAACCTTCTTTTTTTAGATCTAAGAGATAACTATGGTATTACGCAGTGTGTTATTGACAAGGAAAGTAAAAGTTTTAAGGATTTAGAGAAAATTCCATTAGAAACAGTTTTAAAAATAAATGGTACAGTTCTACAAAGATCTGACGAAACTGTTAACAAAGATCTTTCCACTGGTGAAATTGAAGTAAAAATTAATTCTCACGAAATATTAGGTTTAACTAAAGAATTACCTTTACCTGTTTTTACAGACCAAGAATATTCTGAAGAGATAAGGTTAAAATATAGATTTCTAGATTTGCGAAGAAAAAAAATCCATAAAAATATTATTCTCAGATCAAAAATAATCTCTTTTATAAGAATGGAAATGGAAAAAATGGGTTTTTTAGAATTTCAAACTCCGATATTAACATCTTCAAGTCCAGAAGGCGCAAGAGATTTCTTAGTACCAAGCAGACTAAACCCAGGTAAATTTTATGCTTTACCACAAGCTCCACAACAATTTAAACAATTAATTATGGTTTCTGGATTTGATAAATATTTTCAAATTGCGCCATGTTTCAGAGATGAAGATGCAAGAGCAGACAGAAGCCCAGGAGAGTTTTACCAATTAGATATTGAAATGTCTTTTGTAGATCAAAATGATGTTTTTAATGTAATTGAAAAATTAATGACAAAAGTATTTACCAAGTTTTCTACAAAAAAAATGCTTTATGAAAAGTTTCCAAGAATTAAATATAGTGAAGCTTTAAAGACTTATGGTTCTGACAAACCAGATCTAAGAAATCCTCTTAAGATATATGATTTAACTGATGTATTTACTAGAGATGATGTAAAATTTGAAATATTTAAAAAACTTTTAAAAAAAGGATCAATTGTAAGAGGAATTGTAACAAAACAAACAATTGATCAACCTAGAAGTTTTTTTGATAATATAGATAAATGGGCAAAAAGCGAAGGAGCATCAGGACTAGCATATTTTTCTATTGAAAAAGATAAAAATATATCAGGAAAAGGACCAATCGGAAAATTTTTTTCTGAAAATGCTCTAAAAGAAATAATGGAAATATCCTCTGCAGAGATTGGAGATAGTATTTTTTTAGCTTGTGGTCCAATAAAAGAAGTAGAAAAAATATTATCATTGGCAAGAGATAAGTTGGCTAAAGATTTGAATTTAATTGATGAAAATACTTTCGCTTTTTGTTGGATTGTTGATTATCCGATGTTTGAAGAGGATGATCAAACTAAGAAAATTAAATTTAGTCACAACCCTTTTTCAATGCCTCAGGGTGATATTAATAATTTAAACCTGTCAAAACCTCTAGATATTAAAGCTTACCAATATGATATAGTCTGTAATGGTATTGAATTATCATCAGGCGCTATAAGAAATCACATTCCAGATTTGATGTATAAACTTTTCAAAGTGGCTGGGTATGAAAAAAAAGAGGTAGATATAAAGTTTAGTGGAATGATCAATGCATTAAGTTATGGAGCACCACCTCATGGGGGTATAGCCCCTGGCATTGATAGAATTGTTATGCTTTTAGCTGGAGAAAAGAATATTAGAGAAGTAACAATGTTTCCAATGAACCAGAATGCCCAGGATTTAATGATGAATGCACCATCAGAGGTAGATCAAAACCAGTTAAAAGAGTTAAATATAGAAATTAAAAAAAAATAATTATTTTTTTCCTTTTAAATTTATCCTTATGTCAGATAGATCAACGAGTTTCTCTTTATAGTTATTTCTAAGAAAACCTTTACTTGTAATATCTTTTACAATTTTTAAAAAATGACTTTGATCCTCACTTATTTGATCATTACCTTCTTCATTTATGTCACCTGTTTTTTTAATAGATGGTGTATGGGCCAGATCTTCTCTACTTAAGTAAGATATAGCTAATTCTCTAAATATATAATCCAAAATAGACGTTGCACTTAAGATTCTATCATTACCAAATACTTTACCAGAAGGTTCAAACTTTGTTCCAACATAAGCACTTACAAATTCATCTAAAGGTACTCCGTATTGCAATCCTAAAGAAACTGCTATAGCAAAGTTATTCATTAATGCTTTTACTAACTCACCTTCTTTACTCGTATCTATGAAGATTTCTCCTATTTTACCATCTTCATACTCACCAGTATGAAGATAAACCTTATGATTACCGATAGTAGCTTTTTGAATATAACCCTTTCTTCTATCTGGCATTCCAAATCTTTGATTGTTATCTTTATTTGATTGATTAATAAAACTAGCATTTTTAAGCTTACTCTCAATTTTTTCAGGAACTATATCAATTGTTGGGGTAACATTATGCTTAATGTTGTTATTTTTTTGTTCCAAACTCTTAGTTTTTCTTTTGTCAAGTTTAACGTCTAGAATCTCATATTTACCATCGTCTCTTTTTTCCAAATTTTGGAGTTCCTGGTCACTTACTTCTTCTAAATAATGGCTTACTTTAAAGGAACAGTTATAAAATGTTTCTACAAGATATTTTGCCATAAAAATTTATTAATTTTTTTGAGTCTTATTTCATTTAATGTATATACAAAATTATATTTTAGTCTAATTTAATTTTTACAATTTAAAATTGAAAAAAAAACTAAAATTTAATGTTGACAATGTTTAAAGAAATTTTCACTTGGTGGAATCATCAAACTCTAGGGACAAGAATATATACAATTATTTATGGAAAATTTGTTGGTAAAGATGAATTTGGAAATAAATACTATCAAAGCAAAAAAGGAAAGCGTTGGGTAATTTATAATGGCGAGGTCGAAGCTACAAAAATACCCAATGAGTGGTATTCTTGGATACATTTTACAAATAACAAAATAGAAAACTTACATAATTTTGAAAAATATGAATGGCAAAAACCTCATAAATCAAATCAAACTGGTTCTAAGGATGCATACAGACCAGATAAAAAAAATAATGATATTAAAAAAAAATATAAA
>CACFKI010000044.1 GCA_902566785.1 uncultured Pelagibacteraceae bacterium | reverse complement strand
TCGTAAACACTTTCTAAAATATCACTTATTTCTTTTTTCACTGATTTTGCATCAATTTTATTTTTTTTATTATAATCTAGTTGAATCTTTCTTCTTCTATCAGTTTCCTGTATTGCCTTTTTGATACTTTTAGTTTCTTTATCAGCGTATAGAACTACCTTTCCATCAACATTTCTAGCAGCCCTACCAATCGTTTGAATTAAAGAAGTTTCTGATCTTAAAAAACCTTCCTTATCTGCATCTAAAATTCCAACCAAAGCACATTCCGGTATATCCAATCCTTCTCTTAGTAAATTAATACCAACAAGAACATCAAATACACCCATTCTTAAATCTCTCATGATTTCTATTCTTTCAAGTGTATCAATATCAGAGTGGAGATATCTTACTTTTATTCCATTTTCATGAAGATACTCTGTTAAATCCTCTGCCATTTTTTTTGTTAGAGTTGTTACAAGAACTCTATGGTTTTTTTCTACTACTTTTTTACATTCGTGCATTAGATCATCAACTTGATTTTTAGCTGGTCTAATTTCAACTTGGGGATCAATTAACCCAGTTGGTCTAATTACTTGATCAATAAATTTACCTTTTGTCTGATCTAATTCCCAAGGCCCAGGTGTAGCTGAAACAAATATAGTTTGAGTTCTCATCATATCCCATTCCTCAAATTTGAGTGGTCGATTGTCCATGCATGATGGAAGTCTAAATCCATATTCTGCAAGTGTACTTTTTCTTGATCTGTCACCTTTAAACATTCCATTAAGTTGTGGTACAGTTACGTGAGACTCATCTACAAATACCAAAGTATTATCAGGAAAATATTCAAATAGAGTAGGCGGAGGTTCACCAGGTTTTCTTCCAGATAAAAATCTAGAATAATTTTCAATTCCAGCGCACGAACCTGTTGCTTCTATCATTTCTAAATCAAATTTTGTTCTTTCTTCTAACCTTTGAGCTTCTAAAAGTTTATTTGCTTCTTTGTGTTTTTTAAGAGTGATTTCTAGTTCTTTTTTAATATTAATTACCGCTTGTTCTACAGTTGGTTTCGGGGTTATGTAGTGGCTATTTGCATAAACTTTAACTAAACTCAACTCTCTTACTTGGTCTCCAGTTAAAGGATCGAATTCTTCTATTTTTTCTAATTTATCTCCAAATAAACTTAACCTCCATGCTCTATCTTCTAGATGAGAGGGAAAAACTTCTAAATATTCACCTCTAGCTCTAAAAGTTCCCCTGAAAAAATTTTGATCGTTTCTTTTATATTGCAAAGCGACTAAAGATTTAATTATTTGTTCCCTATTATAGTCGTAGTTTTTTTGAAGAGTTAAAGTCATTTTGCTGTATGCCTCAACTGAACCAAGACCATAAATACAAGATACACTGGCTACAATTAATACATCATCTCTTTCCAAAAGAGATCTTGTTGCTGAGTGCCTCATTCGATCTATTTGTTCATTTATTGAAGCTTCCTTTTCAATATAAGTATCTGATCTTGGCACATATGCTTCAGGTGTGTAATAGTCATAGTATGAAACAAAATATTCTACAGCATTATCAGGAAAAAAACTTTTCATCTCACCATAAAGTTGAGCCGCAAGAGTTTTATTAGGCGCTAAAATTAATGCCGGTCTATTTGTTGCCTCTATGACTTTTGCCATAGTAAAGGTTTTTCCAGATCCTGTTACACCTAAAAGTACTTGGTTAAATTCACCTTTATTTGCACTATTAACTAATTTTTTAATTGCTTCTGGTTGGTCCCCAGCTGGTTTAAAATCAGATTTAATTTTAAATTTTTTCCCACCTTCAAGTTTTCCACTAATTTTAGGATTTTTACTCTGAATATCTGTAATTAAATCTTGATAAGTATTTTCCATATATTAAATAAAGTATTAGAATAATTTTATATTTCAATGAGCATAATATCAGATATTTTAAAAAGGATTAAACCATCGCCCACTATTGCAGTTGCCCAAAAAGCGAGGGAATTAAAAGCTGCAGGAAAAGATGTTATTGGTTTAGGAGCAGGAGAACCAGATTTTGACACACCGGATAATATTAAAGACGCTGCAATTAAAGCTATTAAAGAAGGAGACACCAAATATACTGCAGTGGATGGTACGCCTGAATTAAAAAAAGCCATATCTGAAAAATTCAAAAGAGAAAACAATTTAAATTATTCTACAGATCAAATTACTGTTGGAGTAGGTGGTAAACATGTAATTTATAATTTAATGATGGCAACTCTTAACAAGGGAGACGAAGTGATTATACCAGCTCCATATTGGGTATCATATCCAGATATTGTAATGCTTGCGGGAGGGAATCCCATTGTAATTGAATGCACTGAAGATCAAGGATTTAAATTAACAGCAAAAGATCTTGAAAGCAAAATTACAAATAATACTAAATGGTTAATTTTAAATTCACCATCAAATCCTACAGGTGCTTGTTATTCAGAACAAGAAATTAAAAATTTAGCACATGTTTTAAAAAGAAATCCACATGTAAATGTTTTAAGTGATGATATTTATGAACATATTATTTATGATAATTTTAAATTTTTTACTATTGCTCAAATTCCAGAGCTTAAAAATAAAGTTGTGACCATGAATGGTGTAAGCAAATCTTATGCAATGACAGGTTGGAGAATTGGTTATGCAGCAGGAGAAAAGGAAATAATTAAAGCAATTTCAAAGATTCAATCTCAATCTACAACCAATCCTTCCTCGATTAGTCAAGCAGCTGCAGTTGAAGCTTTAAATGGTGCACAAGATTTTATTCCAATTAGAGCTAAAGCTTTTCAAGAAAGAAGAGATTTCGTTGTAAATTCTTTAAATGCGATTAATGGAATAGAATGTTTAAAACCAGATGGTGCTTTTTATGTTTTTCCTAGCTGCAAAGGTTTAATTGGAAAAAAAGATAAAAATGGAAACAAATTGGAAAACGATACTGACTTTGTTCAGTCACTACTAGAAAATAATAATGTTGCAGTGGTGCAAGGTTCTGCATTTGGTTTAGATGGATATTTTAGAATTTCTTATGCAACTTCAATGGAAAAATTAAAAGTTGCAATGGAGAGAATAAAATCTTTTTGTGAAAGCTTAAGTTAGTATGAAGACCGCCCTGATATTTGGCTCATCAGGTTTAATTGGTAGTCATCTTACTAAACAATTAATTGAAAACAGTTCTTATAGCAAAGTTAAACTTTTTGTACGCACGGACCCAAAAATTAATAATCCAAAAATACAGGTCATTAAAACGGACTTCAATAATTTACAGAATCATAAAGATGACATTACAGGAGATGACTGTTTTTTTTGTATAGGCACTACAAAGCAAAATACCCCCAATAGAGAAGAATATAGAAAAATTGAATATAATATACCCGTTGAAATTGCTCGAATTGCAAAGTCAAATTCAATTAATTCTTTTCTTTATGTTTCGTCTGGTTTTGCTGATCCAAAGA
>CACFKI010000043.1 GCA_902566785.1 uncultured Pelagibacteraceae bacterium | reverse complement strand
TTTAGATGATAAAATAGTTTTAGTAGAAAAAAAGTCAGATTTTAAAGTATTAAGAAAAAAAGACACTAGTTCCAAAGAGGAAGGTAAGACATCAGAAAAAAGCGATGATCCTATAAGAATGTATCTTAGAGAAATGGGAGGTGTTGAATTACTCTCAAGAGAAGGTGAAATCGCAATCGCTAAAAGAATAGAGGCTGGTAAAGATGTTATGTTAAATGCTTTATCCCAAAGTCCAATTACCGCGGAACAGTTTTTTGATTGGAATGTTAAACTTCAGAATGATGAAATTTTAGTAAGAGAAATTATAGATATAGATACAAACTACACTGAAGATGAAGATACAGGAAATAGTATAAAACAAAAAAAAGTTGATAGCGAAGACACTGAACAAAACTCAGAAGAAAGTTCAGAAGTAAGCGATGATGAATTTAATCCTACTTTAGCAGCAATGGAAACTGAGATTAAACCTAAAGTTTTAAAAACAATAAGCACCTTAACAAAAGAATATAATAAACTTATTAAGTATCAAAAAGAAAAGTTGGAGTGTGTATTAAGTTCTTCAACTTTTTCTAATTCTAAGCAAAAGAATTACGATAAAATTGTTGAAAGTATTTTAGAAAATATAAAGTCTTTACAGCTTTCACCTTCAGTATTAGAAGAGTTAGTTCAAAGACATTACATTGAGAATAAAAAAATTATTTCTTTAGAAGGAAATCTTTTAAGATTAGCCATAGATAATAAAATTAATAGAGATGAATTTATTAAATTTTACGTTGGAAATGAAATTAATCCTAACCTGAAAAACTTTTTAAATACCAATGAAATATGGAAAAAATTTTTTCAAAAAAATAAAGATCAGTTTAAGAATATTCGTGAAAGATTAGTAGAGATTAGTAATAAGCTTGGTATTTCAGTTACTGATTTCAAAAAATTAGTAAGTAGGATTCAAAAAGGTGAAAAAGAGTCTAGGATTGCAAAAAAAGAAATGGTAGAGGCTAACTTAAGATTAGTTATTTCTATTGCAAAAAAATATACAAACAGAGGTTTACAATTTCTAGATTTAATTCAAGAAGGTAATATAGGATTAATGAAAGCAGTTGATAAATTTGAATATAGAAGAGGGTATAAATTCTCAACCTATGCAACGTGGTGGATAAGGCAAGCGATTACCAGATCGATTGCTGATCAAGCAAGAACTATTAGAATTCCAGTTCATATGATTGAAACAATAAATAAAATTGTTAGAACTCAAAGATTGATATTGAGTGAATTTGGAAGAGAGGCAACTCCAGAGGAATTAGCAAAAAAATTAAGAATGCCTCTTGATAAAGTTAGAAAAGTATTAAAAATTTCAAAAGAACCTGTATCTTTAGAAAAACCAGTTGGCGATGAAGAAGATAGTAGTCTAGGAGATTTTATTGAGGATACAAAAGCATTAGCTCCATTGGAACAGGCTATCAAATCTAATCTAAGTGAAGCAACCACTAAAATTTTGTCAACACTTACGCCAAGAGAAGAGAGAGTTTTAAGAATGAGATTTGGAGTTGGTATGAATACAGATCATACTTTAGAGGAAGTAGGTTTGCAGTTTTCAGTTACGAGAGAAAGAATTAGACAAATTGAAGCTAAAGCGCTTCGAAAATTAAAACATCCTAGTAGATCAAAACAGCTCAAAAGTTTCTTAGAAAGTTAAAAGGGCCGTTAGCTCAATAGTAGAGTACTGCATTGACATTGCAGGGGTAGTTGGAGCGTAACCAACACGGCCCACCACTCTTATCAATTATCTTCAATTGATAACTTGGTTAAAATGATATATTTAATATTTAAATTTAGGGCCTGTAGCTCAGTTGGTTAGAGCAGTACACTCATAATGTATTGGTCCCAGGTTCGAGTCCTGGCGGGCCCACCAAATTATTCTTTATTCACAAAATCTAAAAGATTTTTAAATAGAGCATTTATATCTCCATCATTATTTTGAATTATAGCGTTGAACTCTTCTTTTTGAACTTTAGCTAAACTCACACCCTCAATTATTACATCAATAATTAATGGATTATCAGGATCCTTAGTAATTACTCTCCAATCAATTTTTACTTCAGGCTTGTCATCTGTAGCTATTAGCACACTTGAAACCATTGTATATTTTTTGTTTAAATATTTTTCAGACTCAACTCTAATTTTAGGATCAGAATACTGAGCCAATCTACTTGAAAAAGATTTTAAAAAATATTTTCTAAAAATTTCTAAATATTCTTGTCTTTCTGAGTCAGAAAGTTCTTTTCTTCTTTTTCCAATTGAATAAAGACCTATACCCTCTATATCTACTGATTTGTTTGCAATTGTTTTTAATTTAACAATTTTTAGCTCTTTGCTTATATTTTGTCCCAAGGCAATTGCTGCCTCATCCACAGTTTGTTGAACAAAATCTTTAGGACTAATAGCATGTGAATTATTTATTAATAGAATACTTAAAACAAAAAAAAATAAACTTTTTTTAAAGCTTTTGATACTCATCAGATAGAATTTATTCGATCTCTTCCCAATCGCTATCGTTTTGGGTTTGTGTTACACCTTTTGCGTTAAGTATTTTTTTACGTCTATCCTGTAAATATAAACTTTTTACTGATGCATAAAAGTCTATTGAATTTTCCTCTAAATTATTAATATCGTCAAAGTTTTTTGCTCTAAAATCTATACCCGCAGCCCCTTTAGAAGCGTAGTAATCAAAATCTGCAAAGTAATGAGTGTCGTTTCTAACTGTAACATTATACCAAGCGTCACCTCCCATATAATTCCCCAACGAAGCAATAGCATCTCTAGCTGTTGATGGGCCTAAAACTGGTAAAACTAAATAACAACCTTCTCCCGCTCCCCACTTACCTAAAGTTTGGCCAAAGTCTTCTTTTTCATAACTGTTAAGTCCAATTGCAGATGCTGGATCAAACAAACCAACAACTCCTACAGTTGTATTTACGATAAATCTTAAAGTATTTTTACCAGCAATGTCCAGGTCACCTTGTAAAACATTATTTGGTATTGTTAATAATGTAGAAATGTTTCCTACAAAATTACTAGTACCTGTTCTTACTGGTGATGGAAGATATTTATACCCTTTAGCCAAGGGTTCAAAAATTGTGCCATCTATCGCTTGGTTAAAAGCAAAAATACCTCTGTTTAATGTTTCAAAACAATCTTTTACTTCCCCATTTTTTGTTTTTGATAATTCATTTTCACCATCACTCCCTGCAAATGAAGATGTGAATATACTTAGACTTAGAAAAAGAATTACTAAAGTTCTAGTCATAATTTAATTTTTATATTTATATCTTTAATAAATGTAAATGAATATTTTATGATATAATACTCAATAATGATTGCTAAAATAGCCACAAATTACTCTCCTAATTTTACAACCCCTGCAAGAAATAAAAAAAATATCAAATACATAGTATATCATTACACTGGAATGAGTAGCGAAACTAAGGCAATAAATAGACTTACTGATGTCAAATCAAAAGTAAGCTGCCATTATTTTATAAAAAAAAATGGTCAAATAATTTTAATGGTTCCTGAAAAGTATGAGGCATGGCACGCAGGTATTTCAAAATGGAAAGGAGATAGTTTTTTAAATAAAACATCAATTGGAATTGAGTTGTCTAATAAAGGTCATAATTTC
>CACFKI010000042.1 GCA_902566785.1 uncultured Pelagibacteraceae bacterium | reverse complement strand
TAAATTAAAAGGAGACAAAAAAAAAAAAGAAAAAGCTTTAAAAGCTTGTAAAAAGTTTAATGTTGTAATATTGGATGAAACAAAGACATCCTATGTCTTACAAGTAACAGCTTTAAGAAGAGAAATAGATGCTATGTCAAAAAATTTATTAAAATATGGTCTAGTTAGCACATCTAGAACTGGAGCGGTAGCAATGACCAGAGGTGCAGAAATATTTAAATAAATATTAAGGAGATAATATGAAAATGTTTTATGAAAAAGACACTGATACAAATTTAATTAAAGGTAAAAAAATTGCTATATTTGGATATGGAAGTCAAGGTCATGCACATGCTTTAAATTTGAGGGATAGTGGTGTTAAAGATGTTGTAGTAGCCTTAAGAGATGGATCATCTAGCAAATCTAAAGCAGAGTCAAAGGGATTAAAAGTTATGAATCTTTCAGATGCAGCAGAATGGGCAGATGTTGTTATGATTTTAACTCCAGACGAACTACAAGCATCTATATATAAAAATCATATTGAGCAAAGAGTAAGAGAGGGTACTTCTATTGCATTTGCACATGGACTAAACATTCATTATGACTTAATCAAAGCAAGAAAAGATTTAGATGTATTTATGGTGGCTCCAAAAGGTCCAGGTCACTTAGTTAGAAGTGAATTTGAAAAAGGTGGAGGTGTGCCATGTTTATTTGCAGTTCATCAAAATGGATCAGGTAAAGCAAGAGATTTGGCTATGTCGTATGCATCAGCTGTTGGTGGAGGAAGGTCAGGGATTATTGAAACTACTTTTAAAGATGAAGTTGAAACAGATCTGTTTGGAGAGCAAACAGTTTTATGTGGAGGACTGGTAGAACTTATTAAAAATGGTTATGAAACATTAGTTGAAGCTGGTTATGAGCCTGAAATGGCTTATTTTGAAACCGTACATGAAGTAAAATTAATAGTTGATTTGATTTACGAAGGTGGAATTGCAAATATGAACTATTCCATTTCAAATACTGCCGAATATGGAGAATATATGTCTGGTCCAAGAATTATTAATAAAGACGAGACAAAAAAAAGAATGAAAGAAGTTTTAGCAGATATTCAATCAGGTAAATTTACTAAAGAATGGATTAACGAGTGCGAAACTGGCCAAAAGAACTTTTTAAAAACTAGAGCAAAACTTGCAGAACATCCTGTTGAAAAAGTTGGAGCTGGATTAAGAGCCTTAATGCCTTGGATAAGCAAGAAGAAGCTTATTGATAGCGATAAAAATTAAATTAAGTTTAAATTTATTCTAATTTATTTTGCAATCTGTACTATAGGTTGTATTATGCTTTAGTAAAAATTATTACAATGACTGATAAAAACAGAGTTTACATATTTGATACTACCATGAGAGATGGAGAGCAATCTCCAGGAGCTTCAATGAGTTTAGAGGAAAAAATTCAAATTTCTAGAGTATTTGATGAATTGGGAGTAGATATTATTGAAGCTGGATTTCCCATTGCATCACCTGGAGACTTCGAAGCAGTAAGTGAAATTAGTAAAATTTTAAAAAATTCTATACCAGCAGGTCTTTCTAGACACTCCAAAAAAGATATAGATAGATGTTATGAGGCATTAAAACATGCGCCAAGATTCAGAATACATACTTTTATATCTACTAGTCCTCTTCATATGAAACATAAGTTAAATAAAAGTCCAGAGGAAGTTTATGAATCAATTAAAGAACACGTAACGTATGCAAGAAAATTTACTGATGATGTAGAGTGGTCTTGTGAGGATGGCACAAGGACTGATATGGATTATATGTGTAAGACAGTTGAGCTTGCAATAAATTGTGGCGCAAAGACAATTAATATTCCTGATACAGTTGGATATACAGTTCCATCAGAGTTTACAAAAATAATTCAAACTTTGTTAAATAAAGTACCAAATATTGATAAAGCTATTTTATCTACTCATTGTCACAACGACTTAGGTTTAGCTGTAGCAAATTCTTTAGCTGGCGTACAAGCTGGAGCCAGACAGATTGAGTGCACTATAAATGGAATTGGTGAGAGAGCAGGAAATGCTGCGCTTGAGGAAGTTGTTATGGCTATGAAAACAAGACCAGATTTGATGCCTTATGAAACTGGAATTAACACAACATTATTAAGTAAAGCATCAAAAATAGTTTCAAATGCCACAGGTTTTCCAGTTCAATATAATAAAGCGATTGTTGGAAAAAATGCATTTGCTCATGAGTCAGGAATTCATCAGGATGGCATGTTAAAAAATAGACAAACATATGAAATCATGACTCCTGAAAGTGTTGGAGTCAAACAAACATCTTTAGTGATGGGAAAACATTCTGGAAGACATGCTTTTAAAGATAAACTTACAAGCTTAGGCTATGCTGATTTGACTGATGATGTTATTGAAAATGCCTTTGGAAAATTTAAAGTTCTAGCAGATAAAAAAAAACATATATACGACGAAGATATTATTGCATTGGTAGATGATAGCTTAATTATTGACAACAAAGTTAACGCAATTAATTTAAAATCTTTAAAAGTTTTTGCTGGAACAGGTGAACCACAAAGAGCTGAAATGACTTTAGACGTGTTTGGAGAAGTAAAAAATGCATCAGAAACTGGAGATGGTCCTGTAGATGCAATATTTAAATGTATAAAAAAAATGTATCCGCATAATGTAAATTTACAATTATACCAAGTTCATGCAGTAACGGAAGGAACTGATGCCCAAGCAACCGTAAGTGTTCGAATTGAGGAGAATGGCAAAACAACAGTTGGACAAGCTGCAGATACTGATACATTAGTAGCGTCTGCTAATGCATATATAAATGCATTAAATAAGATGATAATCAAAAGAGATAAAACAGCTCCTGGTCAAGTGCCAGAGCAAAATTATGATCAGAAAGTGAGAGGAATATAAATGGGAATGTTTAGTAAAATAACTAAAATTTGGTCTCAAGATATGGCTATCGATTTAGGGACCGCAAATACACTTGTGGTCTTGAAAGGACAAGGAGTGGTTCTTAATGAACCATCTGTAGTTGCTGTTGTAGATACCAAAGGAAAAAAATCTGTTTTAGCAGTTGGGGATGAAGCAAAAACTATGCTTGGAAGAACACCAGGAAATATTCAAGCGATAAGACCGCTAAGAGATGGAGTTATAGCAGATTTTATAGTCACAGAGGAAATGATTAAACATTTTATTAAAAAAGTTCACAAAAGAAGTACATTTGCTAATCCAAGAATTTTAATTTGTGTACCAACTGGTTCAACACCAGTAGAAAGAAAAGCAATTCAGGATAGTGCTTTAGCAGCAGGTGCAAGAAGAGTACAATTAATTGAAGAACCTATTGCAGCAGCAATTGGTGCAGGTTTACCAATATCGGAGGCGACAGGTTCAATGGTCGTAGATATAGGCGGTGGTACAACTGAAATTGCAGTTATGTCTTTAGGAGGAGTAGTATACTCTAATTCTTTGAGAGTTGCAGGTGATGCAATGGATCACTCTTTACAAAATTTTATGAGAAAAGAATATAATTTGTTAATTGGAGATAGTACTGCAGAAAAAATTAAAAAAGAAGTTGGCACTGCAATACCAACAAATAATAATAAATACGCTGTCAAAGGTAGAGATATTAGATCTGGAACTCCAAAAGAGGTGAATATTACAGAGGAAGATACTTCAGAAGCACTTAATCCAATATTAAAAGAGATGATCAATGGAATTAAGGATGCCTTAGAAAATACTCCACCAGAATTGTCCGCAGATCTTGTTGATATGGGTCTAACTTTAACCGGCGGTGGAGCTTTATTAAAAAATATTGATAAAAGATTTTCTAAAGAAACAGGTTTACCAGTTCATGTTGCTGATGATCCTTTGGCTTGTGTAG
>CACFKI010000041.1 GCA_902566785.1 uncultured Pelagibacteraceae bacterium | reverse complement strand
CAAAATATAACTGAAAAATCTTTCTCAATTTCTAAAATTTGGAATACTGAGATTGATAAAAATAATCTAAATGGTTTTGAAAGCAAAGAGGATTTTATACATGTGACTGATTTAGAAATTTATAACAAACTCACTAAAAATTAATTAAATCTTGAGCTCTTTCCTTGTCGAGATATCTAGCATTTTTAACACTGTTATTTTCAAATTCTATTAACAGAGGATTTCCAGTTGGTATCTCAAGCTTTGAAATATCTTTTTCACTTATTTTAAATAAATATTTACACAAAGCTCTAATTGAATTACCGTGTGCGGCTATAATTATATTTTTTTCTATTTTATCAGATATCTTTTCCTCGTAATATTTTGTTACTCTCTCAAAGGTATCTTTGAGTGACTCTGTATCTGGAATTTTATCTCTCGGTACATTTTTATAAATTTCAATATTTAATGGATGATATGGACTATTTTGATTTAAAGGTTCTGGTGCAATATCCCAAGATCTTCTAAATTCTTGAATTTTTTTTTCTCCAAGTTTTCTTTTCATCTCATCTTTATTTAAACCTGTAAGGGATCCGTAATGCCTTTCGTTTAATTCCCAGGATTTAATAATATTATTATTTTTAATTCTAAGTGTATTCAAAACTAAATTTAATGTTTCTATAGCCCTTTTTTGATAAGAGCAGAAAAAGAAATCTATATTTAATCTAAGTTCTTTTATCAATTCCCCAGCTTTACAGGCTTCCAACTTTCCATTTGGTGCTAAGTCAACATCTACCCAACCTGTAAATCTTTTTTCAAGATTCCATTGACTTTGCCCGTGTCTTATTAAAATTAAATGACTCATTTTATTTTTAAACTATAATTTAAAAATGAAATTAATAAAAATACTTTTTTTTCTTCTAAACTTAATATTAATTATTTTTTATATTTATCCTGGAAGTATTTTTGGATGTATATTTTATAAAGATTGTTCTATACAACCTCAACTAACCAAGGATTATTTTATATCTTCTAATCACTTTTATACTTTTTTAGTTATATCTTTGTATGGATTTACTCTTTTTTATAAAAATTATAAAAATTTTATAATATTTTACTTATTATCTTTATCTGTTATTCTTGAAATCTCTCACTTGATTATTCCTTATAGGTCATTTCAATTTTCAGATATTTTTGGTAATATAATTGGAGTTATTATTTCATTTGTAATTATAAAATTTATTTTTACTTGGAGGCAAAAATGAGCTCATTTGAAGATAGAAAAAAAAGTTTCGAAAAAAAATTTGCACATGATCAAGAATTACAATTTAAGGTAAGTGCTAGAAGAAATAAATATTTAGGACAATGGGTTTCTAATATTCTGGGTTTTGATGAAAATAAAGAAAAAGAATATATTCAGGAAGTAATCAAAGCAGATTTTGCGGAAGCAGGTGATCAAGATGTTCATAGAAAAATTAAAGAGGATTTGAAAGACCATAATATCTCAGAAGAACAAATAAGAAATAAAATGGACGAGCTAAATGAAAAAGCTAAGTCTGATTTTAGTTAGTCTAATAATAATAGTCTTATTGAATTTCCATTTTAATAAAAATGATAAAAATTTTACCTCAAAAGGCAAAGCCCAAGTTATTGATGGTGATACAATAAAAATAAATGGAGATAAAATTCGTTTTGGTGGAATAGATGCTCCCGAAACAAGTTATCTTGGAAAACAACAAATGTGTTATCATGATCAAAATGAAATTGTTTGTGGAAAATTGTCAACCGAAAAACTCATAGAAAAAATAAATAATAATATCGTTTCTTGTAAGCAGGAAAAAAATAATGATAGTTATGGTAGAATTATTGCAGAGTGTTTTGTAAACAAAGAGAGTTTATCAAAATTTATGGTAAGGAGCGGATATGCTTTTGATTATCCTAAGTACTCAAAAAAAAAATATGCTGAGGATGAAAAGTATGCAAGAAATAATAATTTAGGAATTTGGAATATGAAATTTGAATATCCCTGGGTATGGAGAAAGAAAATAAGAGAAGGAAAAAATGAATAAATTATTAGTTTATTTTTTAGTTTTTTTACTATCAGCCTGTTCATCTGTTCCAAAAAATACTGCTGATGGCTGCTCAATATTTTCTGAAAGGTATTTTTGGTACAAACATGTAAAAAAAACAGAGAAAAAATGGGGAACGCCAATTCATTTGCAGTTAGCTTTTATAAAGATGGAATCAGATTTTGATTGGCTTGCAAAACCTGAAAGATTAAAATTATTTAAAATAATTCCATACAAAAGACCCTCAAGTTCTTTTGGTTATTCACAAGCTGTTAAAGGTACATGGGAACAATACAAAAGAGAAAATAATAGACCATTGGCTACAAGAGCAAGATTTAAGGATAGTGTAGATTTTATTGGATGGTACACTAGCAAAAGTTCAAAGATACTTAAAATATCTAAAAATGATGTTTTCAAACAATATGTTGCTTACCACGAGGGCTGGGGTAATTATAAAAATTATAAAAATAATAACAAAATAATATTAATTGCAAAAAAAGTTGAAAAACAATCTTCAAAATATAAAAAACAATTATTAGCTTGTCAGTATAAATTAAATAGAAAAAAATATATTATTTTTTAACGAAGTTCTTTTTTCAACTCTATATCAACAGCATCTATTCTTTTTGTATTTTTTGCTAAAGATAAATACATCGTTGGAGTAACATAAAGTGTAAAAAATGTTGAAATAATCATTCCACCTAAAATTGTAGATCCTACTGCTAACCTTGAGCCTTCACCAGCACCTGGACCTATATTACCAATTACCAAAGGCATCATAGCAATCATAGTACTTAATGATGTCATTATAATTGGTCTAAATCTTATACTGCAGGCCTCTTTAACAGCTGCTTCTATATTTTTACCTTTCGTTCTAATTTGATTTGCATAATCAACAATTAAAATACTATTTTTTGTTGATATCCCTATTAAAATAATAAGTGCTATTTGTGAAAATATATTTACTGAACTATTCAAAAATAAAATAAATATTAAACCACCAAAAATTGCTAATGGGACCGTCAAAATAATAATAAATGGGTGTACAAATGAATTAAATGTAGCAGCCATAACTAAATATGCAGTTAATAACGCCAATGCAAAAATAATAAATAATTCATTGCTTGTTTCTTTTACCTCTTCAGATTTACCTTTCCATGTAATTTGATTTTGTGGAGCAACTTCTTCCATAGTTTTTTCTAAATATTTTATTGCATCTGATAAAGAATAATTTTCTGATATATTTGCTGAAATAGTAACAGCTGGTTGTCTATTATATCTAGCTAGTTCTTTGGCTGCTCCTTCTTCTTTAAAATCGACTAGATTTACGAGTGAAATTAATTTTCCAGTTGTATCTGACCTGACAAATATTTTTGATATTCCTTCTTTATTCCTTCTATCTGCTAAGTATTGTTGTAAAATAATTGGATATTCTTTTCCAAGCTTATTAAATGTAGTTACTCTTTTACCTCCATACAATGTTTCTAAAGTTCTTCCAATTTTTTCAGTTGAAACTCCAAGATCTTTTGCTTTATTCTTATTTATAATCAATTTAATCTCAGGTTTGTTCCTAGAATAATCAGTTTCGATTCTAGAAAGATTATTATTTTTTCTTAAACTTCTAATTACTTGAGTTTGAATTTGTTCTAATTCTTCATATGTACTCCCATAAATAACCATCTGAACTGGCTTATTATAACTAGATACTCTTATTGATTGAGGAGATATTGGAAAAGCAACAGCTTGAGGAACAGTAACAATTTTTCCAATAGCTTCTCTCATCACTGTTTGAGAATTTTTCTTTCTGTTATCCCAATTATCTAATAAGGCAATTATTATAAAACTATTAAACGAATTAGCAGATGTACCAAAGCCTGGTACTCTCATAATAAATCTCGAATAAGGACTATTTTCCTCTTGTAATAATGGAATTAACCTTTGTTCAATTACTTGGGCTTTTTCTTGAGTGTACTCAA
>CACFKI010000040.1 GCA_902566785.1 uncultured Pelagibacteraceae bacterium | reverse complement strand
TTATTTTTTTGGTCTTTTGGACCTAAAAGCATTTGATTATGAGGTTTCCCAGATGGTATCATAGGAAAACAATTTTCTTCCTTATCTACCAAACAATCAAAAATTACCGGTCTATCAGTATTGAGCATTTCAATGATTTTATCATCTAACTCCTCAGGAGTTTTGGCTCTTATTCCTACACAACCATAAGCCTCTGCTAGTTTAACAAAGTCAGGTAAGGCAGCTGTGTAACTCTCAGAATAATTCTTGTCATGTAAAAGTTCCTGCCATTGCCTTACCATACCCATATATTCATTATTAAGTATAAATATTTTTATAGGCAAACTATATTGAACTGCAGTAGACATTTCCTGCATGGTCATTAGCACTGATGCTTCTCCCGCAATATCAATAACTAATTTATTTGGATGAGCAACTTGAACTCCCACTGCTGCTGGCAAACCATAGCCCATTGTTCCTAAACCTCCAGATGTCATCCATCTATTTGGCTTATTAAATTTATAATGTTGTGCTGCCCACATCTGATGTTGACCTACCTCTGTAGTTATAAATGTTTCTTTGTTTTTTGTTAATTCATATAACCTCTCAATTGCATACTGAGGTTTAATACTATCTTCACTTTTTATATAATCTAAAGATTTTATTGATCTCCATTTTTGTATTTTTTCCCACCACTTAGAGATTTTTTGTTTATTAGATTTTGAAAAATTGAGTTTTTTCTTTGAAATGGTTTTTATTGTTGATTTTATAACATCAGATACATCACCAACAATTGGTAAATCAACTTTTACATTTTTATTTATTGAAGACGGATCAATATCTATATGTACCTTTTTTGAATTTGGTGAAAATTCATCAATCTTTCCAGTAATTCTATCATCAAACCTTGCACCAATGTTGATCATTAAATCACATTCATACATAGCATTGTTAGCTTCATAAGTTCCATGCATTCCTAGCATTCCTAAAAATTGATTGTCATCACCTGGATAAGATCCTAATCCTTGTAAAGTTGTTGTAATTGGAAAACCTGTTATGCTCACAAGTTCTCTTAATAAATTACTTGCTTGTGGACCAGAATTTATTACTCCACCTCCAGTATAAAAAACCGGTTTAGATGATTTTGACATCATTTGAATTAGTTTATCTATTTCTTTTTGAGAAAAATGATTAGTATTTTTACCATTCAATTTTTTTTTCTTATTATATTTATGATATTTAGTTTTCTGAAATTGTATATCTTTTGGAATATCTACTAAAACTGGACCCGGTCTTCCAGTAGTTGCAACTTCAAAAGCTTTATGAATAGTTTTTGCTAGATCTTTTATATCTTTTACTAACCAGTTATGTTTTGTACATGGTCTTGTTATTCCAGTAGTATCACATTCTTGGAAAGCATCTGTACCAATAAGATGAGTTGGAACTTGTCCAGATATACAAACTAATGGAATAGAGTCCATATAAGCATCTGTTAAAGCTGTAACCACATTTGTAGCACCAGGGCCTGACGTAACTAAAACAACACCTGGTTTCCCTGTAGACCTTGCATATCCTTCTGCTGCATGGCCCGCTCCTTGTTCATGTCGAACTAGAATATGTTTAACAGATTCATGATTTTTTAATTCATCATAAATAGGAAGAACAGCACCACCAGGATAACCAAATACATTCTCTACACCTTGATCCTCGAGACACTTAAATACTATTTCTGCACCTGAATAATTTTTAGACATTTCTCAATCTAGCTGAAGTTGTACTGATTGGTCAAGTTTAACTATGACTACCTAAGAATTTTTTTTAAATCTGAACTGCTTAATTTTGGATCAATATGCTTCCAATTTGCCATTTGTCCTCTAGCCCAAGTAAATTGTCTCTTTATATATTGCCTGGTTTTAATAGATATTAAGTCTTTTGCTTCATCTAAATTGCAATTATCATTTAAATAATTACTTATTTCTACTATTCCTATTACTTTATTGACACTATTTTGTTTCCTGATCTTAAGGGTATTGAATTTTTTAACCTCTGCTATAGCTCCACTTTTCAACATTATATTTACTCTTGAATTTGCTTTTTTAATAACTTCATTTTTTGGGTAGTTGATATAAATTTTTATAAATTCGTTATCTAAAAAATATTTTTTTGTATTTTTAAACCATTCAAATAATGATTTTTTTGTATAATACTTTATTTCATATGCTCTTATAGATCTCTGGGTATCATTTTTTTCAATTTTATTTTTTACTTTAGGGTCTATTTTTTTTAGTTTATTAAAAAATTTTTCTTGACCAATCTTTTTTTGTAATTTCCTTATTTGATTTCTTACTCTTATAGGAACAGTTGGGATTTTCACAAATCCTTCTGTTAAAGCTTTAAAATATAGCCCTGTTCCACCAACAATGATTGGTATTTTTTTTCTTTTACGAATTTCCTTTATTTTTTTTATAGATAATTTAAGCCAGTCTCCAGTCGAAAAATTTTTGTTTACGTCAATTATGCCGTATAAATGATGTTTAACTTTTTTTAAATCTTGAATGCTAGGTCTTGCTGTTAAAATTTTAAACTGTTTGTAGACTTGCATACTGTCTGCGTTTAAAATTTCTCCATCAATTTTTTTTGCTAAATTTAAAGCGAATTTAGATTTACCACTTGCTGTTGGGCCAGAAATTAATACAATCTTGGACTTAATGTCCATAATTTAATCTAGTTTAACACCAATATATCTTCTTTGGTTTTGATTATTAAATATTGCAATCATTATTGTTTTTTTTGAACTTCTGACAGCAGAATTTATTATATTTTTTAGATCACCAATTGTTTTAATTTTTTTCTTATCTGCCTCAACAATTATATTATTTACCCTTAAGTAATTTATAGGGCTATTTTGATCTATCTTTGTAATTACTACTCCCGTTATATCTTCTGGTAGATTTCTACTATTGATATCATCATTAGTTAAAGCTCTAACTTCAATTTTTAATTTTTCAATCCTTTTTGTTTTTGGTGCCTCAGCTTTTTTAAGATTAAATTCTTCTGATGTCTCTAATCTTCCTAACTTTATTTTTTTAATTAATTCTCTTTTATTTCTCCAAATTTTTACATTTACAGTTTTTCCAACTTCTGTTTGAGCAACTATTAGTGGTAATTCTTTCATTTCATTTATAAGTTTACCATCGAATTCTAGAATTATATCACCTGCTAAAATACCTCCTTTGTCAGACGGACTATTCTCTGCAACGCTAACAATTAATGCCCCTCTCGGCTTATCAAGTTTTTCTGCCTCTGCAATTTCTTTGGTGACTATTTGAATTCTTACCCCGAGCCAACCTCTTTTTGTTTCACCAAATTCAATTAGTTGATTTATAACTTTAACAGCGCTATTTGATGGTATTGCAAAACCAATTCCTATAGAGCCTGATTGACCTAATATTGCAGTATTAATTCCAATTACGTCACCATCCATATTGAATAAAGGACCGCCAGAATTTCCTTGATTAATAGAAGCATCAGTTTGAATAAAATCTTCATATCTTGCTAATCCAATACTTCTATTTCTTGCAGAAATAATGCCTGATGTAACAGTGCCTCCTAAACCAAAAGGATTACCAATTGCAATTACCCAATCTCCTATTCTTGATTTATCTGAATCGCCAAATTTAACTGGAATAAATTTTTGTTCTGCTTCTATCTGTAAAACTGCTATATCGGATAATGGATCTTTTCCAATTATCTTTGCTTTGAATTCCTCATCTCCATTAACTCTAACTAAGATATCTTCCGCACCCTGTATTACATGATTATTTGTAATAACTATTCCTTTCTCATCAATAATAAATCCAGAACCTAAAGCGTATGCTTGTCTTTCTTGGGGTGTTCCAAAATCTTTAAACATATCTTCAAATGGTGAACCTGGAGGAAATTGAAAAGGGAATGGATTTGAATTTGTTGTAACAGTTTGAGATGTAGAAATGTTTACTACAGAAGGCATTAGTCTTTCAGCTAAATCTGCAAAAGAATTTGGGGCAGTTTTAGCAGAATTTACTAATGTAAAATTAGTTAAAAC
>CACFKI010000039.1 GCA_902566785.1 uncultured Pelagibacteraceae bacterium | reverse complement strand
AAAACATATTAGAGGTTTTAAAGGATAGCTCTAAATTATTGCCTGAAGTAAGAAAATACTTGGAGGATGAAAATGCATATACAGAATATAATCTGAAAAATACAAAAGAAATTCAAAAACTGTTATTTGATGAAATTAAAGGTAGAATAAAATTAGATGATGAAAGTTTGCCGTTTAAAGATATCAAATATGAATATTGGACCAAAACTACTACTGAAGGTAATTATTCAATTAAACTAAGAAAAAGAATTGGATCATCTGATGTAGAAGAAATTTGGAATGGTGATGAGGAGAAAAAAAAGTTAAATACTAAATATTTTGGTATAGGGGATTTAGAAGTAAGTTTTGATGATAAATTATTAGGTTATTCATTAGATTTAAAAGGTTCAGAATATTACTCTATTTACATCAGACAGATTTCTTCTAATAAAATTATCACAGAAAAAATCGAAGAGACCAGTGGTGCTATTACATTTAGCTTGGATAACAAATATATTTTTTATTCTAAATTAGATAAATTCCATAGGCCGAGAAAAATTTATAGACATAAAATTGGAGACTCGGTTAAAAATGATGAGCTAATTTTTGAGGAAAAAAGTGATGCATTTACTGTTGCGATAGGTTTGAGCGCTGATGAAAAATATTATTTTATATCTACATCAGATCACAATACCTCAGAACAATATTACTTTAAAATAGATGAGGAAAAACCACATCCAAAATTGATTAAAAAAAGAGAAAAGGGAGTACTTTATTCAGTTAATTCATGGGAAGGCTTTTTTTATAATCATACAAATAAAGATGCTGAAGATTTCAAAATTGAGAGATGTAATGATTTAGTTAATCAGGAATGGGAAGTTTTTGTTCCTGCTAAAAAAGAAGTTCTTATCGGAGGATTAATATTTTTAGATGATTGGATTTTAAGATCTGAAATTTCTAATGCATTAGGCAAATTATATGTAAAAAATAAAAAAACTGGTATGGAAGAGGAAATAAATTTTACAGACGAAAAGGTTATTATTCCAAGTGTTTCTTTAATACAAAAAGATAAAAATACTGACTTAGTTCATTTATCTTATTCATCACCAAAAACACCCGGAAGAACATATTTGTATAATCTTAAATCAAAAGAAAAAAAATTGGTCAAGGAACAAGAAATTCCTACGGGTCATAAGCCAGATGATTATATAGTAGAAAGATTGGAATGTCCCTCTCATGATGGAAAATTAATTCCAATTACAATTACAAGACATAAAAATACAAAAATTGATGGTTCATCTAATTTATTATTATACGGTTATGGATCATATGGAAGTTCAATGTGGCCAGGATTTTCTTCTACAAGATTTAGCTTGATTGATCGAAATATAATTTGGGCTACAGCACATATCAGAGGTGGTATGGAAAAAGGAATGAAGTGGTGGAAGGAAGGAAAACTTCTTAACAAAAAAAATACTTTTCAGGATTATATTTCAGTTGCTAATTTTTTAATAAAAAAAAAATATACTGCGAAAAATAAAATAATTGGTATGGGTGGTTCAGCTGGTGGTTTGTTAATGGGCGCGGTAGTAAATCAAGAACCAGATTTATTTTTAGGAATTATTATGGCAGTTCCATTTGTTGATTCATTGACTACAAATTTAGATCATTCTTTACCTTTGACTGTAGGAGAATTTGATGAATTTGGAAACGCAAAAGATAATAAGGAACATTTTGACTATATTTATTCTTATGCACCCTATAACAATATTAAAAAGATGGATTATCCTCACATTTTAATTACTACAAGCTTAAGTGATAATAGAGTTTTATTTGATGAGCCTGCAAAATTTACTGCAAAACTTCGTGACTTTAAAACAGATAGTAATCTTTTACTTTTAAAAACAGAAATGAATGCTGGACATGGTGGTAAATCTGGAAGAGATGGTGCTATAGAAGAAGTTGCATTTGATTATGCATTTATCTTAAAAATCTCTAATAAAATTTAATCACAATCTCCTTCACATGCTTTATGTTCACCTTGCTCATGAGCATTTCCCTGATTTGGATCATTTTGACCTGGACCAAAAGTTGGTCCTGTACTTGGATTTAAGCCCAAACCAGAACCAGCAACTGTTCCTTCAATTGCCTCACCAGTAGCATTTGCTGCTTCAGCTATTGCTTCTTTAAGCTCACCCTCTGTCAAAGATTTTAAATCTATATCTTGATACTTAAATATATGTTCACTTATTCTTGCTAATTCTCCATCTATTAATTTTTGTTTTACTTCCTCAGACATATTATCATTTTCTAGATATTTTTTCTCGAGATCAGCTCTAATCTCATCTAAAGATTTATTTGAATTATTGTTATTTAAAGAAGTATTTTTTAGGTTTGTTATTTTTTTGAAAGTTCCTGCAATCGCAACTGGTTTTGTTGTAATTATAATATTACCATTCTCATCTTCCTCAATTGTAATGCCCCATGCTTCTTCATTTTGCTTCCAATATTTTTTATATTTACTTGAGCTATACCATTTTTCAACTGCAGCGTCTGCATCTTCCCAACTTCCGCCTCTGTACCTTACACTTTCAGATACATATGTACCTTCAGTCCAGGTATCGACATAATTATTCCAGACATTTCTTCTTATTTTTTCCGCGTCTTCTTCTGAATATTCAAAGTCCTTTATAGCTCTATCATAGAATGCATTTGAAATTTTTTGAGCTTCATCAAAAACATCACCTTCCCACTCACCAGAATCTGTGTTGTAATTGATATTTTCGTAAACTCTCATACTTATTTCTAAATCGGCTCTAGTATCTGAAGGATCAAATTTTAATATTTCGGTTCCTTTTAACGAGTCTAAGTATGCTCCAAATGTACTTTCGTCAGGTATCCATTCTTTGTCTGAGTCTTCCTCGCCCCACCTTTCAAACCATTCTGTATAATTATTATTTGGATTCATTGCCCATTTTTCTACTGCTAAATCTGCTTCGTCATAAGTTTTTCCAGCTGCTAAAGCTTTTTCCATTACGTATGTTCCATCTAGCCAAATATCTAAATATGTTGATGCAGCATTGGCTCCAAGTATATCAGCTTCAGCATTTGAAAAGCCTTTATCAAGAGCCATTTTTTTGACAAATTCTGCGACCTCATCTGCCTCACTATATGGATCTCCCTCTCCTTCTCCTTGACCAGTCATAAAATCTTGCGTTAAATAGCTAACTGTTCTTGCCATTGCCTCTTTGTTTAATCTGTCATCTGATAATTCATAAGTTTCAATTTCACCATCACCAATTTTTGTAAACCAATCTTTTAATGCATCTGGATTTGGAAGATGTTCATCTTCTGGATCATCTATTCTATAAAAGTTTAATGCCCATTGATTAAATTTATTATTAGGATCTAACAACCATTTGTCTAAAGCAGCATCAGATTCTTCCCAGGATCCTCCTGCAGCTCTTGTTTGTTCAACAATTTCGGAACCATGAAACCACATATCGTAATACGCTGAATAAGCATTGCTTGCCAATAAATTTGCTTTATCTTCACTAAAACCAAATTTGATTGCCTCATCATAAACTGCTTTCTGAATGTCTAATGCTTCGTCAACTGGTTTCCCTACTGAAATTCTATAATCATTCTTTTCCCAGCTATAATCATAGTTTTGGAGTGTTCTGACTGTTGCAAAATCTTTTAACCTATCTAGGTTTGGATCAAGTGGACTAAACTTTGGCGGACTAATTTCACCATAATCATCAGATTTGAACTCATCTTTTGGAATTGAAGCAATTTCTTCCCCACTTGGGATTGAATTATCAATTTCTAATTCTTTTAGACTTTCATTAATTGAATTTATATTTATTCCCACTTCTTCTAAGTTTTTAATACTCTTTAAAATTTTAATATTTTTTTTTTGTTTTTTTGCTTTAGAAGAAGAACTTAATTGCATCATCACATTTAAGGTTTCTTCACTAATAGACTCATTTTCATTGTTAGAATCTTCTCTGGTTATTTCTTTAGGAATAATTTTAGATATGTCTTTAATGTAAAGATCAATTAAGTTCAGGCTATCAAGCAAAACATCTTGTTTATCTAAGCTCAAATTTTTTTTCGAGAATTCTACAATTATGTCTAGTTCTTTGAGACTTTTATCAATTTTTTTAGCGTCTTCAGATTCATTTTCTTTTAAATTAGAAATTTTCTTTTGTAACTTTTCTATTTTTTTTTTATATTCCTTAAACGATTTATCTAAGTCTTTGTTAATTTTATCATCTAT
>CACFKI010000038.1 GCA_902566785.1 uncultured Pelagibacteraceae bacterium | reverse complement strand
CATTATAAATGGTTGATAATTAGATTTTTTGAAGGCGTATTCATATAATTCAACTGCAGACTTAAAATCTTTTATTTTTTTTTTAAAATTTGCAAAGTTAGCAGTTAATAAAAAGTCATTTGGTTTTTCTATCATAAGTTTATTAAAAATTTTTTCAGCATTTTCGAAATCATTAAGATACATATATGAATTTGCGAGATTAATTTTAGGCGCATAATCTTTTTGATCTAGCTCTATTGCTTTGGTGAAACATTTAAAAGATTCTTTATGCTTTCCCTTGGCTTGAAGAGCAAGTCCGAGAAAATTATGAAATATAGATGTACTAGAATGGACTTTAATTAACTTTTCACAATCTATTATCACCTCATCAAATTTTTTTAAATTAAGCTTGTGATTTATTTGATCAATTTTTTTGTTTATATCCATACTTTGGACTTTAAATAAAAAAAAATATATTAAAAGAGAATTAATTTTATGATGGTTTGTTCATTGAATTAAAAAACTCTGTATTACTTTTGGTATTTTTTAATTTTGAATTAATAAATTCAATTGCATCCATCGAACCCATTGGAGCTATAATTCTTCTTAAAACGTTCATTTTTTGTAAGTCATTTTTATCAAATAACAATTCTTCTCTTCTGGTTCCTGATTTAGTTATATCGATTGCTGGGTAGATTCTTTTTTCTGAAATTTTTCTATCAAGAATGGTTTCGCTATTACCAGTTCCTTTAAATTCCTCAAAAATAACCTCATCCATTCTACTTCCTGTATCGATTAAAGCGGTAGCTATTATAGTTAATGATCCGCCTTCTTCTATATTTCTGGCAGCACCAAAAAATCTTTTAGGACGTTGCAAAGCATTTGCATCAACACCACCTGTTAAAACTTTTCCTGAACTTGGCACTACTGCATTGTATGCTCTCCCTAATCTTGTAATTGAGTCTAACAATATAACAACATCTTTTTTATGTTCGGTTAATCTTTTGGCTTTTTCTATAACCATTTCTGCTACAGCAACGTGCCTTTGTGCTGGCTCATCAAAGGTCGAACTAATTACTTCACCTTTTACTGTTCTTTGCATATCTGTTACTTCTTCTGGTCTTTCGTCTATTAGCAAAACCATTAAATAACATTCAGGATGATTTGCGGTAATAGAGTTTGCAATGCTTTGAAGTATCATGGTTTTGCCAGCCTTTGGTGGCGATATTATTAAAGATCTCTGTCCTTTTCCTATTGGACTGACTAAATCAATTAATCGTGGAGTTAAATCAGGTTTCTTTTCAATTTTGTTACTTTCTACTTCTAATGTAATTTGTTTATTTGGATAAAGAGGTGTTAAGTTATCAAAAGCAATTTTATGTTTTGATTTTTCTGGTTCCTCAAAATTTATTTTATTAACTTGCAACAATGCAAAATATCTTTCACTTTCTTTTGGGGCTCTAATGGGTCCCTCTACAGTATCGCCTGTCCTTAATCCAAATTTCCTAATCTGGTTGGGACTTATATAAATATCATCTGCACCAGGAAGGTAATTAGATTCTATAGCTCTTAGGAAACCAAATCCATCTTGTAATAATTGTAGCACACCTCCTGCCGTAATTTCTTCTCCTTTTTCGGCTAGCTTTTTTAATATTGCAAAGTATATTTCTTGCCTTCTTAGCGTGCTTGCATTTTCAATGCCTAGGTTTTCAGCATCCTCTATTAACTGTTCTGAGCTTTTTTGTTTTAATTCTTGGATATTCATTTGTGGAGGGTTCCTTTAGATATGCTTAATATATATTCCTTTCTTAAAATTTCAACCCTAGATTGGCTTAAAAATAGCTAAAAATACTAAAATAATTAATATTACCGTGGGTATTTCATTGATAATTCTAAAAAATTTTGCAGATTTGGTATTTGTTGAATTTTTAAGGTTAGAAAGACATCTGCCCAAATAACCATTGTATGCTGACAGTAAAATTACTAAAACAATCTTTATTTGCATCCATAATTGTGAAAAAATCTCTATTCCATTAAGATGAACTAATATTATTCCAAAAGCCCAAGTAAGTATCATAGCTGGTCGCATGATATAAATAAATAATCTTCGTTCCATCACTTCAAATATATCAGTTGCCTCTTTTTTCTCTTTATTTTCAACATGATAAACAAAAATTCTAGGCAAATATAAGAGACCTGCCATCCATGAAATGACTGCTATTAAATGTAAAGATTTAAAAAGCAAATAGGTATTCATTTATCAAATATTTCTTTCAATTAATGACTTTAATAAAAAAATATGATCTTCATTATCATTTAGACAAGGAACCATATCAAAATTTTTACCACCTGAATTTAAGAAACTTTCTTTGCCTTGAATTAATATTTCTTCTAAGGTTTCAACACAGTCGGATGAAAAACCTGGACAAATTGTAAGAATATTTTTAATCCCCTCTTTTGGCAAACTTTCTAAAGTTTTATCAGTATATGGTTGAAGCCATTCTTGTGGACCAAATCTAGATTGAAATGTAGTTTTAATTTTGACTAATTTGAATTTTTCTGAAATCAGTCTTGTTGTTTTGTGACAATAACAATGGTACGGATCTCCTTTATCAAAATACTTTTTTGGGATCCCGTGGTAAGATGCAATAATTAAATCAGGCTTCCAATCAATTTCATTAATTTTTTTGTTAATTGAATTAACAAGCGCATTAATATAAATTGGATCGGACTCGTAGTGAGGTATTATCTTTAAAGCGGGTTGCCACCTCATTTTCATTAGGGTTCTATATACTTCATCACAAACGGTTGCGGTTGTGGCTGCTGCATATTGTGGATAAAGTGGGAGTATAACCAAGTTTTCACATCCAATTTCGTGCAATTTAGAAATCTTGCTCTTGATGCTAGGATTTCCATATCTCATTGCAAAATCAATAATAACATTTTTATTTGAAAAGGACTTTGAAATTTCTTCACTTTGACGCTTTGTATAGTAAAGAAGAGGAGACATATTTTGGTCTTTCATCCATATTTCTTTATAAGCTTTTGCAGTTTTAGAAGGTCTTAGATTAAGAATAAAAAGATTTAAAATCAGTTGCCAAATTATAGGATTTACCTCGATAACTCTCCTATCAGAAAGAAATTCTTTTAGATATTTTCTAATATCAGACCAACTGGTTGAGTCGGGAGTTCCCAGATTAATTATAAGAACTCCAGTTTTGCCGAATTTGATAGGTGGATGATTATCAATCATTTAAAGTTTCTTACCGTTTTTACTAAAAAATTAACTATTTCAGGATTTGTATCCGGGAGTATGCCATGACCCAAATTAAATATATATGGATGATCTTTAAAAATATTTAAATATTCTTCTACTTTTTTTTTAATATTTTCTTTTTGGGTTAACAAGACCTTTGGATCTAAGCCTCCTTGAATAGGTATTTTTATATCTTTTAAAATACTTTTTGGATCAACGCTATAATCGATATTGACTACATCTGGTTTTACAACATCAACAAATTTTTTATAATCTCTTATTTCCCTTGGAAAACATACAACAGGGACATTTAATGATTTAACGTAATTTACAAGTTCTAGTGTGGGTTTATAAATAAAATATTCTAAATTTTTTTCCTCAACTAAACCTGCCCAACTGTCAAAAATCTGTATAATTGATGCTCCACTTTCAATTTGGTTTTTAATATGTATTTTTAAAAATTTTAAAATTAAATTCATTAGGTTATCGATCAATGATTTATCATTATAGAAATCTTTTTTGAGATCTTTTTTTGGTGATATTTGATTAATCATGTAGACAAGAATAGTCCAAGGAGCCCCAACAAATCCAAACAAATCTTTATTGTGTAATATATTATTTTTGGAAGTAATATTTATTAATTTATAAATTGGATTTAATTTATCTACAAATTCTTTTTCAGTAACTTTCATCATTTCTTCAATTTTGACAGGATTTAGTTTTGGCCCAAAGTTCTTTTCAAATTTAACGTCTTGTCCTAGACCGTAAGGCAGCATTAAAATATCAGAAAAGATAATTGCAGCATCAAAATTAAATCTTTTAATTGGTTGAATTGTTATTTCAGATGATAAACTTTCATTTAGGCATAGTTTTATGAAATCAGGATTTTTAGATCTTATTTCTCTAAATTCTGGTAAATACCTTCCAGCTTGTCTCATCAACCAAATAGGTTTGATTGTAGTATTTTTTTCTTTAATACATTTTTGTATTGGACTCATAATTAATAAATAATCTTATTTATATTATTTGATTTATATCTTGTTAATTATCTTTATTAGTTTTTACTAACAGAATACTAACCAGATATTAACATTTTTAAGATATAAATAATCAAAGTAAATATGATATTT
>CACFKI010000037.1 GCA_902566785.1 uncultured Pelagibacteraceae bacterium | reverse complement strand
TATATACTGATTATATTCACTTATTCCAATTAAGCGGGATGATTCTTCTTGTTGCTATGATTGGAGCAATAGTTCTTACTTTTAGAAAAAGATCAGGAATCAAGAAACAAAGTTATTTTAAACAAATTTCTAGGGAACGAGTCGATAGCGTTGAGCTTGTTGATGTTAAAAATAAAACAGGAATTAAAATAGATGTTTGAAATTGCTCTAGGACATTATTTAACATTAGCTGCAATAATTTTTACAATTGGTATAGTTGGAATATTTTTAAATAGAAAAAACATTATAGTAATTTTAATGAGTATAGAATTAATTCTACTTGCTGTTAATATAAATTTAGTTTCATTTTCAATATACTTAAATGATCTCTCTGGACAGATATTTACATTATTTATTCTGACAGTTGCTGCAGCAGAAGCAGCAATCGGATTGGCAATTATAGTAGTTTATTTCAGAAATTCTGGAACTATTAGAGTTGAGGAAATTGATAAATTGAAAGGTTAAAATGCAATTCGGATTTTTAGTTGTTTTCCTTCCTCTTTTAGGATCTTTAATTTCTGGATTCTTAGGTAAATTTATTAGTACAAGATTTATTGAAATTTTTACAAGTATTCTTATTTCTATTTCTGCGATTATTGCTTGTTTAATATTTTATGATGTAATTATAAATTCGTATTCAGAAAATATTTTATTGTTTAGATGGATAAGCTCCGGAACATTTAATGTAAACTGGTCTATAAATATAGATTCTCTATCTGCATTGATGTTTGTTGTTATAACCTTGGTATCTTCATTGGTACATATCTATTCGATTGGTTATATGTCTGATGATCCACATAAACCAAGATTTATGTCATATCTTTCTTTATTTACTTTTTCAATGCTAGTTCTTGTGAGCTCTGATAATTTTTTACAGTTATTTTTTGGTTGGGAAGGTGTTGGTTTATGTTCATATTTATTAATCGGTTTTTGGTTTAAGAAAGAAACTGCCAATGCTGCAGCTATAAAAGCTTTTATAGTAAATAGAGTTGGTGATTTTGGTTTAGCTTTAGGAATTTTTTTAATTTTTTATTTGTTTGGTAGTGTGAACTATCAAGATGTTTTTTCTGAAGTGCCAAATTATATTAGCAATGAGATATCTGTAATTGGTTTAAAATTTAATACAATCAATTTAATTTGTATATTTTTATTCATAGGTGCTATGGGTAAATCTGCCCAAATTTTTCTGCATACTTGGCTACCAGATGCAATGGAGGGGCCTACGCCAGTATCTGCTCTTATTCACGCAGCTACAATGGTAACTGCTGGTGTTTTTCTAGTTGTGAGATGTTCGCCTATTTACGAATATTCGGAATTAGCCCTAAATTTAATTACTATTGTTGGAATAAGTACAGCTTTTTTTGCAGCTACAGTTGCTTTAGTTCAAAACGATATAAAAAAAATTATTGCATATTCTACATGTAGTCAATTAGGGTACATGTTTTTTGCTGCAGGAGTTGGTGCATATAATGTTGCCATGTTCCATTTATTTACTCATGCTTTTTTTAAAGCCCTACTTTTTTTAGGAGCTGGTTCAGTTATTCACTCATTCCAAAATGAACAAAATATTGAATATATGGGTGGTGTGTGGAAAAAATTACCATACACATGGTTGTTAATGGTAATTGGGACACTAGCACTAACTGGTTTTCCATTTTTATCAGGTTTTTATTCTAAAGATGCAATTTTAGAATTTGCATATTTAAAAGGTAGCTCAATTGGGTATCTTGCGGCAGGATTTGGAGTTTTAACTGCAGTTATGACATCAATTTATTCATGGAGGTTATTATTCAAAACATTTCATGGATCATTTAAAAATACAAAATTGAATTTTAATTCAATGCATGAATCACCAATGATAATGATTATACCGTTAATTATTTTAAGCTTAGGTGCAATTTTTTCAGGAATTATATTTAAAGAAATATTGATTGGCCCCTCAAGCAGTACAGACTTTTGGAAAAATTCTATTTTTTTTAAGGAGCCTTTGAGTCAAGATCATCCACCAACTTGGTTTTTATTTATAACACCAATTTTGGTAACCATAATAATACCAATTTCATATTATATATTTGTTAAAAAGACATACATTCTAAAATTAATTGTAGAAACAAATTATCCAGTATTTAAATTTTTTAAAAATAAATGGTATTTCGATGATCTTTATGATTTCCTTTTTGTAAAAGGATGCAAAAAATTGGGTTTATACTTTTGGAAAAAAATTGATATTAGACTTATTGATAAATTTGGTCCTGATGGTATTTCAAGTTTAGTCAAATTGTGTTCTTTATTAGCTGTTAAATTTCAAAGTGGATTTATTTATCAATATGCATTTATAATGCTTATTGGCTTTTCAGTTTTATTAACTTTTTTAATTTTGTACTAATGAATTTTCCAATTTTATCTTCTTTAATTTTATTACCTTCTATTGGCGCAATATTTATCTTCTTTTCAAAAAGTAAAGATAAAAAAAATATATCTAGTAAATATATTTCTTTATTTGTTTCTTTGGTGAATTTAATTTTATCTATTTATTTATGGTTTTCATTTGATAATACCACTCATGACTTCCAATTTGTTGAAGAGAGAAAATGGCTTATAGGATTTGTTAACTATAAAGTTGGAGTAGATGGAATATCTATATTGTTCATCATATTAACAACTTTCATAACCTCTTTATGTATTTTTTCTGTAAATAATACTGTTAAATCAAGACCAAAGGATTTTTTAATTGCAATTCTCTTAATGGAATCATTTATGATTGGAGTTTTTTGCTCCCTAGATTTGCTAATTTTTTATTTATTTTTTGAAGGTGGTTTAATACCAATGTTTTTAATAATTGGAATTTGGGGTGGTGACAGAAGAGTTTACTCGGCTTTTAAATTTTTTTTATATACCTTGCTTGGTTCAGTCTTAATGTTGGTTGCAATAATATTCATTTATTGGCAAACGGGCACTACTGATATAACGCAACTATATTCAATCGGAATAGATGCTAAATATCAAAATTTGCTCTGGTTAGCTTTTTTTAGCTCTTTTGCTGTAAAAACACCAATGTGGCCTGTTCATACATGGTTACCAGATGCACACGTTGAAGCCCCAACAGCGGGATCTGTTTTGCTGGCAGCAATTTTGCTTAAAATGGCAGGATATGGATTTATTAGATTTTCAATAGGTTTATTTCCCTTGGCATCAGAATATTTTACAACATTTGTATTTTTCCTAAGCTTGATAGCAATTGTTTATACCTCTTTAGTAGCTTTAATGCAGGAAGATATGAAAAAATTAATTGCTTATTCCTCTGTTGCTCATATGGGATATGTTACTTTAGGTATCTTCACATTTACACAACAGGGTCTACAAGGAAGTTTGTATCAAATGATTAGCCATGGATTGGTATCTGCAGCACTCTTTCTTTCAGTTGGAGTAATATATGAAAGAATGCATACCAGACTTATTAGAAATTATGGAGGTATTGTAACGATTATGCCAAAGTTTGCAGTTTTGTTAATGATATTCGCTTTAGCGTCTCTTGGATTACCAGGAACAAGCGGCTTTATAGGTGAATTTTTAGTTTTGATAGCTGCGTTTGAAAAAAATATTTTAGTTGCTGCTATTGCGTGTTTAGGCGTAATTTTAGGTGCAGCTTATATGCTTTGGTTATATAGAAGAGTTATATTTGGAGAAATAAAAAATAACGAGCTAAAAAAAATGTTAGATCTCAATAGATCTGAAGTGTTTATACTTGCCTCACTAGCTTTACCAATTTTATATTTTGGCTTTTATCCCGATCCTATTTTAAAAACTGTAAATATATCAGTAGAAAATCTAATATCTAATTATGAACTAGCAATAAATAATGAAATTGTAAAAAAATAAAATGGATAAAATGTATCTAATATACCCTGAATTACTAATTTCTATATCAATTATGTTTTTATTAATGTTTGGTGTATTTATAAAAAAAAGTGCAATTACTGTTTATAATTTAAGTTCTATTTCACTTTTTGGATCTTTAATTTTAATTTTTAGCTTTCCGATAAATACTAATTGGTCACTTTTTAACGACAGCTACCAAGTCGATTATTTATCTTCATTCATGAAAATACTAACATTAACATTTGGTATATTTGTTTTAGGAATATCAAAAAAATATATTCTTTCAATTAAAATTCTAAAAATAGAGTATCCAATTTTGATTTTGTCATCAATACTTGGGATGATGATAATGATAAGTTCTAATGATTTAATAATTTTTTACATCGGTTTAGAGCTTCAGTCTTTAGCTTTGTATGTGCTAGCTTCATTTAATAGAGATAATTTATTGTCCTCAGAGTCTGGGGTAAAAT
>CACFKI010000036.1 GCA_902566785.1 uncultured Pelagibacteraceae bacterium | reverse complement strand
AATTTTCTGCGAAAAACTCTTATTCTCAAATATTAAATATAAATATTCAAATTGGTAGGACAGGCGCATTGACACCAGTTGCAAAAATTAAACCAGTAAATATTGGAGGAGTTGTGGTTTCTAACGCTACACTTCATAATGAGGATGAAATAAATAGAAAAGATATAAGAATTGGAGACACAGTAAAAGTTGAAAGAGCTGGAGATGTAATACCGCATGTTATTGAAGTTGATTTAAAAAAAAGACCAAAAAATTCAAGAAAATTTATTTTTCCTAATTTGTGCCCATCGTGCGGATCCAAGATAATTAAAGATTTCAATTCACAAACAAAAAAATATGATGCTGTAAATCGATGCTCATCAGAAAGCTATAATTGTGAAAAAATATCAATTGAGAAATTAAAGCACTTCATTTCAAAGGATGCATTAAATATTGATGGATTAGGTAAAAAAGTTGTAGAGAAATTTTGGGATTTAAAATTTATAAGGTTTCCTCAGGATATTTTTAATTTAAATTTTGATAAAATAGAAAATTTGGAAGGTTGGGGAAAATTGTCTGCCTCAAATTTAAAATATTCGATTGAAAACTCAAAAAGTATTACTTTTGATAAGTTTATATATTCTCTGGGTATAAGGCATATTGGACAAGAAAATGCAAAAATACTCTCAGAAAATATTAAAAGTATAGAAAATTTGAAACAAATCGATAAAAATTTTAATTTTAATAACCTTCTAAATGTTGATGGAATTGGTGAGACACAAATCAATTCTTTAAAAAAATTTTTTTCAAATTCAATTAATAGAAAGATTATTAATGAATTGTCAAAATATATAAAAATTTTAAAAACTATTAAAAAAATTGATGGAAAATTTGTAAATAAATCTTTTTTAATAACTGGAAAGTTAATTGGAATAAGTAGAGCTGAAGCAAAGTCTATAATTGAACAAAATTCAGGAAAAATATTAAGTTCAGTAACGAGTAAACTTGATTATTTGGTTGTCGGTGACAAACCTACTTCAAAAAAAATAAAATTAGCCAAAGATTTAAGTATTAAAATTTTATCACAAGAAGAGTGGAAAAAAATGTTAGATTAATGATCTCAACCAAATCTTTTCTTTTTTGTTGAGAAATTTTGATAATTTTTTATATGATAAATTATGATAACTTTTTAAATATTGCTTTTCCTTATAATTTAATAAATTAAAATTAATAAGATCATTATCAATTGGAGCTAGAGTTAAGTTTTTAAAATAAAATTTGCTTTTATTTTTAATTGCATAAATAAGATTTTCAATCCTAATTCCAAATTTATTTTCTTTATAATAGCCTGGCTCATTACTTACAATCATTCCATTTTCAATTTTTATATTACTAAATTTAGACAACGATTGAGGTCCTTCGTGTACATTTAAAAAATAACCAACACCATGACCTGTTCCATGTCCATAATCTAGATTTACTTTTTTAAGCCAAAACCTGGCTCTTGCATCCAATTGTTTACCTTTATTAAATTTATTTAAATTTGTAGATACAACCGCAATATGACCTTTCAATACTCTTGTAAAAATATTTTTAATACTATCTTTTGGCTTTTTAAAACATATGGTTCTTGTTACATCTGTAGTTCCATATTTATATTGACCACCTGAGTCACATAAAAAAATATCATTTGATTTTATTTTTCTATTACTTTTTTTATCAGCTCTATAATGAATTATAGCTCCATTAGGTCCAGATCCAGCTATTGTATTAAAACTAGGATAAAGATAGTTTTTATTTTTTTTTCTGAAATTTTCTAATTTATTTTGAACTTTCAATTCATCTAAATTTCTGATTTTTGTATTTTTTATCCAATATAAAAATTTAGTTAAAGCTACACCATCCTCTACATGTGCTTTTTCCATATTTTTTAATTCAGTGTTATTTTTTAATGATTTAAACATGTAAATTGGATCTACTTTGTTAATTATTTTGAATTTTGAGGAAATTAATTTTTCAAAAAATACAGAGCAACTAATTTCATCAACTGAAAAGTTTTTACCTTTGAGTTTGTAAAGAATAGTATAAAAATCTTTTTCTTCGTAATAATTTAATTTAATTGGGATTTTGTTACTAATGTTTTGAATTTTATCTCTTGAAGAAAAAAGATATATTTTCTCATTTTTTGTAACAATTAATCTACAATTAGGTATAGGACTATTTGGATTGTCATGTCCTCTTAAATTTAATAGCCAAGATACGTTTTCAGGAGCGCTTATAAAAATATTATCAATTTTCTTTTTTGACATAAATTTTTTTAGTTTTTTCAATTTTGATCTTACAGACTCCCCAGCTTCTTTTGAACTTAATTGAAAAAAACTTTTACTTATAACTTTTTTATTTTTGCATAATTGATCAATTAAATTATCCTTTATTGCTATCAATTCAAATTCTGGAAGAAAATGTCTCCTTAAAGATTGAAAGGTAAAAAGTTTAGGGTCAAAACCTAATTTCATTTTTCTTTTATACCTACTTAATATCTGTTTAGGATTAAATTTAGGAATTTCGTTTATTTCGAACTCTTTTCCAGACTCTAATCTACCTTGCAAAGTGTATCTTCCATCCACATATAAATAATTTTTATCTTTTAAAATTAAAGCCATTCCAGCTGATCCAGAAAAATTTGATATTATCTTGAGTCTGTTAGGATTTGCATATTCAGAGAAAAATTCATCATTTTTTGGAATTATATATCCATCAACTCCATAAATTTGAAATTTTTGTTTTAATTTTTTAATCATTTTTTTAGTTTTTTTTGGTATCTAATCCATCCAGGGCTTCTTACCTCATTTTCAAAATCAATGTCTTGATTAAATTCAAAATCTTGATTTTCGTCTTCAGAAAATAAGTTATTTTTTTTAATATTTTTATCAGGTAATTCATCGATAAATCTAGATGACATACTGTCAATCCAGTCACCTTGATAAAATCTATTCATTGAAAAAGATATATTTGCTATTTTTTTTGATCTAGTAATACCAACATAAGCAAGTCTTCTCTCTTCCTCTAATCCTTTTTCCCCTTTTTCCTCAATTGATTTCTGGTGGGGAAATAAGCCTTCTTCCCAACCTGGTAAAAATACAGCGTCAAATTCAAGACCTTTTGATGCATGGATTGTCATTAAATTTACTTTTTCATTTTCCCAATTTTGATCTAAAGATGTTGCCAAGGATACATGGTCTAAAAAACTTTCAAGATTATCAAACTCTTTCATAGCATTTAATAATTCCTTTATATTTTCTAGTCTGTTTTCATTTTCCAAATCTTTTTTATTTTTTAACATTTGACTATAACCAGACTCATCCAAAACTAGTTGTAAAAGTTTAATATGATTAATTTTTTTTATGTTTAAATCAACTCTCCATTTCTCTAATAAGTTTAGAAGACTAGTTAAACCAATTTTAGTTTTAGGTTTGATTTTATTCATTTCTATTAAAAATTTTGAAGCCTCCTCTAAACTAAAACTATTTTTTTTTGCAGTTTCATTGATTAATTTTAGCGTTGTATCCCCTATAGACCTCTTAGGCACATTAAGAATTCTCTCAAATGATAAGTCATCTTTTTTTTGATAAATAATTCTTAAGTATGCAACACAATCTTTAATTTCAGCTCTTTCATAAAATTTTGTACCTCCAATTATTCTATAAGGAATTCCTACTTTTAAAAACCTTTCTTCAAACTCTCTTGTTTGAAAAATTGCTCTTACTAATATAGCTATATTGTTATAGGAGATTCTGTTTTTTAAATCTTCGATCTGATCACCTACTCCAATAGCTTCATCTTTACCATTTCTAAAGCAGTTCAAAGATACCAACTCTCCTTCTTCGCCGCTAGTATAGAGATTTTTTCCAACTCTATTCTCATTGTGGGAAATAAGTTTTGAAGCTACAGATAATATATTTTGAGTTGATCTATAATTCTTTTCTAACCTAATAATTTTTGTGTCTTTATAAATTTTATCAAATTCTAAAAAGTTCTTAATTTCAGCACCTCTCCAACTATAAATAGACTGATCATCATCTCCCACACAGCAAATATTTTTATTAAATTTTGCAAGATAATTCAGCCACTTACTTTGAATAGAATTTGTATCTTGATATTCATCAACAAGTATAAACTTAAAATTTTTAGAGTACATTTCGACTATATCATTATTTTTTTCAAAAATTTTCACACAATGTAAAATCAGATCACTAAAATCACAGGTATTTAAATCAATTAATTTCTTTTGATAAATTTTATAAATATTTAGGAAACCTTTCTCTAGAATATCTTTTTTACTCAAATTTACTTCATCAGGATACCAACCGTTATTTTTCCATTTATCTATTACACTCAGTATATATTTTGGGGAAATTTTTTTTATATCTACATTTTCAGATTTACAAATATTTTTAATCAATCTAATCTGATCATCTTGATCAATTATTGTAAAATTGTAGTTTAATCCCACTGCTTGAGCATGTTTTCTTAACAATTTTGCACATATAGAATGAAAAGTTCCTAACCACGAAAGACCAATCGCTTTTTTTTTTAATATTTTGCTAACTCTATCTTTCATTTCACTAGCAGCTTTATTGGTAAATGTTACTGCCATGATTTGGTTAGGAAATGCTTTATTATTATTTATTATATGAGCTATTCTTGATGTCAAAACCTTAGTTTTTCCCGAGCCAGCTCCAGCAACAATTAACAAGGGGCCATCAAGATAAAACACAGCCTCTTTTTGTTTTTCATTGAGCTGATTAATATAATCTAAATTTAACATTTTTAGTTTTTTAGTGTAAATCCTTATCTAAAATTATGAATTT
>CACFKI010000035.1 GCA_902566785.1 uncultured Pelagibacteraceae bacterium | reverse complement strand
TTGTTTTTAAACTGTTAATTATATTTTCAATATTATTTTCTTCCATATTTTTTGATACAAAATTTTCATTTAGAAGAATAAATTTATTATTAAGTTTTATTCTTGTTAAAACTCTTATGCTATTTTCATTTCTAAATAGTATTACTATTATATAATCATTTAACTGATATTTATTTATTATCTCCTTAAATTCATAATCTTCTAAATTATAAACGTTTTTTTTAATTATGTTTAGGTCATCTAAATCTTCATTTGGAAGAACATAATTTAACAAGTGGTACTTTTTATCATATTTATTCCAATACAAATAAAAAGGATTCTCGCTAAGTAAAGAAATCTCAGACTGGTCAGTATTAACTAATATTGGTAATAGAAATAATTTTTTTTTCTTAGGTATTGATGCATAAATATTATTTTTATATAGATAGTTTAAGACCTCCCTCTTATCAAAATTAACTTCAAAATTTGCAAAATATTTTTTGTCGACAAATTTTTCATCAACTATAGAAAAAGATTCTATTAAAGATTTAATTAATTTTATATTTACATTCTTATTTAAATAATAATATTCTGAAGTTAATAGCGTTAAAATCAATTCTTCAAATGCATTTTTAAATGCAACATCTATAACTTTTTCTTTACTAAAATTGATATTATATGGTTCAGAAATTTCTATATCGCTCACTTTATAAGAATTTGCTAAAACTTTTTCTGTGGAAAACTCAATAAAAAATATAAAGATAATTAAAAACAAAATATAGAATGAAGTTGAACTTGTCTTTTTTTTAAACATAAAATTTAATGAATAATAAAAGTCTAACATATCAAAAAAGTGGCGTTAATATCAAAGCAGCAGATAATTTTGTTAAATTTATATCAAAGAAGTCAAAAACTGGAAAAAGAGGGTCAAATTCTGAAAATATAGGAGGTTTTGGATCTATATCTGATATTCCTAATTATATTAAGAACCCTAAAATTGTTGCATGTACCGATGGTGTTGGCACTAAGATTGAAATTGCAAATATACTAAATAAATTTGACACAATAGGAATTGACCTAGTGGCAATGAGCGTCAATGATTTAATTGTGCAAGGTGCAAAACCTCTTTTATTTTTAGATTACATATCTATAAACAAAATTAATTTAAAAAAATTGAAGTTAATTATCAAAGGTATTTTAAATGGGTGTAAACAATCAAATTGTCAATTGGTTGGTGGTGAAACTGCAGAAATGCCTGGAACTTACGAAAAGGGTAAATTTGATATTGCTGGTTTTGCTGTTGGTGTTGTTGGAAAAAATAGAATATTAAATAAAAGTAAAATTAAAATTAATGATTTAATTATATCAATACCTTCTAGTGGGCTACATTCCAATGGTTATACTTTAGTAAGATATTTACTTAATCAAAAAAAAATTAATTTAAAAAGAAATAAATTTTTAAAAAAAGAATTACTGAGACCAACTAAAATTTATGTAAAAGAATTATTAAAGTTAATAAATAAAGATTTAATTAATGGATGCGCTAATATAACAGGCGGTGGTATTGCAGATAACATAAAAAGAATTATTCCAGATAATTTATGTGCAGAAATTGATTTAAAGAAAATTAAAATTTTAAAAATTTTTAATTGGCTTAAAAAAAATGGTATATCAGATGAGCAAATGCTTCAAACATTTAATTGTGGTGTTGGATTTTGTTTAATAATAAATCCTAAAAAATATAAGAAAATAATTAAGTACTTTTCAAAAGAATATAAACCATACATAATTGGAAAAATCTCTAAAGGAAAAAATAAAGTAAAATTACATGGCACAGTTAACTGGTTTTAAAAAAACTAAAACTGCAGTTTTTATTTCAGGGAGAGGTAGTAATTTAAAATCACTAATAAAATTTTCTAAAACAAAAAAATCTCCAATTACAATTAATTTAATAATATCTAATTATAATAAGTCAAAAGGTTTAGAATTTGCAAAAAAATTTAGAATTAAAAAAAAAATATTTAACTTCAAAAAAAGATCAATTTCAGAAAAAGAAATTCTTTCTGAATTAAAAAAAAAAAATATTAGATTGATTTGTTTAGCAGGTTTTATGAAAATTTTATCTAAATATTTTATTAAAAATTATAATGGTAGAATATTAAATATTCATCCTTCGCTCCTTCCAAAGTATAAGGGTTTAAATACTCATGAAAGAGTAATTAAAAATAAAGAGATTTATTCAGGTTGTACTGTGCATTATGTAAACTATAGACTAGACTCTGGTAAGATTATAATGCAAAAAAAAGTCAAAATAAGACGTAATGATACGCCAAATTCTTTATCTAAAAGAATATTAATTCAAGAACATAAGTTGTATCCTAAGGCAATATTAAAAATTTTTAATCTTTAAAAAAGAAGTCTATTTCGATTTTAGCATTGTCAATGCTATCTGATCCATGAACTGAATTTTTATCAATTGAAATGCCGTATTTTTTTCTAATAGTGCCCTCTTTAGCATCTTTTGGGTTGGTAGAACCCATTAATTCTCTATTAGCTATTATTGCATTTTCTTTCTCTAAAATCATAACTATTATTGGGCCAGACGAAAGGTAAGCACAAAGATCGTTGTAGAATGGCTTTGTTTCGTGGACCTTATAAAATTTTTCTGCTTCAGATTTTTCTAATTGTATTTTTTTTTCTTTTAAAATTAAAAAACCTTTACTTTTGAACATTCCTTTGATTTCTTTATCTAAATTTCTCTCAACAGCGTCCGGTTTTATAATTGATAAAGTTTGCTGTAAATTACTCATAATTATCCTCTATTAAATTATTTAATAGTCTTACTCCATAACCTGTAGCACCACCTGAATTTAGCGCACCTCCATACTTTGAAAAAGCCATACCTGCTATATCAAGATGAGCCCACGGTGTTTTTTTTAAAACAAATCTTTGTAAAAATTGAGCAGCTGTTGTTGATCCTGCTCCTCCAACATAATTTATATTCTGCATATCTGCATTTTTTGAATTAATTAATTTATCAAAATTTTTATGTAAAGGCATTCTCCAAAGTTTTTCTTCAATTTTTTTACCAGACTCAATTAATTGTTTTGATAATTTATCATTGTTTGAAAAAAGTCCTGCATATTCTGATCCTAATGAAACTATAATGGCTCCAGTCAAAGTTGCTAAATCAATCATAAACTTGGGTTTAAATTTTTCTTCAGTAAATGTTAATGCATCAGCTAATACCAATCTACCTTCTGCATCTGTATTTAAAATTTCTATTGTTTTGCCACTATAAGATTTAACAATATCTCCAGGTCTTTGTGCATTTCCACTGACCATATTTTCAACAAGTCCCACAACACCTACTGCATTAATTTTGGATTTTCTTAAAGCAAGAGTTTTCATTAAACCTATTACCGCTGCAGAACCTGCCATATCGTATGTCATATCCTCCATAAATTTTGCAGGTTTAAGTGAATAACCCCCTGTATCGAAACATACTCCTTTTCCAACAAATGCCAAAGGTCTAGAATTATTTTTTAAGCCTTTCCATTCTACAACTACTAAATAGGAGCCTCTAATGCTTCCTTGACCAACTCCAAGTAATGCATTGCATCCCATTTTTTTTAATTTTTTTTGATCGTAAACAGTAACCTTCAAACCAAATTTTTTAAGTTTGACAATTCTTCTAGCATACTCGTCTGGATGTAAAATATTTCCAGGTTCAGATACTAAATCTTTTGTAAAGTTGACACCATCTAATATGGCATTTAATCTATTTCTTAATTTAATATCTATCTGATTTTTTGATTTAATTACATTAAACTGAATAATTTTAAATTTTTTCTTAGTTATATATAAATTAAATTCATAGGATTTTAATTGTGCACCATGAATAAATGATTCTAATTTAACTTTATTTTTAAAATTTGAAGGATTAGACTCAACTATAGAAATATCTTTTATTTGATCTTTATTTATATAGTCATAAAAGTTAGCACCTAAATTTTCACTATCATTTAAAGATTTAATTTGTGATACAAAAATAATTAAAATTTTCTTATCATGGTCCTCATTGAGACAATAAATTTTATTTTTTTCTGATTTTTTATTTCTGATTATATAACCAATAACTTTTTGCGCTGTATTTTGACTTAAAATTCCTTTAAAATCTGCAATTTTAGTCTCCTTTGATACGAAAATTCCAATGTTTTTCACTGAATTGTTCAACTTATCTAAATAATTTATTTTTAAAGACATATGTATTAAATATACTTCTGGTTGAACTTTGTATATGTTTAAAATTATCTTATTTCAATGAAAAAATTAATATTTAGAAATATTTTTAAAGATATAACTTACTTTTTCTTATTGTCATCTTTATCATTAACTTTAATAGTATGGGTTATTCAATCTGTAAATTTTTTAGATTTTGTAACAGAAGATGGTCACGGTGTAGGGGTGTATGCAACCTATTCTCTTTTAAATTTGCCTAAAATTTTTAGCAGACTAACAATATTTTTATTTTTTATTTCAACTTTCTATATTTTATACAAATATGAGGACAATAATGAAATGTCGATTTTGTGGATTCATGGAGTCAAGAAAATTGAATTTATTAATAACTTCATTAAATTTTCTGTCTTATTTGTAATATTGCAATTTTCATTTACATACATAATAGTCCCTGCAACCCAAGAAAAAGCTCGAAGTTTATTCAAAAACTCTGATATTGATTACTTGCCTTCAATTTTAAAGTCTAAATTTTTTAACGATACAATAGAGGATGTGACTATTTTTGTTGGAGAAAAAGATTTAAATGGAAATTTAAAGAATATTTTTCTCAAAGATAATAAAAATTATAGAAATGATGAGCGTGGAGAAAATACTTCTCAAATAATTCTTTCTAAATCTGGAAAATTGATCAAAAAAAATAAAAAATATTTTCTGATTTTAAATGATGGAAATATTATTAATTTAGATTCAAAAAAAACAAATATAATTCAATTTAATAG
>CACFKI010000034.1 GCA_902566785.1 uncultured Pelagibacteraceae bacterium | reverse complement strand
TGACAGTGTTTGTATTTTTATCCGTGTCAAATTCCAGTTTCGATTTGATTTCCATTTTATATTTATTCGCGTTACCTTTTGAGTCTTTAGATTGAATTTTCTTAATTTTTTGCGTATTAATTTTTAAACCTAACAATTTCACATCTGTAGCATCTGGGTTTTCTAAATTTTTAATATTTTTATAGATTATTTGATTAAGCCTTTTTTCGCCCTCTAGTTCAATATAACTAAACTTATAATTTGTTTTCTTTGAAAACACAGGTACATATCCTGTACAAGCATAAAGAAAGACAAAACTTAAAATTAATAAATTTTTTATCATGATGTAAGAAAATTAATTAATCTGTTCTTTACAAAAAAAATCTTATTTATATTTTTTCCTGCGAATAATTTTTTAAATGAATTTTCAGATTTAACTTTGTCAATCATCTCATTTTCTGAAATATCCTTATTAACCTCTATAGATCCTCTTTTTTTTCCATTAATTTGTATCACAAATTGAATTGTAGTTTTTTCAAGAAGTTTTTTATCTATAACAGGCCATTCCTGGAAAGTTTTTAAATTGATATCTTCAAAACATTCGGAGGTGAAATGTGGAATAATTGGAGAAAATGAGGATAGGATTTTTATATAATTTTCTTTTAGCTTTTCTCCATTTAATGGCATGTTTATCTTTTTTATTAAAAAATTATACGTTTCATACATATTTGCAACAATAACATTATAATTAAATTTATCTAAGTTATTATTAATTTTATCAACTAACAGATGTGTGAATTTTGTAATTTCAATATCAATATCTGAATTGTTTTTATCATTTATTTTAGATTTAACTTTTAAATGCAAGTCCCACAGTTTTTGAATAAACTTATATGATGCATTCATGCCTTGTTCTGACCATTGCACATCTTTTTCTGGAGGACTGTCAGATATAATAAATAGCCGAACAGAGTCTGCTCCATAACTATTAATAATTTTTTCAGGGTCAATTGTATTTTTTTTTGATTTTGACATTGATTCAGAGGGTCCGACATTTACCTTTTGATTAGGATTTTCTCTTTTGAAAAATTCTTTACCATTATTTGTATCAACTTCTTCTGGACTCAACCAGTTGCCATTTAAATCTTTGTATGTCTCATGACATACCATCCCTTGAGTAAATAAGCCCTGGAAAGGCTCTTTAATTTTAAATTGATCATTTTTGTAATTAATTGCTCTCATAAAAAATCTTGAATAAAGTAAATGAAGAATTGCATGTTCGACACCCCCAATATATTGGTCAACTGGCATCCAATAATTTATTTCATCCAAGTCAAATCCATACGAAACATTATGAGGAGAACAGAACCTTAAAAAATACCAAGATGAGTCAACAAAAGTATCTAGAGTATCCGTTTCTCTAATTAATAACTTAGAATTAATCTTAACTGACTTCCAATCTTTTTGGGCATCCAGAGGATTGCCTTTAGTTTTTAAATTTATATTTTCTGGTAATAAAACTGGTAAATTTTCTTTTGGTATCTTAAATACATTGCCTTCTGTATCGTAGGCAACAGGAATCGGACATCCCCAGTACCTCTGTCTTGATACACCCCAGTCCTTTAATCTAAAATTAATTTTTTTAGTTCCTAATTTTTTATTCTCTAATATATCTATCGTTTTAATAATTGACTCATCCGGAACTTTTAAACCGTTTAAAAATTCAGAATTTATAATTTTTCCTCCTCCTGTGTAAGCTTCTTTTTTGACTATAAGTTCTTGATTCATATCATTTGGCTGAACTACAGTTTTAACTGATAAATTATATTTATTTGCAAAATCTAAATCCCTTTGATCATGTGCTGGGCATCCAAATACTGCTCCAAGTCCATAATCCATTAATACAAAATTTGCAAAAAAAACAGGTACCTTTTGGCTAGTATTAAGTGGATTGATAGCAACTAGATTAGTTTTATATCCAATTTTTTCACCTTGGGCAATTGACTCTTCAGTTGTTCCAGTTTTAGAACATTCTTCCTTAAATTTTTTAAATTCTGGTTTATCTTCAAAAAATTTAGATATTGGGTGATCTACCGAAACTGCTAAAAAAGAAAAACCAAATAAAGTATCAGGTCTAGTTGTGAAACACTTTATTTCATTAATTGGCAAATCTCCCTGAATTTTAAAGTTAATTTCGCAGCCAAAAGATTTTCCTATCCAGTTTTTTTGCATCACTTTAACTTTGTTAGGCCAATCATCAAGGCCATCGAGACCTTTTAATAAATCATCAGAAAACTTTGATATATTGAAAAACCATTGACCTAATTTTTTTCTTTCAACAACAGCACCTGATCTCCAACCTTTACCATCTATTACTTGTTCATTTGCTAAAACAGTTTCATCTATAGGGTCCCAATTCACATAATTTTCTTTTTTATAAACCAGACCTTTGTCATAAAGCTCAAGAAAAAATAATTGTTGATGTTTATAATAATCGTTAGAACAAGTTGAAATTTCTCTACTCCAATCTATAGACAGACCCAGTTTTTTAAGTTGATTTTTCATTGTAGAAATATTTTTTTCTGTCCAAATTTTGGGATCTAAATTATTCTCTTTAGCTGCATTTTCGGCTGGCATTCCAAATGAATCCCATCCCATTGGATGTAATACATTGAAACCTTGCATCTTTTTGTATCTAGATAATATGTCGCCGATTGTATAATTTCTTACATGCCCCATGTGAATTTTGCCGGAAGGGTAAGGAAACATTTCTAAACAGTAAAATTTTTTTTTGGATTTATCTACTTCAGATTTAAAAGATTTATTATTTTCCCAAAACTTTTGCCATTTTTCTTCAACAACTTTAAAATTATATCTACTCACTTTTATTGGAAGTAATTAATTAATTTTCTTTTTTTTATTTCTATCAGGCTTACTTGTATTATCGTATGGCTTAAAATTTTTCTTATCATTTTCTTTTTTATAAATAGATGCTTGGTATAAAATTTTCTTCTTAAGCTCAGAAACTAAAACACCTTTTGTTTCTGTTACAAGACAATTTTCTAAACTCTTACATTTTTTGATAAAAACTTTTACATCTAAAGCATCTGACCTAATTTCATTTGTTAAAAAACGTATTGAAATTTTTATAGACTCCCCGGCATTTTTTCCATCAGAGTACCAATCTGTTATAATTATTCCCCCACTATAGTTCGCTGACAACAATGGCATAAAATCAATAGTGTCTAGTGATGCCCTCCAAAGTTCATTGGAACTTGCAAAATCAAAAGTACCACCTTTTTGTTTATTTCCACCCATTAACCTAAAACCTTTACCTTGTTCTATATTTTGTCTTACCCTTTCATCTACGTTAGGAGAGACTTTTCTTGCATCTGATGGCGAAGGTTTAAATGGGCCACAAGAACCTAAAAAAATTATTAAAAAAAATGTTGAAAATAGTCTTAAAAATAGGGTATTTTTTATCATAATTGTCTATAATGATTTTATATATCTAAGTTGTTCCAATATGATAATAAAAAACTCTAAAAAACCAAGTAAAATTGCGAATTATGATATGATGTAAAAATGCAACATATTTATAAAAAAAACGTAAAAAATTGGATTTATAGGGAAAAAGAGGACCATTTTTTGCTAATACTACCCTGTTTATAATTAATTATAAAACAAACAAATAGGAGACATAATGGATAACATTAAAAAACTTGGATTGACTGCATTAGCAGGATCTATGGTTGCTACAGCTGCTCACTCTGCAGAACTTTCTGCATCTGGTAGCTGGGCTTTAAGTTATACATCAGAAGACGATGACGTTGTTAACGGACAAGCGTTTACAATGGGTGACTCTGTTACTTTCACTGGTTCAGGTGAATTAGATAACGGTTTTACTGCATCTGTAAGCTATGAGTTAGATGGCGGAAACTTTGATGATGAGCAACTTAAATTAGACATGGGAGACATGGGTGAATTTGCATACGGTGAAAGTAAGAGTGGTTACGGAATCGATATTGCATCAAACATGGTTCCTGCTGTTGATACAGCTATTTACTCTGCTGTAGGTACTGACACAGTATCTTATGGTGTAGCTAGATCAGCTCAAGACACTGGTAACTTAGGTTACAAATTAGCACTAGACGGTGGTATAACTGTTTCTGTTGAAGCAGCTAGAAACACTTCAGCTGGTGGTACTGACAATACTTACGGTGTTACTTACACTGGTATTGATGGTATGACATTAGCAGCTGGTACTGGTATGACTGCAACTGGCGGTACTGCTGAAGTTGAGTCAACTACTTTCGGTGTTAAATATGCTACAGGTGGATTCACATTTGGTCTACAGTTAACTGATGTTGAAACTGAAGGTTCAACTGAAGACGAAGATGGTGTACACATGGGTGTAACTTACAACGTAAACGATGACTTTACAGTTGGTTATGTAAGACAAGAAACTGACTTCTCTGGAAATTCTTCTGATGAAGAGCATTCAGGTATTCAGGCTTCTTACTCAATGGGATCAATCAGCTTCTCAGGAAGAATATCAAAAGTTGATAACATGGGTGGATCAGCGTCTGCAAGTGACGAAGACAAACACGTTACTATGTCAATCGCGTTCTAAGTTTAACTTAGAAGTTTAAAGAATATTAACGGCCCCTTTTAGGGGCCGTTTTTTTTTGCTCAAAATAACTAATTCCAGCAAATCCAAATATTTTTAGCAAACTTAATTTGTTAAGATTTTTTTCTGATATTCCACCCAAAGCAACTATCTTTTTACTTGTTTCTTTTGATAATAAATTGAATTTACTAATTCCGAGTAACGATTTTTTTTTTTTGAATAAAGATGCTAAAAAAATAATATTTGCCCCTTGTATTTCTTTTTCTTTAATTTCTTTAATATTGTGAGCTGAGCCGATTATCTGAAAATTTTTCCTTAAACTATAAATTTTATGCCTAAGACTTTTATTAAAAGAGGGCAAATAAACCCCATCTAAAGAGAGTTTAAGAGCTAATTTAAAATTA
>CACFKI010000033.1 GCA_902566785.1 uncultured Pelagibacteraceae bacterium | reverse complement strand
AATTCCACTAAATGCTGGAACGATATAAACTTCATTATTACTTTTTGTAGATTTCACAATTTGCTCTGTTTCATAAGCATTGTTAATTAATTTAATTTTATCTCTCAGCCATTGTATACCAGCACCAGCTATAAAAATTGATCCTTCTAATGCATATGTATTCTTATTATTTAGTCTATAACAGATTGTAGTTAATAACTTATTTTTTGAATTTATTTTCTTGGATCCAGTGTTCAAAATTATAAATGCACCTGTTCCATAAGTACTTTTAATGGAGCCTTTTTCAAAACATGCTTGACCTACAGCTGCAGCTTGCTGATCGCCTAGTACAGCTGATATTGGAATTTCTTTTCCAATAATTTTTTTATCAATTTTCCCAAAATCATCTGCAGAATTTTTAACTTTTGGTAGAATTTTTTTTAGGAATATTTAATTTTTTTAAAATTTCTTTATCCCATTGGTTAGTATTAATATTAAATAGCATAGTTCTACTTGCATTTGTAGCTTCAGTTAAATGCTTTTTTCCATTGGTTAGTTTCCATATTAAAAAAGTATCAACTGTACCAAATAATAAATTATTTGATTTTAATAATTTTTTAGACACTTTAACATTATCTAAAATCCATTTTATTTTTGTTGCAGAGAAATATGGATCTATAAATAAGCCTGTTTTTTTCCTAAAAAAATTTTCATTTTTTTTATTTTTAAGATTTTTACAATATTGTTGAGTCCTTCTATCTTGCCATACAATTGCGTTGTAAATTGGTTTACCTGTTTTTTTATTCCATAAAATTGTCGTTTCCCTTTGATTAGCAATTCCAATACAAAGTATATGACCTTTTATTTTATTAGCTTTTGAAATCACTTGCCTAAGTGCTTTAAGAGTTGTGGACCAAATCTCGTTTGGATTATGTTCTACCCATCCATTTTTTGGAAAATATTGCTTGAATTCATATTTTGAAATAAATTCAATTTTCCCATTTATATTAAAAAGAATTACTCTTGAGGAAGTTGTTCCTTGATCTATTGAAATTATAAATTTTTTCAAAATATTAAGCTATTCCAAGATGCTTTTTTCTTTTATCTACCCAAGTTCTAATTAAATTATCAAAAATCAGACCTATGAATGCTACACAAATACCTAGTGTTAAGCCTATGCCTGCACCATTCTTATCTGATAAAGCCTTTAGAATATATTGTCCCAAATCCTCAGTTCCAATAAATGCTCCTATTATAACCATAAACAAAGCAAAAACTATGGTTTGATTTAATCCAAGCATCATATGTGGAAATGCTAACGGAAATTCAATTTTTGTTAATCTTTGAAATTTATTTACTCCTGACATAGTAGCAGCATCATGCAGACCAACTGGTACACTTCTTAAGCCCTCAATAGTATATCTTGTTGCTGGTATCGTAGCATAAACTATTACAGCAATTAAAACCGAGGTATCTGTTATACCAAACAACATCATAACAGGAATTAAATAAACAAAAGATGGGAAAGTTTGAAATATATCACAAACTCCAAGCATAAATTTTGCTGAAGTTTTATTTTGAAAACATAATGTCCCAACTGAAAAACCAATTATACATGATACAATAACCCCAAACGTTGCCATATATGTTGTCACTAATGCTCTATCCCACCAAGGACTTAGGGCTATAAATAATGTTAATCCACAAACTACTAATGCTGATCGAATTCCCCCAATTAAATATCCAGCTCCTACTACTAAAACTAAAGTAGCTACTGCAGGCATTCTTAAATATAAAGCTCTCATTGGTTGAAGCACTTCAGTTATTAACCAAGTATTAAATGCTTTAATATAAACAAAGAAAGTATCAAAAATCCAATCAACTCCTTTGTTCCAAAAATCTGCTGTTGATATCCCTTTATTGTGTGGAACCTCAAATAAATAATTAAAAGTTCCTTTGAATAAGAATGTACCTATATACGCAAGCAAAATTCCAATGACTACTGTTACACCAAAAAATAAAAGATTTTTATTTCTTTGCAAGAATGTTAGATTTCCAAAATAATCTGTTTGCTTATTTGCCCAAGCTAATGACATTTTATCTAAAAGAATTGCAATTAGACTAATACATAAACCGGCTTCTAAGGCTAACCCAATATTAAGCTGGTTTAAAGCCAGTAATAAATTAAAACCTAAACCTTTTGCACCTATAAATGCTGAGATTACAGCCATAGAAAAACAAACCATAATAACTTGGTTTACTCCAATTAATATATCTCTCCTTGCTGTTGGGATTAAGACTTTAAACATAAGTTGCCAATTACTGCATCCGCTCATCCTGCCTGCTTCAATTACCTCAGGGGGAATTGCTCTTAAACCCAATAAAGTTAATAATATCATTGGCGGGACAGCTACAACCATAGTTATTATTACTGCTGCATGATCGCCAACTCCAAAGAGCACTAGTGCAGGAACTAATACAGCATACTGAGGCATTGTTTGCATAACTAAAAGTATTGGATAAAGAGCTTTCTCTATTCGTTTACTCTTAAATGCAGCAATACCTAATGCTAATCCAAAAATAAACGATAATGGTGCAGCTACTAAAATAAATGAAAGAGTTTGCATTGATGGTTTCCATTGACCAAATATTGATATGTAAACCATAGTAAGAAAAGCAAACGACGCTAAACCTTTTCCGCTAAGCTTATAAGAAAGTATTGTTGCGCCAGCAGCGACAATAGTCCATGGTAAACCTGGTAGTTCAGCCCATGGATTTTTATCGATCCAATCCCAACTAGTAAATGCTACTATTGTTTCAAGTCCACCTAATAGAACTTCTCTTATTAATTCTATTAAAAAAGTCATTACTGCTGTTAAATTTCTACTGATCTGCAGAACTATAGGTCTTGATTTATACTCTTGAGTGTCCTCATTCCAAAACTCCATTGGCATCCACTCGTTCATTAAGAAAAATAACGAGTCATTAATCCATATAGGTAACCATCCAAGTAAAGGTGGAAGTCTCCAAAAAACGTCAAAAGCGTAATATCTTACTTCTTTTCCTAAAAAAACATATGTGCTTTGATTGGGATCCTTAACGAATTCAGCCTGACCCCTGATAAATTTATATGTTTCAGGAACATCAATTGCGAAACATAGCGCAAAAAAAACAATTAATAAGAATAACCACTGAAATAATTTTGGATATTTTTTAAAAATTTCCATACTTAACTATTGTTTTTTCTTCCACCAAAAACAGTATTTATTATTTTAGTAGGATTAATTGAACCAACTATTTTTTTATTTTTATCTATAACAGCTACAGATTTTTCCTGAGTTAAAATTTTTTCAGCAACATTTTCAATAATTTCATCCTTTAAGACTTTTAAATCACCCAAATTATTAGATGTAGATTTATCCATTACATCTTCTATTAACAATACTTTTTCCCTTGGAACTTCTTCAGTAAATTTTCTTACATATTCCGTAGCTGGATTTAAAACTATATTGGCTGGTGTATCTAGTTGTTCAATTATACCATCTTTCATAATTGCAATTCTATCAGCAAGTTTTAAAGCTTCGTCAAAATCATGAGTAATAAACATAATTGTTTTTTGTAATTTTTCTTGAAGTCTTAAGAATTCATCTTGCATTTCTTTTCTGATTAATGGGTCTAATGCTGAAAAAGGTTCATCTAGAAACCATATGTCTGGTTCAACCGCTAAGGATCTGGCAATACCTACTCTTTGCTGTTGACCCCCAGATAATTCTCTTGGAAAATAATTTTCTCTCCCATCAAGTCCTACAAGTTTAACCATATCCATTGCTTTACTTATACTGTCTTCAGTTTTAATCCCTTTTATTTGAAGTGGAAAAGCAATATTTTCAACTACTGTTTTATGTGGAAGTAGAGCAAAACTTTGAAATACCATTCCCATTTTATTTCTTCTTAATTCAATAAGTTCTTTATTATTTAATGATAGTAAGTCTTGACCTTCTATAAAAATTTTACCACCTGTCGCATCAGTTAATCTAGATATACATCTTAAGAGAGTAGATTTACCTGATCCTGATAATCCCATAACAACTAACATCTCTCCTTTCGATACCTCAAAGGAAGCATTGTTAACTCCGACTATACATCCTTTTTCTTGAAAGGTTTTTGCATCTACATTTCCGTTTGAGGCTTCAAGCATTTGTTTGGCGTTAGATCCAAAAATTTTATAAACTGATTCACACTTTATTACTGCATTAGACATATAATATTTGTTAAGTTATACGAATTCCTATCAAAATAAAATCTATATAATTATTTTTTTCCATTAAAAATTTTTTATAAAATAAACCCTGGTATCAATACCTGTGCTTAAAAAGCTTAATGCCTCTCCACTTACAGTTATTGTCTCATCTACTCCAACATTTTTCCCACTAACAACAAAACCTGCAAAACATTTATTTTTTTCTTTGTCCCATTTGACAAAAGTATCACTTATTTTATTGCCATTAATTGTGTAAAGTTCATGAGCTCTAAAATTTAAAAAATTTGCACCCATAATAGCTCTCTGAGGAATTAATTTTGTTGCATTACAAACAGCCTCATATAACTCATTAGTTAACTTATATTTATCAGTACCGTCAAATGTTACTAAAATACCTGAGGGAAGTTTTGAAATCAGTTCACTTAATTTTTTTTCTTGAGCAATTCTTTCTTCCTCTATTTTCATTCTTTTTACTAAATCTTCTCCTTCTCCATAAAATTTATTTAAAATTGAAAATGATAAAATTATAACTATTGTCAAAACGATTAATCCTAAAAATTGTCTGACAAACTCTGGTAAATCTTTAATTTTATTTATATAGCTCTCTTTAGACATTATTCCTGTAATTTTCCATTTTTCCATATACCTGATTTTTTATTTCCATCAGACCATGTAAAGGTTCCTTCTCCATTCATAAAACCATTCTTCCATTGACCTTCATAGGTTGAACCGTCAGGAAAAGTTAAAGTTCCTAACCCACTCCACTCACTATTTTCAAATTGCCCTTCATAGACATAGCCA
>CACFKI010000032.1 GCA_902566785.1 uncultured Pelagibacteraceae bacterium | reverse complement strand
CCTGAGACAGTTTCTACTGATTATGATACTAGTGATAGATTATATTTTGAGCCTTTAATTGAAGAATATGTTCAAAATATCATTTTAAAGGAAAAATCTAAAGGAAACCTTTTGGGAGTAATTGCTCAATTTGGTGGCCAGACACCAATAAAACTCGCAAAATTTTTGTACCAAAATAAATTACCAATTCTTGGAACTCAATATTCATCAATTGATCTTGCAGAGGATAGGGATAGATTTAGAGATTTATTAATTAGATTAAAATTAAAACAAGCTGATAGTGGGATTGCCCATAAGTTTAATCAAGCAATAAAAATTTCTGAAAATATTGGTTTACCGGTTGTGGTAAGACCTTCGTATGTTTTGGGTGGAAGAGCAATGGAAATTGTTCACGACAAAAGCCAATTAGAAAAATTTATTAAGGAAGCCTTTAAAGCATCTGAACAAAATCCTATCCTTATAGATAAATTTATTGAAAACGCTATGGAAGTAGATGTCGATGCAATATCAGATGGCAAAGATGTATATGTTGCAGGTATAATGCAGCATATCGAGGAAGCAGGAATTCATTCTGGAGATTCTGCGTGTTGTTTGCCACCAATTTCAATCAAAGATAACTTGCTTAAAGAAATTAAAATTCAAACAAGAAAATTGGCTTTAGCTTTGAAAGTAAAAGGATTTTTAAATATTCAATATGCAATTAAAAACGATGAAATATTTGTAATTGAAGTAAATCCAAGGGCTAGTAGAACTGTTCCATTTGTATCAAAGGCAAATGGTATTCCTTTAGCTAAAATTGCCTCTAGAATTATGGCAGGTGAAAAATTATCTAAATATAAATTAAAATATAAAACAAATAAAAGATTTGCTGTTAAAGAAGCAGTTTTTCCATTTAATAAATTTCCTGACAGTGATGTACTTCTTGGTCCAGAAATGAAATCAACAGGGGAAGTTATGGGTTTTGATTATGATTTAGGTATGGCAATAGCTAAAAGTCAAATCGCAGCATCAAATTCACTACCCGTTGGTGGACTGGCTTTTTTGTCTGTTAAAAATTCTCATAAGAGAGAAATTGTTGATGTAGCAAAAAGATTAGTAAAATTGGGTTTTTCTCTTTCAGGTACAAAAGGTACAGCAAATGTAATAAAAAAAAATGGAATGAAGTGTAGAGAAATTAATAAAGTAAGTAGTGGAAACCCACATATAGTAGATGTTTTGAATTCTAAAAAAATTTCATTGGTTATAAATACGGGTGGGGGAAATAGTGAGTACAGAATTAGTGATGCTAGAGCATTAAGGAGAGCTACACTTTTAAATAAAGTTCCTTATTGTACCAATATGTCAACTGCTTATGCTTTTTTGGAAGGAATTAAATCTCTAAAAACGAAAAGGCTTGAAGTTAAATCTTTACAAGATAATTAATGTCAAAGGTTTTTCAAATAGGTATTTCAGAAAGTTATAATAAAAATATAGAACAAAAAGAAATTATTGATTTAATTGCAGGAAAAGGAATTATAGGTGATAGATACTTTCGTGATTTCAATGGTGAAAATGAGCAAATAACTTTAATTGAAAGTGAAAATATAGATTACTACAACAACAAATTTAAAAAAAATTTCAATTATTTAGATTTTAGAAGAAATATAGTTACAAAAAGTATTCAATTAAATGATTTAATTGGAAAAACTCTAATAATCGGAGAAATTACACTGAGAGTAAATGACTTGTGTAGGCCATGTAAGGACTTACAAAACAAATTAGGTGAAAATAACATTATAAAAGAATTTCTAAGAAAAGGAGGGGTAAGATGTGAAATTCTCACCTCAGGAAGAATTCAAGTTGGTGATAAAATACTTATAAGTTGACTTTCCAATCTGTCTTAAAAGTTACATAGTTTACCTGGAGACATCTTCGCTCTTTTTTAATTTCTTTCTTTTCCATACCATGCCATGTATTTGGACCACTTGAAAAAAAATAACCGTAGTTATCTCTGTAAGGAAGTGTTTTAACTTTTTTAAGTCTCTCATCATAAAAATCTGTGCCTAGTTCCTCACTTTCTTGGTGCTTATTAACAAAAAGCAAACAAGAAACTAATTTTTCTTTTATATCGCAATGTGGTTTTAACCAAAATCCTTTCCTATCACAAATTACCTCCACTCTAACGAATGAGTTGGAAAGATCTTTTCCAATTAGACTTGATATTTTATTGTATGTATTTTTAGATTGTAACTCATGTATAAATTTAGTTAATCCTGGAAATTGTTTTGAGTTATCTTTTGTTACAAAACATCTAAATTTTAAAGCTTTGCCACCGTCTGAGATACCTTCTCTAAATACCCCTTCTCCTCCGTCAATAGCTCTTGTACCATCATAATTAAGATTGTGTTCAATTGGGTTTGCGATTTCAGCATTAATTATTTCATTTATTTGCTCGTCTGTAAGAGGTTTATTTAGTTCCCAATGCAAAAATGGATCCTCATATTTTTTGGAGTAATTTGATAATGAATTTAAAAAAGACATTTATTTTAATTTTTCCTTAATAATAGAAGCTACTCTTTGTGTTTCATTTAAACTCTCATAACTCCAAGAAGTTAGATCCTCTCCTAACTCTTTTATAATGTTTAAATCTTTAAATAAACTTCTAAATTTAAGAAACCTTTTATCATTTTTCATTGGAGGTATCATTGCGACATAAATAGGTTTGCCTGTTAATGCTGCCTCAGAAATCATTGAACTCGAATCACAAGTAACAACAATATATTTTGCAAGTGCAAGTGATGAGAGATAAGCTTTCTTGTCAATATTATCTATAATTATACGACTTTTATTAAAATACTCTTTTGCAAATATAATTGTCTCTTTTGGAGTCCTATTTGAAGGAATTATTATTAACTGTAAATTATTTTCAATTAAATGTTTATTTATATTTGAAAATATTCTTATAATATTTTCATTACTATAATCATAATATTTTGTTGGCCCCCCTAAAATTAAAGTTAAAATATCTTTATTTTTTTCTAGTTTGTTTTCTAAATAACTTTTTTCTTCATTTATTTCACTCAAAGTTAAATAGTGTATTGCACCTTTAGAATTTATAACATTAGATCCGCTTAAATTATCATGTTCTGGTGAAACTATATAATCAAAGTTATCTAACGATACTTTTGGATTTTGAATATGTATATTAATTATATTTTTTTTTGAGTTTTTCTTAAAATATATTGAAGGAATTACACTTTTTCTTCCACAAGAAATGATTATGTCAAACTCTCTTTCTACTTTATTTCTAAAAACTAATTTGCTTACAGGCGTAAAATTTGGAGGAATAAAATTCCAAAAACTATTTAATTCAACTCTTTCGTGAAAAAAATCTAAATCTAATGCTTTAGCCAATCCTTCAACTTGGCTAATCATGCCATGTAACCCCTCTGTCAACAATAACCCTTTTAATTTATTCATTAATTACTATATAGCTTTGATATGAATCAAAATCCAACTAAACACACAAAAGTGTTAATAATTGGTTCTGGCCCAGCAGGCTATACAGCTGCCGTTTACGCTGCAAGAGCAATGCTAAAACCAATAATGGTTTCTGGAATGGAGCCAGGTGGTCAACTAACGACTACAACTGATGTTGAAAATTATCCTGGGTTTGCTGAGGTAATTCAAGGACCATGGTTGATGGAACAAATGAGAGATCAAGCAATGGCTGTTGGAACCGAGATGATTGAAGATCATATCGCATCTGTAAATTTAAAATCAAAACCTTTTGAAGCAATTGGAGATGGTGGACAAAAGTATACTGCTGATAGCATAATAATATCTACTGGTGCTCAAGCAAGATGGCTAAATATAGAATCAGAACAAAAATTTAGAGGATTTGGTGTTTCAGCATGTGCAACATGTGATGGCTTCTTCTTTAAAGATAAAACCGTTGCAGTTGTTGGCGGGGGTAATGCTGCAGTTGAAGAAGCAATGTTCTTAACTAAATTTGCATCTAAAGTTCAATTAATACATAGAAGAGACTCTCTTAGAGCTGAAAAAATGCTTCAAAAAAAATTGATGGATAATAAAAAAATCGAGATTATTTGGGATAGTGTTGTTGAGGAAGTAATTGGAGAAAATGAACCCAAAAATGTTAAGGGTTTAAAAATCAAAAATGTAAAAACAAATAAAATAGACGAATTAAAAATTGATGGATTGTTCATCGCTATTGGGCATGATCCAGCAACTCAATTGTTTAAAGATCAATTAGATATGGACAAAGAAGGTTATTTAACAACAAAACCCGACTCCACAGAAACAAATATACCTGGCGTATTTGCAGCGGGAGATGTAAAAGATAAAGTGTTTAGACAAGCAGTAACAGCTGCTGGAATGGGCTGTATGGCTGCGCTAGAAGCTGAAAAACATCTTTCACATAACTAATGCCTGAAAAAGTATTAGTAACAGGAGTAAGTGGATGGATAGCTAAGCATACAACTATCGAATTATTGAATAAAGGATATGAAGTTTTAGGAACTGTTAGAAACAATAATTTAATTGATCAAACTAAAGAAACTATCAGTGAACATGCTCCAATAGAAAAACTTAAATTTGTTAAATTAGATCTTTTAAAAGATGAAGGATGGAATGAAGCCGCAGAAGGATGTAAATATATAATGCATATTGCCTCTCCATTCCCTATGAAAGTTTCAAATGATAGAGAAAGTTTGTTACCTGTTGCCGTAGACGGAACTTTAAGAGTATTAAACGCTGGTTTAAATGCAGGAGCAGAACAAATTATAAAAACTTCCTCTATAGTTGCAATGTTTAGAAAACCAAACAGAACTAACCCGTACACATTTGGTGAAAAGGACTGGACTGATGAAAATTGGATAGAGGGTGTAAATGACTATTTTTTGTCAAAAACAAAAGCAGAAAGAATTGCTTGGGAGTTAATGGAAAGTAAAGGTTTAAAAAACAAATTTACAACAATTAATCCCGGTGGAGTCTTTGGTGATGCTTTGGATAAAAAAGGTGGCACATCAATAGAATATGTTCGACAATTTATGGCGGGTAAATTTCCAGGAGCACCTAAATTTGCTGTTTTAATTTCCGATGTCAAGGATATAGCAAAAGCACATGTTGCCTGTATAGGAAATAATAAAGTTGGTGGAAGAAGATTAATTGTCGGTAAAGAGGTTAAAAAATTAGTTGAGTTATCACAATTAATGGCTGAAGCAATGCCTGAGTATGCAAAAAAACTTCCAAAAAAAGAATTACCAAATTTTATGGTAAAATTAATTAGTTATTTAGACTCGAGCGCCAAAATGATGATTCCAGATCTTGAAATTGTAATGCAAACTGACACAAAATATGCAGAGGAATTGTTAGGTTTTGAGTTTAAACCAGCAAAAGGTTGTATTGTTGAAAATGCTAAGTCAGTCGTTAGATTAGGTTTGGTTTAAAGCTAATTCAACTATTTCATTGGACTCAAATATAATTTTTTCTAGTCTTTCATTTGAAATTTTAATCATGGCTTTTGCAACTTTTTCAGAGTGAATTGGTTTCATTTTTTTTAAAGGTCCAAAAAAAAATGGAGATATTAATTTAAAA
>CACFKI010000031.1 GCA_902566785.1 uncultured Pelagibacteraceae bacterium | reverse complement strand
TTTATTGTTAGAGGCTGGAGGGAAAGATACTTATCCCTGGATACATATTCCAGTTGGATATTATAAGACGATGCATAATCCTAAAGTAGATTGGTGTTTTCATACCGAAAAAGATGAAACGATGAATAATCGCTCAATTAGATATCCTAGGGGTAAAACACTGGGAGGCAGCTCATCTATCAATGGTCTTCTTTGGATAAGAGGACAAAGCAATGATTATGATAATTGGAGACAGCAAGGAAATAAAGGTTGGGGCTGGGATGATGTGTTACCTTATTTTATTAAATCTGAAAATAACGAACTAGGTAAAGGGAAATTTCATAGTGATAGTGGACCAATTATGGTTGCAAATAAAAAGATCAAGTTAAAAATGTTAGATGAATTTATTAATGCAGCTGAGGAAAAAGGTATCCCTAAAACAGAAGATTTTAATACAGGTGATAATTTTGGAGTTGGTTTTTATCAATTTACCACAAGTCATAGTCATTTTGGTTTAAAGTTAAGGTACAGCGCTGCAAAAGGATATCTCAATCCAGTTAAATCAAGAAGTAATTTAAAAATTATTACTAATGCACATGTTCAAAAAATTATTTTTGAAAATAGAAAAGCAAAAAGTATTCAATATGAATATGAGAATAAAACTATTGAAGTAAAAACAAATAAAGAAATAATACTATCAGCAGGATCTATAGGATCACCCCATGTTTTACAAGTCTCAGGAATAGGAGACAGTAACAAACTTAAAAATTTAAATATTAATGTAGTTAATGAATTAAATGGAGTTGGCAAAAATCTACAAGATCATTTAATGTTTAGACCTGTATATAAAGTAAAAAACCTAAAATCTTTAAATGGAAAAATTAATAGCTTATTTGGAAATTTATTAATTGGTCTTGAATACATATTCAATCAAAGCGGACCTATGACGATGGGTGCTAGTCAAGTATGTGGTTTTGCTAAAAGTGACAATTCTCGAGAAACACCTAACTTACAATTTCATGTTCAGCCAATAAGTACAGATATACTGGGTGCTACTAAATTACATGATTTTGATGGTATCACACCAACAGTTGCAAATATAAGACCAACAAGTCGAGGGGAAATAAATATAGTTAGTAACAATATGAAAGATTATCCAAAAATTAAAATGAACTATCTTTCAACAGAGGATGATAGATATGTAGCTGCACAAGGATTAAAACTTGTTAGAAAAATAATGTTAGAAAGTGAAACATTTAAAAAATATGAACCTGAAGAATATAGACCTGGAGTTCATATTACAGATGATGAAGAATTAGTTAAAGCAGGAAGTGACTTTACTCAAACTATTTTTCATCCAGTAGGGACATGTAAAATGGGTCAAGATGAAAATTCTGTAGTAAATGACCGACTCAAAGTTCATGGAATTGAAAATTTAAGAGTTGTAGACGCCTCTATCATGCCAAATATCACGTCTGGTAATACAAATGCTCCAACTATAATGATTGCAGAAAAAGCCTCAGACATGATATTAGATGACAGCAGGACATGAATGAACAAATATTAATTTTTTCTCAAATTGTATTAATTGATTTAGTTTTAGCTGGTGACAATGCAATTATAATTGGAATGGTTGCATCTCAATTCCCAGCAGAGCAAAGAAAAAAAATAATCTTTTGGGGTATAGGTGGTGCAGTAATTTTAAGAATTATTTTAACTTTGCTCACCGCTTATTTGCTTCAAATTAATGGGTTAAGATTAATCGGTGGACTGCTTTTGTTATACATTTGTTATAAATTATACAAAGATGTAATTAAAAATACAGGTTCAGAGTCTGAAAATATAAAAGTTGATAATTCAAGTTTTTTAAAAGCAATATCTACTGTTCTTATCGCAGATTTTACCATGAGTTTGGATAATGTTCTTGGTGTAGCTGGTGCAGCAAAAGATCATTATGGTTTACTTGTATTTGGCTTAGTATTATCAATAGTTTTGATGGCAACAGCTGCAACATTAATCTCTGGTTGGATTAAAAAATATTCCTGGATAGGTTGGCTTGGATTGATTGCAATACTGGTAGTAGCTATTGAATTGATTTATACTGACCTAAAGTTATTCTTATAAAATGTATTTAAAAAAATATAATCTTAAAGGCAAATATGCTTTAGTGACTGGAGCAGGTAAAGGCTTAGGAAAAGCATGTGCTATAGCTTTAGCTGAAGCTGGTGCTAATTTGATTATAGTTAGTAGAACAAAGAAAGATTTAGATACGGTATCAAAAACAATTAAAAAATTAAGAGTTAAGTGTAAATCTTATATTTGTGATATCACCAATTATGAAGATTTAAAAAATATTATTAATAAACAATCTAGAATAGATGTGCTCGTTAATAACGCTGGAAATAATATCCCTGAACATTTTACAAAAGTAAAAACCAAAAATATGGAATATCTTGTTAAAATTAATTCAATTGCTGCTTTTAACACAGCACAACTATGTGCATTAAAAATGATTAAATTAAAAAATAGAAAGAAAATTGGAGGTTCTATTATAAATATGTCTTCACAAATGGGACATGTCGGGGGTCCAATTAGAAGTGTTTACAATATGAATAAATGGGGTTTGGAAGGATTAACTAGAGGAATGGCTTTAGATCTTGCAAAATTTAATATTAGAGTAAACACGGTTGCTCCGACATTTGTTGTGACTCCAATGACAAAAAAATTCCTTAAAAATAAGAAATTTAAAAAAGAAACACTTCATAATATTCCGCTGGGTAGATTTGCGGAAATGTCAGAAATAGCATCTACAGTTGTTTTCTTAGCATCTGATGCAGCTTCAATGATACATGGAACCTCTTTATTAGTAGATGGTGGATGGACAGCAAAGTAATTAAATATTTAATTATATTTTTTTTTGTAACATTTAAGTCTTATGCTTTACAATTTAACGGTAAATTCATTCAAGGACACTTTATTGTTGGTAAAACTGATCCTAATTCAAAAGTAATCATTGATAAAAAACAAATTAAAGTTTCTAAAGATGGTTTTTTTGCCTTTGGTATAGGAAAAGATAGAAAATATGATGTAGTTATCAGAATTATTAAAAATGGCGAAACAACAAAAGTTGTAAAAAAAGTTCAAAAGAGAAAATATAATATTCAAAGAATTGACGGTCTTGAAGAAAAGAAAGTCACTCCTCCTGAAGAAGTTTATGAGAGAATAAAGAAAGAAAACATATTAATTGCAAAAGCTAGAGAAATAAATTCTGATTTAGATTTTTTTAAAAATAAATTTATTTTACCAGTAGATAACGCGATAATTACAGGTGTGTATGGAAGTCAAAGAATTTTAAATGGTAAACCAAGGTGGCCTCATTACGGTATAGATTTTGCTCAAGAGCTAGGTACTCCTATTAAAGCAATGGCTGATGGGGTGGTTACTTTAGCTGAAAAAGATTTATATTTTACTGGTGCAACTCTTATATTTGATCATGGTCATGGAATATCAACATTATATATGCATTTAGATCAGATTTTTGTTGAATTAGGAGACATAGTTAAACAAGGAGATATAATTGGGACTTTAGGTTCAAGTGGTAGATCGACTGGACCACATTTAGATGTTAGACTAAATTGGTTTGGAACTAGATTAGATCCTGCTACAGTACTAGATATAAAAAAATGAGCAAAACACAAATTGAAAGATTATCAGATAAATTAGTCAGAGCTTTTTTAAGCAATAAGATAGTTTCACCACTGCCCTTAAAATATACCAAAAAAATTAATAATGCCCAAAAGTTTAGAAAACTATGTGAAAGTAAGGTCAAAAAACCAGTCATTGGATTTAAAGCTGCAGGAACAGCATTCCCTGTAATGAAAAAATTAAAGGAAAAAGAACCATTTTATGCTTCAGTTTATAAACACAACCTTTTAAAATCTGGAAGAGGAGTAAAAATTAATAAATCTACCTTGGGAATTGAGCTAGAGGTTTGTTATTTTATAAAGAAAAGTATTTTTGATATTAAGGGTAAGATATCAAGTAAAAATATCTCAAAATATATATCTTACATGGCTCCTTGTATTGAAATTGTTGGATATAGACAAAGAAAAAAAGGGATTACCTCATTTGGTGATCTATGTAGCGACTTCGGTGCAAATGTGAAATTTCTTGTTGGTGGAAGAAAAAAATATAAAAAAATTAATATCGGTAATTTAAAAACAAATATATCTAATAAAAAAGCCAATCAAAGTGTTAACGGGAATACTAATAGTGTTTATATAAATCCTATAAATTCGTTAATTTTTGTTCTTAAAAAATTAAAAAAAGATAAAATTGTCTTAAATAAAGATTTTTACGTTTTTACTGGATCTACAGTTGGTGTTGTTCCAATCATAAGAAAGGGTTTATATACTGGAAAAATTGATAAGCTTGGTACTGTAAAAACAATCATAAAATAATGTCACTTCATTTTTCGAATGAAGAATTCAAAAACAGAAAGCGTAAAGTTCTTGAATCAATGAAAAAAGAAAATATTGATGCTTTGCTAATTTTTAGGCAAGAATCAATGTACTGGCTTACTGGATATGATACTTTTGGCTACGTTTTTTTTCAAAGTTTAGTTTTAAATAATAATGGTGAAATAATTCTTTTAACTAGAGCTCCTGATTTAAGGCAAGCTCAAAATACATCAAATATAAAAGATATAAGAATATGGGTAGACAAAGACGGATCTAATCCCACAAAAGATCTTATAGATATTTTAAATGAACTTAATCTTAAAGGAAAAAAAATTGGTATTGAATATGAAGCCTATGGTCTTACAGGAAGAAACGCCCTAAGGTTAAATAAATCTTTAGAAAACTATTGTACAGTTGAAGATCAATCTGAATTAATAACTAAACTAAGAGTAATCAAATCAAAGGAAGAAATAAATTATGTAAGAAAAGCTGCTGAACTTGCGGATAGAGCTTTGGATGAAGCATGGAAGCATGCCAAAGCGGGTATAAGTGAGTCAAAAATACTTGCAGAGATGAATCGAGTTATATTTGAGGGGGGTGGAGATTATCCAGCTAATGAATTTATTATTGGATCAGGTAAAAATGCACTTTTATGTAGATATCAAGCTGAAAAACAAATTTTAAATAATCAAGATCAATTGACTATAGAATGGGCTGGAACTTTTAGACATTATCATTCAGCAATGTTTAGAACTATACCAATTGGTAAAGCAGATCCAAAACATTATAAAATGCATGAGGCGTGTGTAGAAGCATTAAAAAAATGTGAAGATAAATTGAAGCCAGGTAATAAAATTGGAGAAGTTTTTGATATACATGCAAAAACTTTTGATGATCTTGGTTTTAATAAAGCTAGAATGAATGCTTGTGGATATTCACTTGGATCAACATTTTCTCCAAATTGGATGGATTGGCCGATGCTTTATACAAATAATCCATATGAAATTGAACCTGGTAATGTATTTTTTATGCATATGATACTTATGGACTCCGATAGTAATTTGGCAATGAATCTTGGAGAAACTTATTTAGTAACAGAAAGTGGTAATGAAAGATTGGGAAAACAAAAGTTAGATTTGGTAATTCTATAAATATCTAAAATGTTTTATTTTTTTTTTATTTCTTTTTCACAATAATCTCTTGCTAGATCTGCTGTTAATTGATTATTTTTTTTCATTTGGGCAATGATACATGCTGAAATAGACTTCTTTAAACTATGATCTTTGTAACTTACTTGAGACAAATACAGCATTAGAGATGCGACAATAATAAATAAAATAAAT
>CACFKI010000030.1 GCA_902566785.1 uncultured Pelagibacteraceae bacterium | reverse complement strand
TCAAATACGCCTATCCGAATTTTAGAAGCACCAAAATCAATATATGTTTGAAAATTATATTTATTCATTTGACAAAATTATTTGATTATTAATTCTTAAATCTATCGTGCTGCCTTCTATATTTTTATTATCAATTACTTTTTTTGCTAATATTAGTGCATTATCTATATTTTTATTTGGAAGTTTGATTGTGATGTTGTTATTGGTTTGTATATCCCACCTTAAGCTAGGATAAAAAAAGAAACTCTTTATATTATTAAATTCAATAGGTGAGTTATTTATTTTTTCTTTTAAAATTATAAAATCTGCTGGTTTAAAATTTCCATAAATAATAGGTAGATTTGTTATTTCGGAAAAAAGTTCATAATCTATTAATTTTCCATTAGAGCCGATTAAATATTTCTTATCTTTTTTTAAAGTAAATGCTAAAAATTTTGTCTGTTTTAAGGTTAGTAAGAGATTTTTAGGGTATAGTTTAAGAACTTTAAAATTTTCTATATATTTATAATTACTTATTTGATCAAATAAAATTTCTTTATTTATAGATAGTATTTTCTCATTTTCTAAATATTTTAGATTATCTTTTATTGCATTGTTTAATTGATTATCTAAACCAACTACATTTATTTCTGAAATGTTACCAAAAATAAAATTCTTTTCTTTAAAATTTATCGAATTTAAAAATAAAAAAAAGATTACTAATAAAATAAATTTGCTTTTTTTATCTGTTAATTGATGAATCATTTATGATCCACTTTATCAAATTTTTAAAGGAAATATTATAATATCTTGCAATTTCAGGAACTAAAGAAAGATTTGTCATTCCAGGCTGTGTATTAATTTCCAAAAGGTAAAATTTATTTTTGTAAAATTTAAAATCTGATCTTGTAACACCTCTACACCCAATAGATTTATGGGCTTTAAATGCTATTGATAATACCTTATTTAATAAGCTTTTTTTAATTTTGATTGGTATGATATGTTCAGTTTTTGAATTAGAATTATACTTAGCTTTATAATCATAAAACTTTCTTTTTGGTACCAATTCTATTGCTCCAAGCTTTTTTTGTCCCATAATCGCAACTTGAATTTCTCTGCCGCCAATATATTCCTCGATCATTACTTCTTTGTAATGATGAAGTTTATTTAAATTTTTTTTAAAATTTTTAATATCGCATATGTATACTTCAACACTTGACCCTTCATTAAATGGTTTAACTACAAGAGGAAAGCCAATAAGTGATTTTAATTTTTTTATAAAACTTTGATTTATTTTATCCTTGTTAAAATTAAATTTTTGAAATTTAGGCGTTAAAATTTTGTTTTTTATAAATATTTTTTTTGAAATCTCTTTATCTATTGCAATTGAAGAAGCTAAAACTCCAGAGTGTGTATAATTAATTTTTTCAGTTTCTAAAATACTTTGAATATAACCATCTTCACCATATCTACCATGTAATGCATTAAATACAAAATCAGGTTTAAATTTTCTAAGGGTTGAAATTAGATTTCCATCCGGTTCTGATATTTTAGTATTATAATCATTTCTAATTTCTTTAAAAACAGCTTTTGCAGTTTTTAAACTTATTTCTCTTTCACGTGAAAATCCACCTGCTAGGATTAGTAGTTTTTTTTTCATCTAATCAACAATTATAATTTCTAAATCAATTTTCACACCAGTTTTAACCTTTACACTTTCAGTAATAAAATCAATTAATTTTTTCATATCATCATATGTTGCGTTGCCTTTATTAACTAAAAAATTTGAATGTTTTGGAGATATAGTTGCGTCTCCAAAACTCAAATTAGGAGGCACTGATTGTTTGATTAATTCCCAAACTTTTAATTTTGTTTTCTTTTCAGGATTTTTAAAAGTACTGCCTCCAGTTTTTACTTTTGAAGGTTGAGATATTTCTTTTTTATTTTTTAAAAAAGATATTTCTTCTTTTATTTTTTTTTTATCTTTATGCTTACCTTTAAATGAGGCGCTCAAGAAAATGAAGTCATGTGGTAAATCACATTTTCTATAACCAAAATTAATAGCTTCAGATGGAATTGTTCTTACCTTGCCTTTAGCATCTAAAACTTGAACAGACACCAATATATCTTTAATTTCTCTATCAAAGCATCCTGTATTCATTCTGATACCTCCACCGATGGTGCCTGGAATACAAGATAAAAACTCGAAACCACCTATGTTATTATTCATAGCAAATTCAGAAATTGTTTTGTCAAGCACACCACTTCCAGCAATAATAGTATTTTGATTTAATAAAGAAATATTTGAAAAACTCTTAGTTAATTTAATTACTACACCTTCGTACTTTTGATCTTTAAAAAGCACATTAGAACCTGCACCTATTATAAATATCTTACCTCTGTCTTTATAAAAATTTAAAAAAACTATTAAATCCTTAAGGTTTTCAGGCCTATAATAAATTCTCGAACTTCCTCCAATATTAAACCAATTTAATTTTCTAATATCATAATCGAAATAAATTTTTCCTTGAAACTTCTCTTTATTTTTTTTTAAATCTTCTACATCCATTACAATTTATTTTCTAAATTTCTTATCCAATTAGAAATTGATCCCGCACCCATTCCAATAACTACTTTATTTCCGTAAATGTTCTGTTTGGTAAAATTTAGAAGGTCTTTTTCATTTTGAATCATAATTAATCTTACTTTAGAATTTTTAGCTAATCTTTTTGCAAAATTTAAGTAGCTAAAACCTAAATTGATATTTTCTCCTGCTTTATAAATTGGACATAAAACTACCGTATCTGATTTCTTAAAACTTTTTGAAAATTCTTGATATAGGCTTTTTAACCTTGAAATTCTATGAGGTTGAAAAATACATACAATTTCACTATCTTTATAAACATCTCTAACTCCATTCAAAACTTCACTAATTTCTGTTGGATGGTGCGCATAATCATCAAAAAAGGGAATATTTCTATAATTAAAAATTTTTGTAAATCTTCTTTGAACACCCTTAAAACTTATTAGACTTTTTTTAATTATTTCATTTGGAATGCCAACAGAGGTTGCAACTGCTATTGCTGCTGTGGTATTTCTTATATTATGCATACCTATAGTTGGTACTTTAATTTTTCTTATAAATCTTGGCTTAGATTCTGAAATTTTAATTTTTACATCAAACAAAGATAAATCTTTTTTTTTAATAACATTTATTATTTGGAAATTAGAATTTTTATCCAATCCATATGTATTATAATTTACATTTTTTACATTTTTCAATATGTCTTTATTATATTGATTATCTAAACAGACAAATGATTTCCCAAATGAGGGTGTTTTTTCAATAAAGTTAATAAATTTTGATTTAAGGTTATTTATAGATTTATAAAAATCTAAATGTTCCTTATCAATATTCGTAACAATTGAATAAGTTGGTGGGATTTTAAGAAAACTACCATCAGACTCATCTGACTCTAATATACACCAATTACTTTTTCCAAGTTTTGCAGAATTTCCAAATGAATTTAAAACACCACCATTTATAACTGTTGGATCAATTTTTGCATAGGAGAAGATGCTAGATATTAAAGAAGTTGTAGTTGTTTTTCCATGTGACCCTGCAACTACAATATTTTTCATTAATGACACAACATGACCTAACATATCACCTCTTGAGTAAATTGGAATTTTTTTTCTTTTACTGTATAAAATTTCTGAATTATTTTTTTTTATTGCAGATGATTTTACTAAAATTGTAGATTTATTTAAATTTGAAATTTTATGTCCAATAAAAACTTTAATTCTATTTTTTTTTAATCTTTCTATATTTTTATTTAAAGAAATATCACTTCCCTGAACCTTAAAACCTAATTCCTTCATTATTAAAGCCAGGCCACTCATACCTATGCCACCAATTCCTACAAAATGAATTTGCTCAGTTTTTCCTAGTTTAATTTTCATTTATTAAGCTTATCAATTTTTGATTTACATTATTCCAAGTGTTTTGATAAGAAAATTTCGTCATATTTTGTTTTTTTAACAAAATTTCTTCTTTATTAGTCAAAAGATTATTAATAAATTTTTTAATTTCATTATTTTCAAATTCACTTTGATTTATTAACCAGCAGCAATTTTTGTCAGAAAAATATTTTGCGTTAAAATATTGATGATTATCCTTAGAATTTGGTAAAGGTACAGCTATAAAGGGAATTTTGAGTTCAGCTAATTCAAATATTGTTGATGCTCCAGATCTTGAAATAGCAAGATCAATATCATGAAATTTATCAAAGATTTTTTCATCGAATTCAAATAAAAAATTATCAATATGATTTTTATCATAATTAGTTTTTATTTCATTCTGGTTTTGTTTGTCTACAATTTGATGAATAACAAAAATTTTTATTTTTTTATTTATTTCAATTATTAAATCACTTATTTTTTTGTCAAAAAATTTTGCACCTTGGCTTCCTCCAATTATTAAAATCTTCAGAATTTCATCATTTTTTTTTATATTTTTTTGATTTTTTGAATATATTTTTTTTCTAAGTAATGGGTTAATAATATATATTTTATCTTTAAAATTTTCAGGAAAATTTATTAAGCTATCAGAATAACAAATTATTTTGGAAGCATATTTTAAAAATAATTTATTAGATTTACCAAGAACCATGTTGGGTTCAAATAAAATAATTTTCAAATTCAAAATTTTCGCTGCTAGACATATAGGAAGTGACATATAACCTCCAGTACTTACTACATAATCTATTTTGTATTTTTTTAATAAAAAAAGTGATGTAAATAATTTAAATATTAATATAACTAGATTAAAAGGAAGCATTAATTTATTTTTTAAAATTTGTGGGGTATTTATTATATGACATGGGTAGTTTTCTCGATCGATAAACTTTAATCCTCTTTTATCTGTAGTTATAAAAGTATTAAAATTATTTTTATAATGATCATACAAAGCTAAAGCTGGCATCACATGGCCACCTGTTCCACCTGTGCTAATTAAAATTTTTTTCATTTTAATTTAATTTTCTTTTAGTAAAATTTAAAATTATACCTGCTAATATCGATGTACTTAAAATTGATGATCCACCGTAACTTAAAAATGGAAGTGTCATTCCTGTAGTTGGTAATATCCTTAGATTTACACCAATATGAATAAATGTTTGAGCTAAAATTAATGTTACAGCACCAACTAATATGAGTTTAGATATATTATCTTTTTCGTTATATACTTTTTCAATAATTTTATAGGAAAATATTAAAAATAAAATCATTATAATAATAACTATAATAATTCCAAATTCTTCAGCAATAACAGATATAATATAATCTGTATGAGCTTCTGGTATCCTTGAGTTTAACTTTCCTTCGCCTATTCCCATACCAAAAAAACCTCCATTTGAAATAGCTTCAGAAGCTTTTTCTGATTGGTAATTATTTCCACTGTTTGAATCTAAAAATGCAACAAGTCTTCTTCTAATATATTCAAACTTAGGCAAAAAAACTATTAAATAAGTGAGTATTGAAAAAATAATAGTAAAAAAAGAAAAGAAAAATATCAAGTTTATACCTGATACAAATACCAAGGTTAACCAAGTTAAAATTATTAATAATGTTTGACCAATATCTGGTTGCGAAATTAAAAGTAAAATTATAGGCAACACTATACCAAGTGTAAAAAGGTATTTTAAATATAAATTATTTTTATTTTTTAAACTTAAAATTATAGATATCATAATTATAAAGAAAGGCTTTACTAACTCGATTGGTTGAAATCTTGGAAAAAATGGTAAATCTAACCATCTTGAAGAGCCTTTTACTTCAACCCCAATGAAAGGAATTAACACTAAAGTAAAAAATG
>CACFKI010000029.1 GCA_902566785.1 uncultured Pelagibacteraceae bacterium | reverse complement strand
TCAAATATTAATACGCACACAATTTGTGGTTTTATACCTCCGGTCCTTAAGTGGAAATGATTGTGGTGGGATAACCGGGAAAAAATATGAAGATACCAAGTTTGACAATTCAACAATTATTAGAAGCAGGGGTCCATCTAGGTCACAAAACATTGAGATGGAATCCAAAAATGAAGAAATATATTTTTGGGAAAAGAGATTCAATCCATATAATAGATTTAACTCAAACACTTGAATTAACGAATGTAGCATTAGAAAAAGTTTACAACACAATTGTTGAAGGAGGAAAAATTCTATTTATCTCTACTAAAAAGCAAGCTTCGGAAGCAATTGCAGACCTAGCAAAAAATACTGGTCAATATTATGTAAATCATAGATGGTTAGGTGGAATGTTAACTAATTGGGGAACTATTTCAAATTCAATTAAAAAGTTACAAAAAATTGAGCAAGATCTATCCTCAGAAAATAGAGGTTTTACAAAAAAAGAACTATTAAAAATGAGTGTTCAGAGAGATAAATTGCAAAGGTCACTGGGTGGAATCATGGAAATGAAAAAAGTTCCAGATTTAGTTTTTGTTATAGATACTAATTATGAGTCGCTAGCAATAAAGGAGTCAATTAAATTAAATATTCCTATAATAGCTATACTAGATACTAATTCTAATCCAGAGGGAATTAATTTTCCAATTCCAGGTAATGATGATGCAAGAAGATCTATAGACTTATATTGTAATTTAATAAAACAGACTATAGATAACGCAAAAAAAGATGCGCCAAAACAAGAAACCAAAACAAAAGATAATAAACTAGAACAAAAAACTCAAATTGAAGACAATAAAGATTTAACTTCAAAATCTATAAATTAATTCATAAATAATGAATGATCTTGAAAAAATTAAAAATTTAAGACAATCCACTGGAGCAGGATTTAAAGATTGTAACTCTGCTTTGAAAGAGTCTGCTGGGGATATAGATAAAGCAATTGAGATTTTAAGAATTAAAGGTGTAGCCAAAGCATCAAAAAAAATGTCTAGAGACGCCAAAGAAGGAGTTATGGCTGTATCTGGTGATGTTAATCAGACATCTATATTAGAGGTTAATTGTGAAACAGATTTTGTAGCTAAAAATGAAGATTTTATTAATTTTGTTAAAGAATTAAGTGAATTAAATAATTTAGCAAAATCAGATTCAAATAAACTAAATCAAAGCAAAATGAAGAATGGAAAAACTGTAGAAGATAATTTAGTCACCATGATTGCAAAAATAGGTGAAAAAATTACATTAGGAAGATCAAAAACAATTGAAAGTAATAATAGCAAAAATTACTTTTATCTTCATACGGTTGTTAAAGATAATCTGTCAAAACTTGCAGTTATTGTCTCTCTTAGTTCTAATAATAATAATGAAAAAATTGATTTATTTGGTAAACAACTTGCAATGCATATTGCTGCATCACCAAACTTCGATGATTTAATAATTCTTGGAATATAATAAATGCCTTTGAGGTCTAATTTAAGTTTAGAAAAGGTTGGTTTATTTACCTTTCCAGCAAATAAGACTTTTTTACAATTATTTTCCTTTAGAATATTAATGATTTTACCAAACTGACCTATAGAAACTGAATAAGATTTTCTATCTTTTTTAAATTTCTTTGATTTTGATAAATCAATTATCAAGTATTTTATTTTTCTTTTTTTAACAGTTTTAAGAATTTCCTTTGGAAAATCAGTATCACCAAAAATTAATCCTATCATTTTACGAAAATGGTGTGCAAATAGATCTTTTTTTATCTTTTGTTATAAAATCAATTACATTCTTAACTAATGGATTTTCTTGAAAAGAACCATTCAATTTACTTATATTTTCATTGATATTCTTTGTGGCAAAAATCTTCTTATAAGCTTCACTTAAACCTAATATGTCCTTATTTTCAAACTTTGCTCTTCTTAAGCCTATTAAGTTTAATCCTTGTAATGTGTTTCTATTTCCTGTTGATAATCCGTAAGGAATAACATCGTGTAAAACACCTGTCATTCCACCAATCATTGCCATTTTTCCAATCCTTGTGAATTGTTGAACCGCAGAGTTTCCTCCTATTACAACATTATCTTCAATTATTGCATGACCACCTAGAGGAACATTGTTAGCAATTATTACATTATTTCCAACCTGACAATCATGAGCAATATGTGATGAGATCATGAATAAACAGTTATTTCCAATAACTGTTTTGCTACCACCGCCTACTGTTCCTGGATTTATTGTTACGTATTCTCTGATCTTATTATTGTCTCCGATTATAAGATTAGTTGGTTCTCCAGCATATTTTAAATCTTGTGGATCATTAATAGAAACAAAAGGGTAAATCTTATTCCCTTTACCAATTTTTACATTTCCAGAAATACTAACATGTGATTGAATAATAGTGTTTTCTCCAATCTCCACATTGGGGCCTATTACACAGTAAGGACCTATTTGAACATTTTTGTCTAATTTTGCTTTTGGGTCTACGATTGCACTTTTATCTATCATCTATTGTCTTTTATAAATTCTTTTAAATTTTTTGCTGGATATCCCATAACTTTTGTATTGTCAGGTATATCTTTGATAACGCCGCTACCACCTCCAATTTGAACGTTGCTTCCAATTTTAAGATGTCCTGAAATACCAGCTTGTCCACCTATCATTACATTATTACCTAATGTTGAGCTTCCTGCAAAACCAACTTGACCAGCAATTATACAATTATTACCAATCTTAACATTGTGTGCTATGTGGATTTGATTATCAAGATATGTATTTTTTCCAATAATGGTATTTGAAAGAGATCCTCTATCGATGGTTGATCCGCAACCTATCTCTGCATTATCTTCAATTATAACTATACCGATTTGAGGGTATCTAAAATTAGAAGCTTTGTCAGGGAAAAAACCAAAACCTTTTTTTCCTATGACACAACCATCTAATATATGAACATTATTATTAATTATAGAATTTCTTATAATTACATTTGAACCAATAGAACAATTATTTCCAATTACTACATTTTTTTCAATTATAGTGTTATGGCCAATTAAACAGTCTAATCCTATTTTAACATTTTTACCTATTAAAACATTTTTTCCAAAATTAACTTTATCTTTAAATGCTGTCATATCAATATTTTGAACTGAAACATCAAAATCGTCAGTAACTGAGTCTGGGTAGAAAATTTTAGTGATCTGTGCAGTAACTAATAAAACCTTATCTGATACAATAGGTTTGCAACTATTAGGCAAATAGGATTTAAGATTTTCTGTAGTTATACAGTAAGATGCTTTGGTTACCTTGGCTAAATCGATATATCTTTTTGAATGGAAAAAAGTAATTTCATTAGATTGTGCGGATGAAATATCCTTGATATCATTTATTTTTTCATCCGGATTAGTTTTATTCTTTAAATTAACTAATTTTAACAAATCGTTAACTTTATAAGGACCAGTATTTTTAAAAAAAGGATTATCCATTAATAAGTTTAATATCAAAACTTATTTAAAAAGCTTATCAAGTTTTATTGCTGATTATTTCCTATCAACTATAGTCGCTGACCACTGAGCATCTGCCATTTTTTTTCCTCCAACAAATGCTTCACCTTTGTATTTCCAAACTCTTCCATGGGATCGAATGGCCTCGATGTTTAATTCTAGTTTACAGTCAGGAATAACGGGATTTCTAAATCTTGCTTTTTCAACACTCATCAAAAAAACTAGTTTATTTTCATATTCAGCTTTATCTATTCCAGCAGCTGTTAATGCAGCAGCCGCTTGACCAAAAGCTTCTACAATTAAAACACCAGGCATAACAGGTTGTCCAGGAAAATGGCCCTGAACAAAAAAACTTGTTTTTTTAACATTTACAATAGCGGTAGCTGAAAATAATTTTTTAATATTTATTAATTCATCAATCAATAGCATTGGCTCCCTGTGAGGTAAAAGGGAAATAATATCATCTTTGTTTAGTTTATCTTTCATCAATCAATTTTAATTTCTTTAATTTTTTCATTTAATAATTTTAATATAATATCAGTAATTTCTAAATCAGATCTTGCAATTAATATGCTGTCCTTTGGTAAAATTATATCAATTAAATTTTGTTTTGCATAGTCTTCAATAAGAGGATTTATATTTTTAATAAGGATTGTAGTTGATTTGCTTTTGATTTCATTTATTTTATTAATTGAGTTATTTTTTTTATCTCTAAACTCTTTTAGTTTTTTTTTAAATTCTAAAACCCTTTTATTATACTCTTCTGAGGAGAGTATATTTTTTTGTGACAATATATCTTTTTCTTCCTTTGCAAGCTCAGTTTCAGTTTTTTTAAAAGTTTCTAAATCTGATTTATATTTATTCTCTATTTTTTTAGTTATTAATTTTCCAGCAATTGATTGATTTAATAATTTGTCTATATCAATGTAAGCAATTTTATCTTTAGCATAAACTAAATTTTGAAATTGAAAAATAATAAAAAAAAATAAAATTTTTAATAATTTGAAAGTCATTAAAACGTTGTACCAATATCAAATCTAAAGGTTTCAGTTACATCTGTGTCAGCTTTGGTAATTGGTTGTGATAATGAAAATGATAATGGTCCAATTGGTGTATACCAATCAACAGATAATCCTGTGGAAGATCTAATTTTATTACTATCTAAACTTGAATTATAATCTACACCCCAAACATTGCCTGCATCATAAAATAATTTAAAATCAATATTTTCAAGATCTCTTAAAAATTCTGGTAGAGTTGTTGAAATATTCAAAGCTGATAAATAGTTACCCCCGATAAAATCTGTACCATCTTTTGGACCAACTCTTCCTGACTCAAATCCTCTTAAGGTTCTTGAAGATACAAAAAGTCTTTTTGAAAGACGAACATCTTCATCATTAATAGAGTTTACTGCTTTAGCTTGAAATTTTAAGGCAAATATCATTTCATCTGTAATTGAATGATAGTTGGTAAATGTAAAAGAATTTGATAGTGCTCCGTCATCTGTAATTAATGGTAAGGATTGAAAAAAACTTGTTTTATATCCATCTGAAGGTTGAAAATTTTGATTCAACTTGTTTAATGTAAATCTGTATTTTAAATCTGTTTCAAAATAATCACCAGCATTTTTCTTTTGTGATGCTGAAGCCTTGCTACCTGTCTCTAAATTTTCTTGGAATATTGAAATAGCTGGTGAAAAATAAACATCCTCAAATTGTTCATAAGATGTACCAAAACTAAAGCCTGTTTTTCTGTTTTTATATCCAAATTTACTCAGTACGTCTCTTGTGTTGTTTTCAATTGACGTTACTAAATCTTTTTCTGAATTTTTGAAATTTGGATCGGTTCTTTGGAGTTTTAAATTTAAACCATCATCTCTTAATGTAAATGATGTGTCTAATTTGATTCCTTTTCCAAGATAATTTTTTTCTTTTATACCACCAGTAATAGAAGTACCACTTGAACCAGTACCAGCTCCAGCCATTATTTCACCTGTAGGCATTTCTTCTACGGTTAAATTAATTATTTTTTTATTATCCTCTTCTATTACTTCTTTACTTACATTTTTAAAAAGACCTGTAGATCTAATTGAGTTGATTGTTTTAGTCATCAGGATTTCATTGTATGGATCTCCTTCGTCAATAAGAAATTTATTTCTGATTACTTTTTCTCTAGTAACATAGTTGCCAAAAACATTTATTCTACTTATGAATGATTTATCTGACTCCTCAAAAAATATTTTAAGGTTAATTTTATTTTCATTAATTGTTTCATTAAAAGATGCAGTTAAAAATTTATATTCTTCAGATAAAATTAACTGATCAATTTTTTTTAAAATTTTTTCAATAAAATTTAGAGAGTAATGTTTTCCATTAGCACTATCTAGAACTTTATAAATTTTTTTGAAGTTATCTTCATTAAAATCCTCTGGTATTTCTAAAGAAACTTTTTCAAAATAATATTTTTTTCCTGAATTAATGTTAAATGTGAGCTCGAAGTCTTTTTCGTTAATTAGTTTAGCTGATGAACTTTCAATAACAACATTGTAGTATCCTTTATTCTTGTAAAAATTTCGTAAAAGATTTTCATCCAATTGAATTCTATTTATATCAAGATATTTTGATTTAGAAATAAATTTCCAAAATTTATCTTCTTCTGAGGCTATTATCCTCTTTAATTTACTATCCTTAAAAACCTTATTACCTATAAACTTTATTTTTTTGATAAAAGCTTTTTCTCCCAAATTAATATCATATATTATGTCAACTGTATTATTGTCATTTTCAACAATCCTTGAGTCCACTTCGGCAAAATAATAACCTGAACCTTTTAAAACGTTTAATATTACTGAAACATCATTTTTAACATTGCTTTTTATATAAGATGTTCTTTTTTTTAATTTAATTTGCTCATTTAAAAATTCTAAAATATCTTTATTTTTAACACCTTGAAATCTTACATTTTGGATAAGTGGATTTTCAATTATATTAATAGTTAATATATTATTTTTTAAATTAACACTTACTTCTTCAAAGAAA
>CACFKI010000028.1 GCA_902566785.1 uncultured Pelagibacteraceae bacterium | reverse complement strand
TCTGCCCTACAAATATTACAGGAATTATTAAAATAAACTTTCATAATACCTATTTAATAAAATATTTATTTAAAAAGTATATGCGTTAAATACAGCAGTTGATTATTTTATTTACATTATTACATTCAGCATATGACAGATTTTTTTGCAAAATCAGACATTTCAAGAAACGATGCTGAGAAGATTGTTTCTGATACACTTAAAAATACTGATGATGGAGAACTTTATTTGGAGAATACAAAATCAGAAAATATAGTTTTAGATGATAGTAAAATCAAAAATTCTTCTTATAACTCAGATGTAGGATATGGATTACGAGCTGTAACAGGAGAGGTAATTGCTTATTCTCATTCAAATGAAATTTCAAAAAATTCTTTAAAAAATTCAAGTGAAAATTTAAAATCTACTTTGAAATCAAAAAAAGGTACTTACAATCATTCAATACCCAAAAGTAATATTAAGTATTATGAAGACAAAAATCCATTAGATGATAAATCATTTAGCTCAAAGGTGAAAATCTTGGAAGAGATAGACAAATATACCAGATCTAAACACCCCAACATAAAACAGGTAACTGCAAATTTTTTAGGTGAACACAAGACTGTTGAAATTATTAGATCGGGTGGGGAAATAATTTCAGATATAAGACCTTTAGTAAGATTCAATGTTTCTGTGGTAGTAGAAAAAAATGGTAAAAAGGAAACTGGAGTCTATGGTATTGGTGGAAGACAATCTTACGATGATTACTTAAATAATGAAAACTGGAAAAAAGTTTGTGATGAAGCGTACAGAATTGCATCAGTAAATTTAAATAGTAAGCCTGCACCCGCTGGAGAAATGAAAGTTGTATTAGGTCCGGGATGGCCAGCAATATTAATTCACGAGGCTATCGGTCATGGACTAGAGGGTGACTTTAATAGAAAAAAAACTTCTGCATTTCACAATCTTTTGAATCAAAGGGTTGCTAGTGAGGGTGTAACAATAGTTGATGATGGTACATTAAACAACAGAAGAGGAAGTCTAACTATAGACGATGAAGGCACACCAACAGAAAAAACAGTATTAATTGAAAATGGTATACTTAAAAATTTTATGCAAGATAGATTAAATGCAAGGTTAATGAAAACAAAGTCTACTGGTAATGGAAGAAGAGAAAGTTATAAGCACATAGTTTTACCAAGAATGAGAAATACAATGATGTTAAATGGAAAACATACTCAAGAAGAAATGATAAAATCAGTAGATAAAGGAATATTTGCTGTAAGTTTTGGTGGTGGTCAAGTTGACATTACCTCAGGAAAATTTGTATTTAATTGCACTGAAGCTTATGAAATAATAAATGGAAAAATTGGATCACCAATTAAAGGCGCAACACTTATTGGAGATGGTCCATCCGCATTAAAAGAAGTTTCAATGGTAGGTAATGATATGATGCTAGATCCAGGCATAGGAACATGTGGAAAAGCAGGCCAAGGAGTTCCAGTTGGAGTAGCTCAACCATCTATATTAATTAATAGAATGACAGTTGGTGGTACTCAATTATAATAAATGATTAAGGATCAAAGTTTCTTAGAGGATAAAGCTTCTTATTGCATTGATTTTGCAAAAAAAAATGGCGCAACAGATGTCCAAGTTTCAGTTGGAAATAGTATTTCTGAAACAGTAAATTTTAGAAATAAAAAATTAGATGAATCTGAAAGATCTGATACTTTATTAATAAATTTAACTACCTTAATAAACAAAAAAAAATCAACGATAAGTTCGTCAAACTTAGAAAAAAATAATCTAAATATATTGATAAATAGATGTATTGAAACTACAAAAAATAGTCCCGATGATGAATACAATTGCCTTCCTGATCAAGAATTATTAGCCAAAAATATTAATGATTTAAATTTATACGACAAAAGTCATATATCTAATGAAAAAAAAATTAATTTTTTGTCAGAAGTTGATGAAAATGTTTTTATAAACGATAAAATAGAAAATTCAGAGTCTTCATTTTCAGAAAATAAATCTATCTTTACTCTGGCGAATTCAAAAGGTTTTTTAGGTGGATATAAAAGCTCATCTTTTTCAGCATCTTGTGTAGCTGTTGCCAAATCAAATGGTAGTATGGAAAGAGATTATGAGTTTACTAATCAAAGATTTCTTGAGGATATTGCAAAAGCAGATAAAATTGGAAAAGTAGCATCGGATAACGCTATTAAAAAATTAAATTCAAAAAAAATAAGTAGTGAAAAAATCCCCATAATATTTGATAAAAGAATTTCTAGGGGAATTTTAAATATTCTTTCATCAGCAATAAGTGGTTCATCAATTGCAAGAAATACATCTTTTTTAAAGGGTGCAATTAATAAAGAGATTTTTAATAAAAAAATAGATGTAATTGATAAGCCTGATATCTTGAAAGGTTTAGCCTCAAGACCATTTGATAGTGAAGGTGTAATATCAAGTGAAATTAAAATTGTAGAAAATGGTATTTTAAATACTTATCTGACTGACACTTATTATGGAAAAAAGCTTAATTTAAAATCAAATGGTAGAGCAGGCGGAACTACAAATCTATTTTTTCAAAATGGTTCCTCTAGTTTTGATGATTTAATAAAATCATATCCTAAATTACTTTATGTTACAGAAACTATTGGTCATGGATCTAATTTAGTCACAGGCGATTATTCTGTAGGCGCATCTGGTTTCATTATAGAAAATGGTGAATTTGTTTATCCAGTAAGTGAAATAACAATTGCTGGAAACTTTAAAGATATTTTTAAAAATTTAACTTTAGCTAATGATCTTGAATATAAGTACGCAACTAATGCACCCACAACTTTAGTTGAAGGGATGACTGTTGCAGGAAAATGATTATTCAAAATTTTTTATTTTATATTCCCAATTCCCTAGTCGATTATATTGGACTTTAAAAATTAAACCTTCATTGGGTTCTAACCATATATCAAAGTCTAATTTTTTGTCTTTTGGTAAATTTTGATTTGTTGATTTTAAATTAAATTTAAAAAGTTTATATTTTTTTCCATTGAGAACAATTTCATCTTTACCAATTAATTTTACTGATTGTTCTTTAATACTTCCAGACAAAGGACTTATTTGAGAATTAGATTGCAATAATTGAGAATTCCACCAATTACCAATTATATTTTTTACATTTGCTTCACCCTTAAAAGATGAACCATCAATAATAAATAAATTTTTTACTTCATCATAAATTAAATTTACATATTTCTTTTTTTTATTTTGTATAGTTGAGGATTGAAAAGAAATTAACTTTTCGTTTTGATATACTTCTTCTGAATTTCCAATAATTGAAAAAATTTTTATTCCAGCCATTTCTACAGCGAAATTTGTTTCATTTTTTACAATCATTTTGTTATTTTCATGATTAAAATAATAGTTACTAAAGCCAATAACTTTATTATTTCTTAGCACTTCCATTTCTATTTTTGATAGGCTTTTTATATGGGAAGAATGAGAAAAGGCATTGCTATAACTTATAATTAAAATAGCACAGACAAATAAAATTTTCATTAATGATACAATAATAGACTTTTATTTTGTATCAAAGAGTATAATTAGTAAAATTATGTTTTTATCTATAAAAAATGTTCCTAAGGTTTACTGGAGCTCAAAAGAACCACTTAATTTAAAACCTAATTTATCAAGTTTATTTTTTTTAATTTTAGGATTGATATTATTTGGTTTAGGTGAGGGATTATTAATTGTATCTAATTCTGGTGCATCTCCTTGGAGCGTTTTAGCTCAGGGTATTTCATTGAATACCAATTTATCCATAGGAACAACTACATTTCTAGTAAGCATTTTTGTATTAATTTTATGGATACCTCTAAAACAAAAACCTGGCATAGGTACGATACTTAATGCAATTATCATTTCAATAATGATTGATGTATGTATTAAATTTGTACCAACTCCTGAAAATTATTTGTATCAGATTATATTGGGTGTTTTAGCTGTTTTGACTGTTGGATTAGGTGGTGGAATTTATTTAGTTGCAAATTTAGGTCCTGGCCCAAGGGACGGATTGATGGTAGGTCTTCAAAAGAAAACTAATCTCCCTATCGCAGCAGTTAGAGCTCTCTTAGAAATAAGTGCTGTGAGTATTGGATGGTTCTTAGGTGGTACTGTTGGAATTGGGACTTTATTATTTGCTTTTGGAATTGGTCCTGCTGTGGCACTAGGTTTATTTTTAACAGGAAAGATATTTAAATAATAAACAAGAATTTGTTCAAAAAAAAAGGCCATCAAAGATGGCCTTTTTAGAAACTTTAAATTTGAATGGAATTACATTCCCATTCCACCCATTCCACCCATGCCGCCCATACCACCTCCAGGCATTCCTGCTGGACCAGAATCTTTTTCATCAGGTTTATCTGCTACCATTGCCTCGGTAGTTACCAAAAGGCCAGATATAGAAGCAGCATCTTGTAGTGCAGTTCTTACCACTTTAACAGGGTCTATAATTCCTTCTTTAAACATATCAACGTATTGTTCAGTTTGTGCATCATAACCATGAGAAGGTTTATTTGACTCTAATAGCTTACCTACTACTACAGAACCATCTACTCCTGCATTTTTAGTAATTTGTCTTATTGGAGCTTGTAAAGCGCTTTTGACAATTTCAACTCCTGCTTTTTGATCATCACCTTTTACTTTTACTTTATCCAAGTCTTGAGAAGCATATAATAAAGCACATCCACCTCCTACAACAATTCCTTCTTCTACAGCTGCTCTAGTTGCATTAAGTGCATCTTCTACTCTATCTTTTCTTTCTTTAACTTCAACTTCTGTTGCTCCACCAACTTTGATTACTGCTACTCCTCCAGCTAATTTAGCCAATCTTTCCTGTAACTTTTCTCTATCATAATCAGAGGTAGTTTCATCAATTTGTTGTTTTATTTGACCACATCTCGCTTCAATGTCAGATTTTTTTCCTGATCCACTAACAATTGTACTATTTTCTTTATCAACCTTAACTCTTTTTGCTGATCCAAGATCGTTAAGTTTTACATTCTCTAGTTTGATTCCTAGGTCTTCAGAGATAACTTGTCCACCTGTTAGAATCGCTATATCTTCTAACATTGCTTTTCTTCTGTCTCCAAACCCTGGAGCTTTAACAGCAACGACTTTTAATCCACCTCTTAGCTTATTCACTACTAAAGTTGCTAAAGCTTCACCCTCAACATCCTCAGATATTATCATTAGAGGTCTTCCGGCTTGCACCACTGCTTCTAAAAGAGGGACCATTGGCTGAAGATTTGTTAATTTTTTCTCATGCAAAAGAATTAGAGGATTTTCTAATTCAGTAGTCATTTTATCTCCATTTGTAATAAAGTAAGGAGATAAGTAACCTCTATCAAATTGCATACCTTCAACAACATCAAGCTCGGTTTCAATTCCTTTAGCTTCCTCAACTGTTATTACACCTTCATTTCCAACTTTTTGCATCGCCTTAGAAATCATATTTCCAATTTCTTTATCACCATTTGCTGAAATTGTTCCAACTTGTGCTATCTCATCGCTGTCTTTAACTTTTTTTGCAGATGAAATTAATTTTTCTTTAACATGTTCAACTGCTGCTTCAATTCCTCTTTTTACATCCATTGGATTCATTCCAGCAGTAACATACTTGCAACCTTCTTTAACAATAGATTGTGCTAGTATAGTTGCAGTTGTAGTACCATCACCAGCTTCATCGTTAGTTTTGCTAGCTACTTCTTTAACCATTTGTGCACCCATATTCTCAAATTTATCTTCAAGATCTATTTCTTTTGCAACAGATACACCATCTTTGGTAGTTCTTGGCGCTCCATAAGATTTGTCTATAACCACATTTCTACCTTTTGGTCCAAGAGTTACTTTTACAGTATTAGCCAGTATATCTACTCCTTTAAGCATAGATGATCTTGCTTCGGAATCAAATTTTACTATTTTTGCCATTTTTAATCTCCTTAATTTATTATTTACTATTCGAGATACCCATAATGTCTGACTCCTTCATTATGCTGTACTCTTTTCCATCAATTTTTACTTCAGTGCCTGACCATTTTCCGAAAAGAACTTTGTCACCAACTTTAACATCCATTGGTATTAATTTGCCATCTTCGGTTTTTGCTCCTCCACCAACGGCTACTACTTTTCCTTCTTGAGGTTTTTCCTGAGCTGTATCTGGAATAATAATACCACCCGCAGTTTTTTCGCTGCTATCAAGTACTTCAATTAAAACTCTGTCATGTAACGGTTTAAACTTCATATAAAACTCCTATAAATATTGAGTTCATATAGATACAAGACATGGGTATTTCAAGAAGAATGTAAAAATTTAAACCTTCAAAAAAACAAAGAAATTAGCATTTTTTTGATATATATCTCAAAAATGGCACAAGACATTAATAAATTAGGCTTTAAAAGCATAGTAGAAAATTATGATCTATTTTTTATAGATATTTGGGGTGTAATACACAATGGTATTAATCTCCACAAAGATGCTGTTGAGGTATTAAAAAATTTATTTGAACTAAACAAAGAATTTATTCTTTTAACCAATGCTCCTAGACCTAATCGCAATGTGATAGATTTTCTTCTAAGAATGGGCCTTGATAAAAAATATACTTCAAAGGTATACACCTCTGGTCAAGCAGCATTAAATTATTTAATTAATAACTATAAAAATAAAACTTTTTATCACATTGGACCTCCTAGAGATTTTGGTTTATTTCAGGACTTTGAAAGCATGAAAACAAAAAATATTGACAATGCTGAATATTTTTTATGCACAGGGTTATTTGATGAATATAATAACGATTTAAATTATTATAAAAAATTGCTAGAGACAAAAACTAAAAAAATTATGATTTGCACTAATCCTGATTTAATTGTTGATAGAGGCCAAGTTAGAGAATATTGCGCGGGATCAGTTGCAAAAAGCTTTTATGAAATAGGAGGAAAAGTAGAATATTTTGGTAAGCCGTATCCTCAAGTATATAATCAGTCAGCAGAAATT
>CACFKI010000027.1 GCA_902566785.1 uncultured Pelagibacteraceae bacterium | reverse complement strand
TGTCTACAGGTTTGGTACTTTTGTTCCCTTACCAGGAATAGATCCAGAGCAACTTAAAATAATGATGGAAGGTAATCAAAAGGGTTTATTGGGAATGTTTAATGTTTTTGCTGGTGGTGCAGTGAGTAGAATGGCAATTTTTGCTTTAGGCATTATGCCATATATATCTTCATCTATAATAGTTCAATTACTCACTGGAGTTTCAGATTATTTTAAAAATTTAAAAGCACAAGGTGAAATAGGAAGACAAAAGATAACACAAATTACTAGATATGGAACTGTACTATTAGCTACGGTTCAAGGATATGGACTAGCTGTTGGTTTAGAATCGTCAGCTAATTTAGTAATTAATCCTGGAGCATTCTTCAAAATTTCTACAGTAACGACTATTGTAGCTGGTACTATGTTTCTTATGTGGTTAGGTGAACAAATAACTCAAAGAGGTATTGGTAACGGAATATCATTAATAATATTTTCAGGTATAGTAGCTGAAATTCCAAGAGCACTTGTTACAACTTTTGAACTAGGAAGAACTGGAGCAATGTCAACAGTAATGATAATTTTTATTTTCATTTTATTACTTTTAACTATTATGTTTATTGTTTTTATGGAAAGAGCTCTTAGAAAGATTTTAATAAATTATCCAAAAAGACAAATGGGAAATAAAATGTACGGTGGTGAGTCTTCTCATTTACCTTTAAAAATAAACTCCGCAGGTGTAATTCCTGCTATTTTTGCGTCAGCTTTACTATTATTACCAATAACTTTTTCTAATTTTAATTTTTCACAAAACGATACATTTCAAAACATTGCTTCATATTTTTCTCAAGGACAGCCTCTTTATATGCTTTTATATGCATCAGGGATAATATTTTTTACTTTTTTTTATACTTCCATAACTTTTAATCCTAATGAGACAGCAGAAAATTTGAGAAAATATGGTGGCTTTATTCCAGGTATTAGACCTGGTGAGAGTACTGCAATGTATATAGATACCATTTTAACAAGATTAACAACAATCGGTGCACTTTATCTAACATTAGTGTGTTTGATGCCAGAGTTTTTAATTGCTAATTATCCAATACCTTTTTATTTAGGTGGAACTTCAATATTAATTGTTGTTGTAGTTGCCATAGATACTGTTACCCAGATACAAACTAGATTAATGAGCGCTCAATACGAACAATTAATAAAAAAAACCAAATTTGGAAGATAAAAGTGAACCTAATTTTGTTTGGTCCCCCAGGAGCAGGTAAAGGAACTCAAGCAAAAAATTTAGAAAAAAAATTAAACAACTTTCAGCTATCAACTGGCGACATGTTAAGAGATGAAATTAACAAGAATACTGAAATTGGAAAAAAAATAATTAATAACATGAACGAAGGAAAATTTGTTGATGATGAAATAGTAAACAAACTGATGAAAAGAGTGATATTTGATCCTCAAAAAAAAAATAAATTAATTTTTGATGGATATCCCAGAGCAATAGATCAAGCAAAGAATCTAGATTTATTATTAGCAGAGTCTAATCAAAAAATAGATTTTATTTTTTTTCTCAATGTAAATAAGGATGTTATTATAAAAAGAATTGAAAAGAGAAAACTATTAGAAAAAAGGTCAGACGATGACTTGGATACTATTTTGAGAAGGTATGATGCTTACATGGCAACAACAAAGCCAGTTTTAGATTATTATTCATCCCATAAAAATTATCATGAAATAGATGGAAGCTTGGAAATTAATCAAATCACAAGAAAAATCGAGGAAATACTTAAGGTTTAAGACATTGACATTGAATCAACTTCTTATATAAAAGGCTAAATTTTAATCACAATCTTATGGCTCGTATTGCAGGTGTAAACATTCCTCAAAACAAATTAGTCCATGTTGGGCTAACGTATATTTATGGAGTTGGTGATAAATATTCAAATCAAATCTGCAAAGACCTTAGTATATCAAAATCAACAAGAGTTAATCAACTTACAGATGATCAAATTTTAAAAATTAGAGAATATATTGATAAAAATTTTACTGTAGAAGGGGATCTTAGAAGAGACAACTCTTTAAGTATTAAAAGGCTAATTGATTTAGCTACCTACAGAGGTTCTAGACACAGAAAAAAATTACCAGTAAGAGGTCAAAGAACACGATGTAATGCTCGAACAAGAAAAGGAAAAGCAATTGCAATTGCAGGTAAAAAATTAACCCCATTAAAAAAATAATAAACTAAATGAGTAAAGAAAAAGAAAATAAAGTAGAAAAAAAAGATAACGAAAAAGTTGTTAAAAAAAGTACATATTCAAAAAAGAAAAAAATTAAAAAAGGTATTTTGAATGGTATTGCATATGTTCAATCAACATTTAATAATACAATTGTCTCAATAGCTGACACAAACGGCAATGTTATATCATGGGCTTCTGCTGGTCAAAAAGGTTTTAAGGGATCAAGAAAATCTACTCCTTATGCTGCGCAAGTTGCTGCAGATTCTGCAGCTGCAAAAGCTCTAGAAGTTGGTATGAAAAATTTATCAGTTGAAATAAAAGGACCAGGTTCAGGTAGGGAAACTGCTTTAAGAGCACTTCAAGCAAGAGGATTTAAAATAATTACAATAAAAGACACAACGCCAATGCCGCACAATGGAACAAGGCCACCAAAAAAAAGGAGAGTTTAAATGAAAGTTGAAAATGTAAATGTAAAAAATTGGAAATCACTAATTAAACCACCAAAGCTTGACGTTCAACTTAGTGATGATAAATCATTTGCAAAAATTGTAGCAGAACCATTAGAGAAAGGTTATGGGTTAACACTAGGGAATTCAATAAGAAGAATATTGCTTTCATCAATAAGAGGAGCCGCTGTTACATCAATTCAAATTGATGGTGTTTTACATGAATTTACATCAATAAAAGGAGTAAGAGAGGATGTTACAGATATAGTTTTAAATGTTAAATCATTAGCACTAAAAAGTTTATCTGAAGGAAATAAAAAATTAATTCTAGATGCAAAAGGTCCAGGAGAGATCAAAGCTTCTGATATTACGCCAGTTCAAGACATTGAGATACTAAATCCTGATTTAGTAATCTGTAATTTAGATGAGAATACCAATTTTCATATGGAGATGATGGTTGGTAATGGTAAGGGTTACGTATCAGCAGAAATGAATAAACCTGAGGAACCACCATTAGGACTGATACCAATAGACTCTTTATTTAGTCCAGTTAAAAAAGTATCATATTCAGTAAGTACAGCAAGAGAAGGTAAAGCTTTAGACTATGACAAATTAACAATGGAAGTTGAAACTAATGGATCAATTTCTGCTGAAGATGCCGTAGCATACTCTGCAAGGATTTTTCAAGATCAATTATCTATGTTTGTTAATTTTGATGAACCACAAGAAGTTCTAGTAAGAGAAAAACCAACTGAACCAGAATTTAATAGAAATCTTCTTAGAAAAGTTGATGAACTAGAACTTTCAGTAAGATCTATGAATTGTTTGAAAAACGATAACATAATTTATATTGGAGATTTAGTTCAAAAATCTGAGGGTGAAATGTTGAGAACACCAAATTTTGGTAGAAAATCTTTAAATGAAATAAAAGAGGTTTTAAATGGAATGTCTTTATATTTAGGCATGGAAATACCTAATTGGCCTCCAGATAACATAGCAGAACTATCTAAAAAACTTGAAGAAGCTATATAATGAGACATAAAATTGGTTATAAGAAATTAAATCGTACATCAGAGCACAGAAAAGCACTTTTAAAAAACATGTTAAACTCGTTAATAAAATACGAGCAAATTACAACAACACTACCTAAAGCGAAAGTTTTAAAACCTCAAGCGGATAAAATTATTACATTAGGCAAAAATAATACTCTTCAAAATACAAAAATTTTAGTCTCTAAACTTCAAGATATAAAATCAGCAAATAAAGTAAAAAAAACATTAGCAAAAAGATATGAAACAAGAAAAGGTGGATATACAAGGATTATTAAAGCAGGATTTAGATATGGTGATAAAGCCCCAATGGCTGTAATCGAGTTTGTTGACAGAGATATTCAAGCAAAAAAAATAGATATAAAGAAAAAAGAAGCTCCAAAAAAAGAAGATAATAAGCCTCAACCAATAGCGTAAATTTATAAATGAATAAGTCTTTTATAATAGACTCATCATCTATTGATATGAGAATTGATAGATGGATAAAAAATACTATCGGCAATGTGCCACAAAGCTTAATTGAAAAATCTTTAAGAAATGGAAAGATAAAATTAAATAATAAAAAAGTTAAAAGCTCAACAAAACTATCTGAATCAGATAAAATCTATTTTTATAATTTTCAATTTATAGAAAGTAAGAAAAAAAAATATAAATTTAAACCATCTAATCAAATAATAAAAGAAAATGAAGAGGATATAATTGATAACAATGATGATTTCATAGTTATAAATAAAAAATCTGGAATTGCTGTACAAGGTGGTACAAAATCTAAAAAAAATATAATAGACATTTTTTCAAATAGTAAATATTTCCAAAACACAAAACCATACTCTGTTCACAGATTAGATAAAGATACATCTGGAGTTTTTATTATTGCTAAAAATCGTGAGACAGCTAAACTTTTAACATCATTATTTAGATTAAGGAAAATTCACAAAACCTATTTGGCGATTTGCAATGGGGAAGTTAACGCATCTAAAGGTGAATGGAGAGGTGAATTAACTAGATATGACCAAAATAAAAAAATTACTGAAAAAGCAATAACTAAATTTAAGGTTATTGATAAAAATAATAATTCAACATTAATACAAATGAATCCTGTTACTGGAAGAAAGCACCAATTAAGAAAACAATTGTCCGAAATTGATCATCCGATATATGGTGATAGTAAATATACTTTTAATAAATCTTTTAAAAGATTAAATAAACAGCTGATGTTGCATTCTTATGAAATAAAATTTATGATTAACAACCAAAAATTTACTTATAGAGCCTTATTGCCAGATTATTTTAAAAAATTATTAATTACTAAAAAACTTAAATTTTTAGGTAATTAGTCAATTTGTTAAATAATATATTTGGTAAATTTTTATAACTTTGTTCTTTTATTTCTTTTAGATTTGTAATCCCACAATCTTTAATACCACATGGTATAATTTTATTGTACATTCTTAAATCATTTTCAATATTTAATGAAAAACCATGAAAAGCAATCCATTTTTTTACTTTGATTCCTATAGCACCTATTTTTTTTTTGCTTCCATCAATATCTATCCATATACCTATATTTTTTCTATCACTTTTAGTCTTAATTCCATGAGAAAGTAAACTTTCAATAATCGAATTCTCAATAATATTTATAAATTTTCTTATATCTTTATTTCTTTTTTTTAAATCAATAACAAAGTAGCAGATTAATTGACCCGGTCCATGACAAGTTACTTTGCCGCCTCTGGAGGTTTCGATAACTCTAATTGATTTATCGAGTATTTCTTTTTTTTTATAACTTGCGCCTCCAGTATATATTTGTGGATGTTCTAATATCCAAATTAGCTCATTTCCCTGTCCATTATTTAAATTGTTGACCCTTTTTTCTAAATAATCGATTGCTTCGTTATATTTTACGGGTTTTCTGGTTTTTTTTAGATCTATTCCCATTTAAGAATTGTAATATAAAAATTATAGATTAATAGTGCCATATAAAAAAATGATTTTTTATGACATTAACAAAAAAATTAACAGATAAAAAAGTAAATTTTGAATTTAATAAAGAATATATTAAAGTTCTAACAGATAAGATTGATAAAAATGATGCTTTTTTTATTTCAAATTCTTTTAAAGAAATGCACCCTGCAGATGCAGCTGATATTATTGAGCAATTATCTGAAAATTATAGAGAAAATTTAATAAAATTAAATAATTTCAAAATTGATCCTGATGTATTTGTAGAAGTTAATGAATCTGTACAGTCTGAAATTATTAGATATTTATCCACTGACTCAATTGTTTATATTTTAAAAAACTTAGAGTCTGATGATGCTATTAAAATCTTAGAAAATATTGATGAAAGCAAAAAAAATGACATTTTAAGTTCACTTCCACCCAAGGATAGGTTCGTGTTATTAGAAAGTTTAAGTTATCCTGAAGATTCAGCAGCCAGAATAATGCAAAGAGAGTTTACAGCAATACCTAGTAATTGGTCAGTAGGTCAAACAATAGATTATCTTAGAGAAAATAAAGATTTACCTGATGAATTTTTAGAAATATTTATTGTTGATAATGAATTTAAACCAATCGGAACAGTTCCATCTTCTAAGGTATTAAGAACCTCCAGAGAAACCAAGATGATTTCAATAATGAATGAGTCACAACAGCTTATACCAGTTGATATGGATAGAGAGGAAGTTGGTCATTTATTTGAAAATTATAACCTAAATTCAGCATGCGTTGTTGATAAGAGTAATAAACTTGTAGGAATGATTACTAGTGATGATGTTTTAACAGTTTTAAAAGAAGAGGCTGAGGAAGATGTATTAAGATTAGCTGGTGTTGGTAATGAGGAGATTACTGATGGTATATTGACTAAAACTAAAAGAAGATTTACTTGGCTTCTTTTAAATTTATTTACAGCTATAATTGCGTCGATTGTAATTGGTTTTTTTCAAGAAGACATCGAAAAAGTTGTAGCATTAGCAGTCTTGATGCCAATAGTTGCATCAATGGGGGGTAATGCAGGGATGCAAACTCTTGCAGTTACGATAAGAACAATAGCTACTAATGAACTCACCAAAAATAATTTTTCACAAAATATATTAAAAGAATTCTCTATAGGAATATTAAATGGGATAATATTTGCAATAATTAGTGCAGTTGTGGTTCAGTTTTGGTTTAATGATACTACACTTTCATTAATTATATCAATTTCAATGGTTCTCAATATGATAGTTGCCGGATTATTTGGAATTTTAGTACCAGTCTCTCTTAAAAAAATGAACATTGATCCAGCGATATCTTCAAGTGTTTTTGTAACCACTATAACTGATGTAATAGGCTTTTTATCCTTTTTAGGTATTGGAGCTTACTTTTTTTTCTAGTG
>CACFKI010000026.1 GCA_902566785.1 uncultured Pelagibacteraceae bacterium | reverse complement strand
AAAAGGAAAAGAAAAATTTGTTCTGCACGATGGACCACCATATGCGAATGGAAACATACATATGGGAACTGCTTATAACAAAATTTTAAAAGATCTTATTACTAAATTTCATCAAATGGATGGAAAAGATTCAGTTTATGTTCCTGGATGGGATTGTCATGGATTACCCATTGAGTGGAAAATAGAGGAACAATATAAAAAGAATAAAAAAAATAAAAATGACGTCCCAATTTCTGAATTTAGAAAAGTCTGTAGAGATTTTGCAGCAAAATGGATAGATGTTCACAAAACTCAATTTAAAAGATTAGGAGTTATAGGAGACTGGGATAACTATTACTCAACTATGAGTTTTGATGCTGAAGCTCAAATCGTTAGAGAGTTAGGAAAGTTTTTAAAGGAAGGGAGTTTATACAGAGGTTACAAACCTGTTCTTTGGTCAACAGTTGAGAAAACAGCTTTATCAGATGCTGAAGTGGAATATATGGATCATACATCTGATACTATTTATGTTTCTTTCCCAATTAAAAAAACAAATATTGAATACTTAAATGAATGTGAAATTATAATTTGGACAACAACCCCTTGGACTATTCCTGCAAATAAAGCTTTAGCATTTAATGAATCCTTAACTTATGTAGTTATTCAAATAAATGATGACAACGATTTTAAAAATAGAAAAATAATTGTTGCAAAAGAACTATTAAAAAATGTTTTAGAAGAGAATAAAATAAATAGTCATAAGGTATTAAAAGAGTTTAAAGGTTTGGACTTTAAAAATACAATTTGCTCTCATCCTTTTTTATCTCTTGGGTATGATTATGACGTTCCAATGTTAAGTGCAAATTTTGTGACTACGGAGCAAGGTTCCGGTATAGTTCACTGTGCACCTAGTCATGGTCCTGATGACTTCAACTTGTGCCTAAATAACGGAATTAAGGCATTAGAAACAGTTGATGATAATGGGGTTTATACAAAACATATTTCTAATTTTGAAGGTACACATATTTTTAAAGCAAACCCAATTGTCATTGAAAAACTAAAATTAGAAAAAAAACTTTTATCAAATGGAAAATTAAAACACTCTTATCCTCATTCTTGGAGATCTAAAGCTCCATTAGTACATAGAGCGACACTGCAATGGTTTATATCTATGGAGAGTCATGGATTAAGAAAAACAGCATTAGATGCAATAAACAAAACTATATTTTATCCAAGCAAAGCAAAAGAAAGATTAAAATCGATGATAGAAACTCGACCTGATTGGTGTGTTTCTAGACAAAGAGTCTGGGGTGTACCATTACCAATATTTATTTCAAAAAAAGATGGCAAAGTTCTAATTGATCAAGATGTTATTGAGAATATTGCTAATATCTATGAAAAAGAAGGCTCAGACTGTTGGTTTTCAGATGATCCACAAAGATTTCTTGGAGACAAATATAAAGCATCTGATTTTGATAAAATGAAAGATATTGTTGAGGTTTGGTTTGACAGTGGCTCAACCCATTCTTTCGTTCTTGAAAAAAGAAAAGATTTAAAATGGCCAGCTTCAATGTATTTAGAGGGATCTGATCAACATAGAGGCTGGTTCCATTCATCACTATTAGAGTCGTGCGGAACAAGGGGTAGGGCTCCATATGAAAATATTTTATCTCATGGATTTGTTGTTGATGGCAAGGGTTTAAAAATGTCTAAGTCATTAGGAAATATAATTTCTCCAGATGATATTTTAAAGAAATATGGAGCAGATATATTAAGGATTTGGGTTACATCATCAAACTATGCAGAAGATTTAAGAATTGATTATTCAATTCTAGATCAACATGCTGAAGCCTACAGAAAAGTTAGAAATACTTTTAGGTATTTATTAGGAAATTTAAATGATGAGTTTAAAAAAATCAATTTAAATGAATTGAAAATAGAAGAGTTTCCAGAGTTAGAGCAATATATGTTAAATAAAATTTTTAATTTAAACAAGAATTTTTTGAAATATTATAAATCGTACAATTTTCATAATTTGTATAAAGAATTATTAAATTTTTGTACTGTTGACCTGTCCGCATTCTATTTTGATATACGAAAAGATACACTTTATTGTGATACAAAAGACTCAGAAAAAAGACAAAATACTATTTTACTTTTAAATATTATTTTGGACTGCTTGTTAAAGTGGTTTGCACCAATTTTATCTTTTACAGCAGAGGAAATTTTTTCAATAATAAATAAAAATAATACTAGCATTCATTTGGAAAAATTCCCAAATATTCCATCCAATTGGGAAAATAAAAGTTTAAATGAAAAATGGACAACTTTGAAAAAAATAAGAGATAATTGCAATATTAGCATTGAAGAAAAAAGAGCAAGCAAAATTATAGGTTCAAGTCTTGAAGCCAACATTGATTTAAAACTCGGTAAAAAACTTTTTAAGATTGCTAAAGACACAGATTTTGCAGAACTATGCATTACTTCAAATGCCAATATTTCAGAAGCAGATACTGATAACGAAGACATATTAGTGAATACTGTTAAAGCTGAGGGGAACAAGTGTCCTGTATGCTGGAAGATTAAAAAGGATAAATGCGAAAGACAAGATAATTGTCATTTGTCTTAATTAATGAGCAAAATTAAATTTAAAAACTTTTTTATAAAATTAAGCATAGTTTTAGTTATTTTTTTATTAGATAGGCTTTCTAAAATTTATATTTTAAATATTGCAGAAGAGGTAGGTCAGGTAGATATTAATATAAACTCTTTTCTAAATTTTTATTTAATATGGAACACAGGTATTGGATTTGGCTTATTTTCTTTTGACCAAAGCTTAATTTATAACTTTATTACAATTATAATAATAATAATTAATTTAATAATAATTTACCTAATTTATAAATCTGAGGATATAAGACAATATTTCTTAATTATTCTTCTAGGCGGCTCATTAGGAAATTTGTTTGATAGACTTTACTTTTCAGCTGTTCCGGACTTTATTGACTTAAATTTTAGGGGCTATCATTGGTTTATTTTTAATGTATCTGATATCTTTATAAGTATTGGAATAATTTGTCTTATTTTTGCTGAATTAATGAATTATAAAAAAGTAAAATGAAATTTAAAAAATTAATATTAATATTTATTTCGGCTGCTTTTTTGTATTCTTGTACTGGAGCAACAGATGCTCTTCAGGGCAAAAAAAGATCTGAACAAAGTGATGAGTTTTTAGTAGAGAAAAAAAATCCTTTAGAGTTACCACCTGATTATGGAGAATTGCCTTTACCAGTAGATCAAGAACAGACATCTACTGAAACTGAGGAAGATAATGATATAAAAAGCATTTTAGATATTGATACAAAAGTAGATGAAAACACTAGCTCTCAGACAATTAACTCGGTAGAGGAATTAATTTTAGAAAAAATTAATTAAAATGCTCACCTCAAGAATTAAATTTAATAATTTCCAAATAATTAAAAAAAACAAAATATCTTTATCAAGCAGTTTTTTTCAACCAAACAATCTATTCTCGAAATTTCCTATATTAAAAACCCTTTCTTCAAATTATAAATATAGTTTTAATAAAAAAATTGTAAAAAGATTAAATCGATTTTCAATTTTTAGATTAATTGGAATGGGTGGCTCTACTTTAGGGGCGGAGGCTATTTATCAATTTTTGCAGAATAAAACAAAAAAAAAATTTATTTTTATTAATAACCTAAAACCAATTTTAAGTAAAAATGAAAAAAATAAAAAAGCTTGTAATTTAATTATTTCAAAATCAGGGAATACTCTTGAAACTATATCAAATTCTAGTTTGCTAATAAATAAGAATAAAAATATATTTATAACTGAAATTAAAAGTAGCAACCTCTTCAATTTGGCAAATAAATTAAAATCAGAAGTAATAGAACATAAAAATTATGTAGGTGGTAGATATTCTGTCTTATCAGAAGTAGGAATGTTACCTGCTGAACTAATGGGTCTGAAAGAAAAAAAATTTAAAAGATTTAACAAACTTGTTAAAAGCAAACATTTTATCAGCAATTTAATTTCAAATGTTAATTCAATACTAACTTTAGTAAAACAAAAAAAACTTAATTCTATTATTTTAAATTATGATGAAAATTCAGATAATTTATTTAAATGGTACCAACAATTAGTAGCTGAAAGCCTTGGAAAAAAATCGAAAGGTATTCTTCCAATTATTTCAACAATGCCAAAGGATAATCATAGTCTAATGCAATTATATCTAGATGGACCAAAAAATAATTTTTATACTTTTTTTAGTGTTAACGAAAAAAAAACTGAAAAATTTAAATTAAATAAAACTTTAAATGCATTAAAATATTTAAATAATAAATCTTTTACTGAGATAATTAGAGCGCAAAAAAAAGCTACAGAAATAGTATTTAAAAAAGAAAAATTACCTTTTAGAAGTTTTGAAATTAAGGATAGAAGTGAAGAAACACTCGGTGAATTGTTCAGTTTTTTTATTTTAGAGACTATATTGTTAGGTACAGCGCTTAAAGTGAATCCTTTTGATCAACCATCTGTTGAACTTATTAAAAAAGAGACAAAAAAAATATTATCTTAGCTTTATTAAATATATTTTGGAAATACCGTAGATTCTATTTTCTACTATTTTAAATTTATCACTGAAAAGCTCTTTAGTTTTTTTATTTCTATGCAAAATAACTAATCCTTTTTGATTGATAATTTTATTCTTAACAATATTTTCTAAAAGAAAATTTATACGACCTTCTTTATATGGAGGATCTAAAAAAATTAAATCAAATTTTTTGTTAATATTTTGAAAAAATTTATTATTAAAAATATCATCTTCAATGATTTCATAATTTTTATCAATTTTAAAAGTTTTAATGTTATTTTTTAGTATTTTTATAACCGATCTATAATTTTCAACAAAAGTAACAAAATTTGATTTTCTTGATAAACATTCTAGTCCAAATGAGCCTGAACCAGCGAAAAGATCTAAAACATTTGATCTTTCTAAATCTATTTTTGAAAATTTTGAATGGATAATTAGATTAAAAATTGATTCTTTTGTTAGATCTTTCAAAGGTCTAGTATTTTTATCTGCGGGTAATAAAATTTTTTTACCTTTATATAATCCTGAAATAATTCTCATTTATCAATTACTTGATGTCCAATATCTCTTCTGTAATATTTATTTTCCCAATCTAATTTATCCAAAATTTTTAGTGCTTTAGATCTGGCCTTTTTAAGACTATTATTTAAAACTGTTGAATTTAAAACTCTCCCCCCATTAGAAAAAAACTTTTCATTTTTTTTAATTGTAGATGCATGGAACAATTGTTGTTTATTATTTAATTTAATTTTTTTTAAATTTTTTATTTCCTTTAACCTTTTGAATTTTCCAGGATATCCTTTGCTTGCAGCTACAACTGTAATTGCCTTATCCTTTGACCATTTAATTCTTTTATTTTTTAATTTTTTATCAATTGTTGTCTCGATTAAATCTAATAAGTCATTTTTTAATCTCATCATTATTATTTGGCATTCAGGATCCCCAAACCTTATGTTGTATTCAATTAATTTAGGATTTGAATTCTCAATCATTAAACCTGCATATAAAATTCCCCTATAAGGATAACCTTTTTTTTTTAGGCCTTTTAATGTTGGTTCAATAATTTTTTTCTTGATTTTATTTTCTACATTTTTTGTAATTAGTTTTGAAGGTGAATATGCCCCCATACCCCCTGTGTTAGGACCTGTATCATTTTCACCAATTCTTTTATGATCTTGAGCAGTGCCAATTGGGATATAATTTTTACCATCAGTAATAACAAAATAACTTGCCTCTTTTCCAGAGAGGAACTCTTCTACTATAACTTTTCTTGAGGATTTAAACTTACCATTTAATATTTCTTTTACATCTTTAATTGCACGATCTTTAGTTTTGCAAATTGTTACTCCTTTACCAGCTGCTAATCCGTCAGATTTAACCACAATTGGTAACTTAAAATTTCTAAGTGAAGATTTAATATTTTTGACATTAGTTATCTCAATTGATCTAGCCGAGGGAATATTAAAATCTCTACATAATTTTTTCATAAAGGCTTTTGAACCTTCAAGTCTTGAAGCTTTTTTGCATGGCCCAAAAACTCTTATCTTTTTTTTTTCAAAAAAATCAACAATTCCATTTACCAATGGTTCTTCAGGCCCAACTACTAGTAGATTTATATTTTTTTTTAAAATAGTTTTATATAATTCTTTAAAATTATTATAGTTAACATTTAAATTCTCCGATATTTCAGCTGTACCTGCGTTTCCTGGTATACAAAAAATATTTGTAATTTTTTTTGACTTTTTCAACTTGTAGCAAATTGAATGCTCTCTGCCACCACTTCCAATTATTCCAATATTCATGTAATAGTTTATAAACTAAAAATGTTCAAAAAATTAGCAAAATTAAAATATCTGCCAAATAATTTCTCTATAGTTGAGGAAGGTGATCATGTTGTTTGTGCAATATCAGGAAAGAAAATCAGACTTGAGGATCTTACCTATTGGAATGTTGAATTGCAGGAAGCTTATTTTTCTTTTATTGAGGCAAATTCAAAGAGAAATAAAAATTGAATTATTTCCATCTATCATGTGACCAAATCCACTGATTTGGGTTTTTTAATATAAATTGCTCAAGCACATTGTTTAATTCAGTAGTAATTTCATTAATAGATTTTTCTTTATTAAAAATTAGTGGTTCATAAAAATATAATTCAAAATCAATATTGTTTTTCCTTTCGATATAAACTGGCACTACCTCACAATTGTATTTTTTAACTAATTGAGCAGGTATGGTTGTTGTTAAACAATCTCTACTAAATAATTTAGCTGCAATTCCCTCACTAACTCTTTGATCAATCATAAGTGCAATTGAGTGTCCACTTTTAATTGCTTCTAAAATTTTTCTAGTCCCAGATCTACCTTTTTTAATTTGATTTTTACAAATATAATTTTTCCTAATTTTTTCCATAGTTCCATTTAAAAAAAAATTATTTAAAGGTCTATAAATAGCCGCAAGTTTGATCCCATAATTTTCTATTTGCATTGCCATTAATTCAAAGTTATTGAAATGGCCTGAAATAAAAACAACTGGCTTTTTTTCTTTTATAATCTTATCCAAATATTTTAAGCCATTAATTTTGATATGATTCCTTAGTTTACCATTTCTAAATTGATTTAAAAAAATATAATCAGACAGTATTCTTCCATAGTGACCCCACATACTTGTAATAATTTTATTTCTTTCAATATCTGATTTTCCA
>CACFKI010000025.1 GCA_902566785.1 uncultured Pelagibacteraceae bacterium | reverse complement strand
TCACTTTTGATTCACTTCCAGACTCAAAATACAACCTGATTGACACTATTGGATAACTTGTGTACTAATAAGAACAAAATAAGAACATTTATGAAGCTAACAATACCTTACTATTTGCACAAAGCTGGAGCAGGTTTTCCATCTCCAGCTACAGATTACATAGAAGAGGATATCGATCTAAACGTTCATCTAATAAAGAATGTACCAGCTACCTTCATAATAAGAGTTCAGGGTAAATCAATGGTAAATGTAGGAATCAATGATGGAGATTTATTGGTTGTTGACAAAAGTTTAACACCAAGAAATTTTTCTACAGTTATTGCAAATGTTCATGATGAATTAGTTGTAAAAAGTTTTGTTCAAGAAAGAGACAAAAAGTTTTTAACATCTGGGTCTAAAAATTTTGAAGATCGAATTTTAATCAATGAAGAAGAAGATGTTTTCATATGGGGAGTTGTAACTTATGTCATCCACTCAGTATACTAAAAAAATAGCATTAGTAGATTGTAACTCTTTCTACGTTTCTTGTGAAAGATTATTTAATCCTAAGATAAGAAAAAGGCCAGTTGTTGTGCTATCAAATAACGATGGTTGTATTATTTCAAGATCTAATGAAGCGAAAGCTTTAGGAATTAAAATGGGTGAACCTTATTTCAAAGCAAAAAATATAATTATAAAAAATAATGTAAATGTATTTTCTTCTAATTATTCATTGTATGGAGATTTATCTAGAAGGGTTATGAGAACGTTAAAAAGATTTAATTCTGATATAGAAGTTTATTCTATTGATGAAGCTTTCCTGGATTTATCTAATTTTAGTGATAATGAGGTTGAAAAAGTAGGTAGAGAAATTAGAGCTACAGTTTTGCAGTGGACAGGCATACCGACAAGTATTGGAATAGCAAAAACAAAAACTTTGAGCAAAGTTGCAAATCATATTGCAAAGAAAAAACAATCAGGTGTTACAAGTTTAATTGGAATAAAAAATTTAGATCCAATATTGGAAAAAGTAGAAATAAATGATGTTTGGGGAGTCGGAAGACAGCTTACAAAATTTTATCAAAAAAATGGAGTTTATAATGCAAAACAACTTAAAAATAAATCTAATACATGGATTAAAAAATGCTCAAATGTTTTAAGTTCAAGAACAGCAATGGAACTGCGTGGTATCCCTTGTATTAATTTAGAGACTACATCATCAAAAAGAAAAAGTTGTGTTGTATCACGTTCTTTTGGAAAAAGAGTTGAAAGATTTCAAGAGTTAAAAGAAGCAGTAGCTAACTACTGTTTAAATGCATCAGAAAAAATTAGATCTGAGTCTTTAGTTGCAAAAGCAATAACAGTTTTTGTTAGAACAAGTCCCTTTCAAAGAAACTTTGGATACTACTCAAACTCAAAAACAATCGATTTTCCTATTGCAACAAATAATAGTATTGAAACTGTAAAAACTGCAATTAATATTCTAGAAAGTATTTTTAAAAATGGCTACAGATATCAAAAAGCAGGTGTTATGCTAACTGGACTATCAAACTCAGATGGTAAAAAAAATTTATTTTCATCTGAAAAAGATGAAAAGATAAAAAATTTGATGAAATCAATTGACAATACTAATTATAGATATGGAAGATCTACTTTGAGCCTTGCAAGCGCTGGTGTTTATAAAAAATGGAATATGAGACGGGAACATTCTTCTAAAATAGATACAGCTGATTTTTATTGTCTACCAAAGATAAAAACTTAAATAAAATCAGGAAATTTTAAACAATTTATCAGATAAGTTTTGTAATTTTTCTCCCCAAAAAACTTCTTTTCTTATTCTCTCAAAATCAATCCCAAAAACATTGGACATTGCTGAAGCGTAAACAGATCTTGCATCAATAGTAGAATTCAAATCTCTTCCCTCAAATAATTCTTTCTTTTTAAGTCCTGGCCACTCAGTGTAAACTTGAGATTGTTTAACTAAACCACCAGTAATTAATATTGCGGAACCGTAACCATGCTCAGTTCCATTGCTGCTATTTTGCTTAATGGTTCTTCCAAATTCTGTAAGTGTTAATATAAGAGTATTATTAAATTCAGTACCAAGAGAAGATTTTAATCCTTCTATGATGTTATCATATTCTTTTAAACAATCAGCATGAGCACCATTAGCTGAGCCTTGGGCTGCATGTGTATCAAAGCCATCAACTTCGAAGACAGCAACTCTTGGACCATCTATCTTTGATAATTGTTGGCCTGCATTTAGCGCCAAAGAAGAATTTCTTCTGCTACCATAAGATTGAAACTTTCTTTTTTTTATAACATCTAAAATCATACTTAGATCTTTCTCTGAATGAATTTCAAATTCATTTTTAATTATATCAAGAATTTCTTCACTAGGCATTGTACCTTCGACTGGATAATAATTATCATTCATTGGCACACCTCTTATAAGTAACGGCATAGGTAATGATAAAGCTAAACCATTGCCAGTTAAACCTGCTACATTCATTCCTCTTCCAAGCCAGCCTGTTTTAATTTTATATGGAACTTTTCCACCTGACTCCATTAAATTTTGCCCATCAAAATGAGATCTTCCTGTATATGGTATACTTGTTGCATGAACAACCGAACCAAGATTTTTATCCCATAATTTTTTAAACGTTCGTAATGCTGGATGTAAATCAAAATCCGAATTTAATTGCAACGTAGTTTCAAGATTAATTTTGCTTCTAAGTTTTTCAAAATTTTTATCACCTCTAATTGGAATTGCACACAATCCATCCATTCCACCTCTTAGCATGATAATTACTAAATTTTTTTTTGAGACTGTATTTGCAAAAGAAGGTAATCCAAATCCAGCAAGATATAATGAGGTAACTATAGATGATTTAAGAAAGTTTCTTCTATTAATTTTAATTTTCATGCTTTTAAAAACTCCGGATGATTAAATAATAAAGTTTGTTTTTGATAAAAAGAATTAGTTTTATTTAAATAACTCATAATTTTTCCAGGATTATCAAAATTTCTATTTATAATTTTTTCATAAAATTCAATATTATTATTTTTAGATTTTGAAAATGCATAACTTTCTTTTGCAAACACAAGTCTTCTAATCAAAAGTTCAGGGGATAACCAATCTGTTGAAATATCAGACCATCCATTAGGTTGCTTTGCTCTGTAAGGATGATGCCCGAGTTCATTTAACATTTTTTCAGGCAAGCGTTGCTTTCTAGTCGGTCTAAATCCTAATTCATAACTATCCATAATTTTAGGTGATGGTGGCCAATCTAATTCTGAAACTTTAGCAACTTGAATAAACCAATTTTCTGGTGTCTGAAATTTCCTAAACTTATCATTATATTTAAAAGCTACTTTAAGTGCGGCCTTATGAATTTCTGGAAGAAACCCATCGCTATCTTTAAAAGCTTTTATTATTGGATCTTTCATCTCTTGAGTTGGTTCATCTGTAATTAAAAATCTACATAGTCTCATAGCTACAAAATCTCTACAATTTGGATGATTTACCAAATCTTTAATTACTGCCTTTAAAGATTTCTTTCCCTTTTTATATTCTTTTTTTAAAACAATTTTTTTTCCTGGTTGATGATATTCGGAATTAAACCAAACATTTCCTGTTTCTAATTTAGATTTACTCCACCTTTGCTGCCATCCTGTCATAATATAAGCTAATTGAATAATATCTTCCTGTGTATATCCAGCTTCAGGAGAAACTGTATGCAGTTCAAGTAATTCTCTTGCGTGATTTTCATTAATAGTAGCAGGTCTTTTTTTTCTTCTTCGCCAATCCTCATGTGCAGTAATACTTTTTGGGCCTGCACTTTCACTATTATCTAAATGATGTATCATAGCCCAAGAAACTGTTGCATCATATACCATTTTTTCAAATGACTTATTAAGATTTGGTCTAATAATTTCTCTATGATAGGCCCCTGTAGAGTAGTTTGCTAAGAAATCTTTATCACTTATTGCAAAGAAATTACTCCAGAATAACCAAAATTTAGTTAGAACTGGGTTATTGCCATTTATTGCTTCATTATGTCGAATAGTTAATTCTAAAGACTCCCAAAATTTTTGTCCTGTCTTATGTCTTAATTCGTCCTTTTTGATTTTATAAAGTGTTTTATTATCTTTGTATTTTTTTCTTAAGACTTTTCTATCTCCGTGTACCCATTCTCTGTAATGTTTTCTTAATTCTTTCTCAGCATAAATTTTACCTTTCCATGATAATTCTGGGATTTGATTTATTTGATTTAAGGACCAATTCAATGGATCATTAGGTACTTTTTCATTAGGTCCAATTCCAAAAGCAACTTTCCTAAAAAAATTTTTCAATTTTGATACTGTTTTGTAAAATGACAATTGGGTTCTACTACAGTCCAAGAAGCCCAGCTAAATGGTTTGTTTCCAACATTTTCATAATGACGAACTATATCCCATTGTGTAGGATTAAGTTCACTTTTATTTTGAGACCATTTTTTTAGTCTTTGAACATTTTCATGATCAGGAAACCTTGAAACGTAAGAATATAACCATCCCCAATTACTACTATTGTTCCATTTTAAATCTTGCTTTTTATAATTTTTTGCAGGTCCTGGATGTCTCATTTCTTTAGCATAAGGAAAAACTATTTCATTATTTTCAGTAAAATCAATAAAAAATTTAATTACATTGTGAAAATCTTTACCTTTATAATTGTAACTCCAAATATCGTAACCTTGATTCTCTGCAATAATTGCAATAACAGTTAATTTGTTTATTGCTCTTCCCTCATAAAACATTGCCCTTCCACCTCTTCTGGTCTCAATAGGCAAACTTCCATCTTTTCTAGAATATTTTATTGCCGCTTCATAATTCTTGAAAGCTTTTCTAAAAGTTTTGTCATTACCTGTTAGTATACCAAGCATCATATGTGCATCAGCTGATGATAAGGCATGGTTATGAGCTCTTTTAGGAGTTCCGCTGGCACCACCATAATCATAAGTTTTGCCATACATCAAATGTTGATTTTTTTTAACAATTTTTTTGAACCAATCTTTTATTATTTTATCATCTTCATCAGGCACATTAATCACCTGTTTTGCAAACGAATATGCTGCCATCATGGGTGATGCTATAAATAAATTTACCGTTAATGTATCGTTCCAATACTTGCCTTCTTCGTCATTTGGACCAATTCTTTTTGCCGCACCAGCTTTTGCCCAATCTAATATTACTTTTACAGCATAGGTACAAGCTTCCTTATTTCCGGCTGAACATGGTATACTAAATTCACCAAATTTGCCTCCAGCCTCACTAAATCTTTCGTCAAGCCCGTATCCCTCAGGAGCATCTAGTTCAATGATTGGTTTAACCTTATTGTACTTGGGATTTATTCTCATTTCAGTTCGGCAACCTTTTAGATCATTTGGTAAAGGGAATATTATTTCTGGATTATTAACGACTGCCTTTTTTTTTAACTTTTTAAAATCTGCATTAGAAAATTCAAAAAAGAAAAAATTTAAAAAAATTAATAAAGTTATTTTTTTCATTTCTTATCTTGACCATACCACAGGAAACCAATCTTTTCTAAGATAATCTCCAGTTTTTAAATTAATATCTTTAAAAGGTGGTGATGTCTCGCCTCCTCGATCTTGATACCTCACATCATCACCTACGAAACGCATTGAAAAAGCTCGTCTTTTATTTTTAGTTTTATTTCCTGGTGCTCCATGAACAACTTTAAAATTAAATAAAATTGCATCTCCCAAATTAATCTCGGGTGTTACTATATTTTCTTTATAAAAATCCAGATTCGGCATTTCCATAAAATCAGCTTCATTCTTATACCATGAGCTATTATTAGACCATTTAGTAGGACGTAATAATTTTGGCCATTTATGTGAACCTTTAATTAATTTAAGAGAATTTTCTTTTGTAACTTGATCTAATGGTATCCAGAAGCTACCAGTACAATCTCCATCAACACAATAATAGGGCATATCTTGGTGCCAGGGAGTTATTTTATCTGTACCAGTTTCTTTAATAAAAATATGATCATGAAATATTTGAATGGATTTAGAATTGGTAGCCTCTCCAACAATTTGAGCTGAGGGAGATTTATTAATAAAATTTACAAACTCAGGAATCCGATGCCAATTACAATAATCTTCAAAAAATCTTCCTCTTTCATTGTTTTGTATATTTTCTCTCGAATATGGACCTGGATCTTTGAGCACTTTTTCAAAACCTTTAACCAATTCATTAATCCAAGGTTTAAAAAGATCTTTGATAACTATAAATCCATTTTTTTGAAATTCATCAATATTATTTTGATTCAAATATCTCATTTTATAGTTTCAATTTCAGAGATATTATTTAGGGAATTTTTTAATTCAAAAAAGTTTTCTCTTTTTGAGATGTTAAAAACAGAAATATTAAAAAAAAGCAAACAAAAAATAGGAATTAGAGTTACAAAAGTTATATTTTGATAAATTATTGAAAAATAAACTATTAAAAATATTAACGACCTTATCAAAACATTATATTTAAAAACACCTATAATAGACAATGAGTGTACTAAAAGGTTTTTAAAGCTCATTTTAGATGGTCCAAAGTATCTTAATCCTCTTTCTGATGGAATGCTCAATTTATTATTTACAACTTTTGTTAACGACCCAGAAAAACTGCTCCAAGTAGCCTTTTCATTTATCATTTTTTCAATCACTGACTTTGGTAAACAACTATAATTTCCATACCTTATTGTTTTACCAGTAAAAGCGTACGTAATTATTTTGTGAATAAAATAACAAGACTTAAAAAATAATCCTTCAGATCTTTTAATTCTCTCTCCTACTATAGCTTGGCCATCTGAGTAATTTAGATTATTTACGAAATTTTTAATTTCCTCAGGACGATCCTCTCCATCGCCATCCATAGGAATAACATAATCAAATTCCTCATTTTCAAATATATATTTAAGGCCTGCAGCGTTACATCTAGCGTGACCTCTATTTTCTCTCATTTTAATAAGTTTAATTGATTGAATTTTATGAAATTTTTCCTCAAATTTTGGATTGCTAATTGTTGAGGCATCATCTACTAAAATAACTGAAAATTCGTGGTTTAATTTTGATATTTCAAAATTAATATTTTCTAAAAGTTTTAAAACCGACTCCCAATCATTAAAGATCGGAATTAATATTTTAATTTTCATTAGCTTGCAGAACCTATTAATCTGAACAATGATGCAAGTATTCCAAAACCAGAAAATTCAATCAGCGCAACGATTGCTATAATTAATAGTATTTTTTTCCATTTTTCACTCATAATAAAATCCAATTATTTGTATTTTACACATTCTAATTTTTTATTACACAAAAAGATAAGAGGACAGATTATCTTGGAAATGAAGAGGCACAAAAAGCTCAAAATTTTTATTTAAATCAAACTGAA
>CACFKI010000024.1 GCA_902566785.1 uncultured Pelagibacteraceae bacterium | reverse complement strand
ATATGAAAACAATGATTGATATTTATAAAAATTCAAATTTAGAAGAACATGAAAAAGGTATACTAGCTTTTGGAATATCCAAAGCTTTCGAAGACTTAAGTGACTTTAAAATGTCTTATACATATTTTAAAGATGCTAACCAATTAATTGATAGGAATTTAAAATATAATTTAAGCAATGAACAAAAATTATTTAGTAGTATTAAAAAAAATTTTGAAAGATTTAAAACCTCCGAAATAAAAGAGCAACATAAGAATAAAAGGATAATTTTTGTCTGTGGATTACCCAGATCTGGAACAACTCTGGTTGAGCAGATTTTGTCTGCCCATAAAGAAGCTATAGGAATTGGAGAGGTTGAATATCTTGAAACTGCTATTCAAAAATTTTTTATTCAAGATAATAAAGTATTATCTCAAAATTTAAGTAATGAAAAAGAATACACCAATCTTTTGAATTATTATTCACAACAAATTGCAAATTTTAAATATAAGGAAAATTTAATAGTAGATAAAACCCCTCACAACTTTAGATGGATAGGGTTTATTAAAAATTTTTTTCCAAATTCAAAAATAATTTTATGTAAAAGAAATTTAAAAGATAATTTTCTATCTATTTTAAAAAATTATTTTGCTTCTTATAAGCATATGGGTTGGTCCTTTAATCCTAAAAATATAATTACCTACTTTAAAATGTATTCAGATCTTACTAGTTACTGGTTGAAAAAATATCCTGAATCAATATATGTTTTAGATTATGATAAACTAGTTAATGATAAAGAGAGTGAAATTAAATTATTATTAAAAGAGTGTGATTTACCTTGGGATGAAAATTGTTTATCTCATCACAAAAATAACAAATCTACAATTAATACAGTAAGTATAATTCAGGCTAGGAAACCAATCTATGCATCATCATCTAATCTTAGTGACAATTATCAGGCTCATTTAGGAGATTATTTTAAAGAGTTATCAGCAATTGATTAAAATAATTTAAAAAATATACTGTAAGTATGACAATATTTGCTTTATCAAGTGGACAAGGCATTTCAGGCATCTCAGTAATAAGAATTTCAGGTCCTGAAACCAAAACAGTTATCTCCAAACTTACTAATGGTAATTTTCCAGAGCCAAGGGTGGCAACATTAAAAAAAATCAATAAAATCAACACTAATGAGCTTATTGATGAAGGTATATTATTGTGGTTTCCTGGCCCAAATAGCTACACAGGTGAGGATATGGCAGAATTTCATGTCCATGGCAGCGTTTCGGTAGTATTAGCCATTCAAAATTCCATCTCTAAAATCGAAAATTGTAGAATAGCAGAACCAGGTGAGTTTACAAAGATTGCATTTCAAAATGGAAAAATAAATTTATTAAAAGCAGAGAGTATATCTGATCTTATTAGATCAGAAACTGAAATGCAGCGACAACAGGCAATAAAAATTATGTCAGGAAAAAATTCTGAAATATATAATTTCTGGAGAAGCTCATTATTAAAGATTTTAGCAAATGTAGAAGCAAAAATAGATTTTCCAGATGAAGATTTGCCTGAAAAAATAATAAATGAAATTCATTTAAGCAGTTCAAAAATAAAATCTGAAATTAAAAAAGTATTAAATGATAAAAAAGTTGGAGAAATTATCAGAGAAGGATTTAAAATTGCTATTTTAGGACCTCCCAATGCCGGTAAATCTTCATTATTAAATTATCTTTCTAGAAGAGATGCTGCTATTGTTTCAGAAGTTGCTGGAACAACAAGAGATGTGATAGAAGTTCATTTAAATATTGATGGATATCCTGTTGTACTTTCTGATACTGCTGGAATAAGAGAGTCAAAAGATGAAATAGAAAAAAAAGGGATAAATTTAGCATTAAAAAAAGCTGAAAATGCTGATCTGAATATAGTTGTGATTGAGCCCAAAAAGGCTTATTTTACTGGCTTTTTAAAGGGTTTAGTATCATCTGAAAAGACATTGGTAGTAGTTAATAAGTCAGATTTAGGAATTGAGAATATGTTAGAAGACTTCAGTCAATACAATCCTATTTATATATCAATTATAAAAGAAAAAAATATAGACACTCTTATTTCCACAATAAGAAATAAGCTGAAAAATAAATTTTTATCCAATCAAAATATTTTAATTACAAGGGAGAGACATAGGCTTCATCTAGAGCAATGTTTGACTCATCTTGAAAATTTTGAAAATAAAAGAGATGAACAAGATTTTGATAAAGCAGCTGAGGATTTAAGATTAGCAGCAAGAGAACTCGGAAAAATTGTTGGAAAATTCGATGTCGAGGAGATATTAGGTAGTATTTTCAACGATTTTTGTATAGGCAAATAACCTCAAATTACCTGCATTTTTAGTGTATTTTAGGCCAAAATCGTTGGTAATTGTGCTTAATTTGCTAAAATTTAAAGTCATCTTGTAAATTTAATTATGAGTTGTAAATTTATAGAATGAAAATGGATTTACATTTTGATGTTGTGGTTGTAGGTGGAGGTCATGCCGGGTGTGAGGCTGCTACAGCATCAGCACGATTAGGTTTGAATACAGCCTTATATACTCATAACATCGATACAATTGGTGAGATGTCATGTAACCCTGCTATAGGTGGATTAGGTAAAGGGCACTTAGTTAGAGAGATAGATGCATTAGATGGTGTAATGGGAGAAGTTGCTGATAAGTCAGGCATACAATTTAGGTTATTAAATAGAAGCAGAGGACCTGCTGTAAGAGGACCAAGAACACAGAGTGACAGGTCTTTATACAAGAAATATATGAAAAAAAAACTTGTAAACTATTGTAATTTAAGCATTTTTTCGGATCCTGTAATAAAGTTTATTTTTAATAAAAATGAAATAAATGGATTTATAACTCAATCAGGAAAAAAAATTAAAACATCCAAGTTAATACTTACAACTGGCACATTTTTAAATGGATTGATACATATTGGTGAAGATAAGACTCCAGCGGGAAGATTTAATGAAAAACCTTCAACCGGTTTAAGCGAACAATTAGAAAGGTATGATTTTAAAATTGGACGATTGAAGACAGGGACACCCCCAAGACTAGATGCCCGTACGATAAATTTTGAAAATTTAGAGAAACAGTTTGCAGATGAAGATCCTTATTTTTTTTCTTTCCTTACTAAAAAAAATTTAAATAAACAAATTTCATGTCGTATGACGTATACAAATGAGACTGTTCATGAGATTATTTCAAAAAATATTAAAAAAAGTGCAATGTACTCTGGTAGTATTAAGGGAGTTGGACCTAGGTATTGTCCCTCAATAGAGGATAAGATTAAAAAATTTTCAGAAAAGAAGAGACATCAAATATTTTTAGAACCTGAAGGGTTGAATGATCATACTATATATCCAAACGGTATATCTACTTCGTTACCTAAAGATGTACAGCAAGAAATATGTAGTAAAATCAATGGTTTAGAGAATGTTAAAATATTAAGGCCTGGATACGCAATTGAGTATGATTATGTAGACCCAAGAGAGCTCTTTTTAACACTAGAAACTAAAAAAATCAAAAATTTGTATTTAGCAGGACAAATAAATGGAACGACAGGTTATGAGGAGGCAGCAGCTCAAGGTTTAATAGCAGGGATAAACGCTGGACTCTCTATTAAAAAGAAAGAGCCATTTATACTAGACAGATCAGATGCATATATTGGAGTAATGATAGATGATCTGGTTACAAAAGGGGTGGCAGAGCCTTATAGAATGTTTACTTCAAGGGCTGAATATAGATTGTCGTTAAGATCTGATAATGCCGATATTAGGCTTACTAAAAAAGGAATCAAAATAGGCCTGGTTTCAAAGGAAAGGGAAAAGTTATTTAACGAAAAATCAAAAGAATTGACTGAAATGCAGGAAAAGATGGATAAATTAAATATTACACCATCAAAGGTATCAAAATATGGAATAAATATAGCCAAAGATGGAGTAAGCCGTTCAGCAAGCCAAGTTTTAGGACAAAAGGATGTAAATATGAGCAAAATTAGAGAAATATGGCCTGAAATTAAGTATGTTTCACGTGAAATAGATGAGCAATTGGAAATAAGCTCACATTACAAGGGTTATTTAAAGAAGCAAAATGCTGATATATTGGCCTTCAAAAGGGATGAAAATCTTATCATACCAAAAAACATAAATTATGAGGATTTTCCAGGTCTGTCAAATGAGGTAAAATCAAAATTCAAGAAAATTCAACCTAAAACGATGGGTCAAGCATTAAGAATTGATGGAATAACCCCAGCAGCAGTATATATTTTGTTGTCTCATCTTAAAAGAAAGTCTATTAAGCATATAGCTTGATTGATTCGAATATTTTAAAAATTGATAACTTAAGACCTCTTAAAGTTTCACGTGAAACATTAAATGAGCTAGAGGATTTTAGCAAATCCATAATATTAAGAAACAAGGAAATCAACCTAATAAGTAAATCAACAGAAAAAGCAATAAAATTAAGACATATTAAAGATAGTGCGCAAACCATTGATTTTATTAATGAAAATAACATTAATATTTGCACTGATCTAGGATCAGGGGCAGGGTTACCCGGTATTGTTTTGGGAATTTTAATGAAACCTAAAAAACCAATGTTTAAAGTTATTTTCTACGAAAAAAGCTATCATAAATCAGTTTTTTTGAAAGAAATGTCAAAAAAATTTAAATTGAATTCAAGAGTTCATAGAAAAAATATATTTAATGAAAAAAATTTAAATACAGATGTAATTATTTGTCGAGCCTTTAAGCCATTGCCTGTGGTTTTTCAAATAGCGTTAAATAATTTCAAAAATTTTAAATTTATAATTTTATTTTTAGGAAAGTCAGGAAAAAAAATTATAGGTGAGGCTCTAAAAAATTGGAAATTTGATTATGAAGAAAAAAAAAGTTTAACAAACGATGAATCAATAGTTGTAAAAATTTCAAATTTAAGAAAAAAAAATGGATAAAAAAATTATTTCAATAATCAATCAAAAAGGTGGAGTAGGCAAGACTACAACTGTCATAAATCTTGCAGCAGGTTTATCGATGAAAGGAAAAAAAGTTTTAGTAATTGATCTTGATCCTCAAGGTAATGCTACAACAGGATTAGGATTAACCAATACATCAAGTTCTGACATGACAATTTACAATGTGCTGAATGGAAACAAGAAGATATCTGAAGTTATTCAATCAACAAGTTTTGACAATTTAAATTTAATTACTTCAAATGTTGATTTGTCAGGATTAGAGGTAGAAACAGCAGGTGACAGCAGAAGAGCCTTTAAATTGAAGGATGAATTAACCGCTATTTTAAATGATTCTAGAGCATCATACGATTATATCCTTCTAGACTGCCCACCTTCATTAAGTTTGCTCACAATAATGGCTCTTGTCGCTTCAGACGCTCTAGTGGTTCCTCTGCAGACTGAATTTTTTGCTTTAGAGGGATTAACTCAATTAATGAAGACTATAGAAAGGATAAAATCAAATCTCAACCCTTCTCTGGACATAAGAGGAATTCTTCTTACAATGTATGACAAGAGAAACAAACTTTCTGCACAAGTTGAAAGCGAAGCTAGAAGTTATTTTAAAGAAAAAGTGTATGGTACAGTTGTTCCAAGAAATGTAAGATTGTCTGAAGCCCCTTCACACGGGATACCTGTATTACTTTATGACAAATCATGTCCTGGTAGTAAAGCATACTCTAGTTTTACTGATGAGTTTTTAGATCAAGATAAAGTTGTGGAGAGTGCAGCATGATAAATCAATTTAAAGCAAAAAAAGGACTTGGAAGAGGACTATCTTCTTTGATAGGTGACAATGATATCAAAACTACAAAAAACAAAATTTCTATTAGTTCAATTATCAAAAATAAATTTCAACCAAGAAGAAATTTTGAAAAGGAAGCACTTGAGGAGCTCACCAAATCAATAAAAGAAAGAGGTATTATTCAACCAATTATTGTTAGAAAGTCAAAACAAGAAAGTGGTAAGTTTGAAATAGTTGCTGGAGAAAGAAGATGGCAAGCAGCTCAAAATGCGGGCTTACACGAAGTTCCAATTGTTGAAATAGATATTGATGATTTAAAATCTTTAGAATTTGCTATCGTAGAAAATGTTCAAAGATCTGATTTAAATCCGATTGAAGAGGCGATGGGATATCAAAGGTTAATTGATGAATTTAATTATGACCAGGAAAAAGTTTCGAAATTTATAGGAAAGAGCCGTTCACATATCACTAATTGTTTAAGATTGTTGTCCCTCCCAAATGAGGTTAAAAAATTAATTGAGCTTAAACAATTAACCCAGGGTCATGCAAAAGTTTTGGTAGGAATGGAAAATGCTTTTTTTTTAGCAAAAAAAATAGTGGATAAAAAATTATCAGTGAGGCAAGCTGAAAGCCTTATCAGAGCTTTAAAATTTCAAAAAAATCCGAAATCGAAATCTGTGGATCCAAATATAACTAATTTAGAAACAAATGTTGAAGATAGGACAGGATTAAAAGTCAAAATATTTAACAAAAAAAATAATTCAGGAAATGTAGTGTTCGAGTATAAAGATATTGATCAATTAAATCATTTATTAATGGTTATAAAAGCTAATTATTAGACTTTATTGCTGTTGTTACGATAAAATCCAGAACTAAATATAATGAGATTGATGCATGTTTTTTAACGTTCATTTCTGTATTTTTAATATTAATGATTAAATTTTCTACTTCATTTACTTTCCAACTCATAATTTGATTTTTTACAATCTGTTTTTCTTTCCAAAAAATTGGAGGTTTAAAAGATGATATCGTTTGATCAATATTTTTGCTATTAAGATTCTTTTTAGATAGTTCGAGTAATCTTTTTGTTTTAAAAAGCAAAGTTCTTAAAATTAATATACATTCATCACCCGAAAATTTATTTTCATTTAATATTCTATTAACTTTATTTGTATTCTTAGCGAGACAGTTATCTACAAGTTCTGAAATACTGTAATTTTCTGCTAAATTAGTAAGTTTAATAACATCATCCGAAGTTATGTTTCTTTTAGTAGATAGCAAAGATGAGATTTTTTCTAATTCATTATCAAGATTTTGCCTATCTCCTCTGCATCTATCTACAATAAGATTTACCATTTCTCTGGAAATACTAATTTTATTTTTAGTAAAAAAACTTGAAGCCATTTGGCTTAATGTCCTTTCATCATCTTCATAAAATGGAATACAAGCACATCTTTCTTCTTTTTCAAAAAATAATCTCAATTTTGATTTTTTATCTAAAGATTTTGAATTTATAACAATTTTAATATCACTTAAATCTTTCGTAATTATTTCTTCAATGAATTTTAAAATTTTTTCGGAAGTTCTTGAAAGTACTAAAAGTTTCTTGTCACAAAAAAAAGATTTATTTAGTAAATTTGACAAAAATTCATCATAGTTTTTAAATA
>CACFKI010000023.1 GCA_902566785.1 uncultured Pelagibacteraceae bacterium | reverse complement strand
ATGGAAAAGTTATCGTAACACGTGAAGATGTTGGAAGACATAATGCTCTGGATAAATTAATAGGTTTTGCCCAAAAAAATAAATTAGTTGATAACCATTCTCAATTTATAGCATGTTCTGGAAGATTAAATTTCGAATTGGTCCAAAAAGGGCTTATGTCTAATATGGCAGTTATGGCTGGTGTTGGTGCGCCCACAAGTCTCGCTATAGACCTTGCAAAAAGATTTAATATGACGTTGATTGGGTTTGTAAAAAAAACCAGTTTTAATATTTATACTAATAAAAATAGAATTATATTGTAATTTTAATGTCCAAAAACATAAGTAAACTGTCAGGAAGAATAGGATTAAAAGATAACTTATTTCAAAAAATTTCTGATCGATCATTAAGCTCAAAAAATGGTGATGGAATGAAAGAAATTGCTGACAAATACCATGTTGGAGTATCGACAATTTATGGAGCTGAAAGTTTTTATGAATTTTTAAGACCTGAACATAGAGCAAAGAAAGCTTTTGTATGTAACGGAAGTGCATGCATGTGTGCTGGAACTCAAGAAGGTTTAAAGAAAAAACTGCAGGAAAAGTTAGGTAAAGATAAAGTGGGTGAAATGTTTTGTTTGGGTTATTGCTATGAAAATCATGCATTTCATTATGATGGAGAAAATTATGCAGGGAAAGATATTTCAAATATTGATAAAATTATTGAGGGTAAAGAAATTATTCAAGAAAAATTCCATTCAAAGAGTTTTGCTACAACAAGTTTTTTAATGGACGACAAATTATCTGATTTAAATAAGTTTAAAGATCAATTGAGTCATTTTATGAAAACTGACAAAAATGAGATAATTAATTCTTTACTTTCTTCAAACCTTACAGGTCGTGGAGGTGCAGGTTTTCCGACTGGAATGAAATGGGATTTTTGTAGTAAAGCTAAATCAGATAAAAAATATGTGATTTGTAATGCAGACGAAGGAGACTCCGGTGCATTTTCTGATAGATATTTATTAGAAGATCAACCACTTAAAGTAATTTTTGGGATGGTAATTTGTGGTTATGTAATTGGAGGAGACGAAGGTGTACTTTATATAAGAGGTGAATATCCAAAATCTATTGAAGCTCTAAATGGTAGTATAAATAATTTAAAAGAAGCTGGTCTACTTGGCAAAAATATTTTGGGAAGTGATTTTTCATTTGATCTTAATATTTGTATTGGACAAGGAGCTTATATTTGTGGAGAAGAAACTGCATTGATTGCATCCATAGAGGGTAGAAGAGCTGAAGTTGATGTTAGGCCACCGTTTCCTGTTACTGAGGGTTTATACAAAAAACCAACTGTTGTAAATAATGTTGAAACTTTGGCAGCTGCATCAGGTATTTTAATTAATGGTGCTGAAAAATTTGCTGCTATTGGAAATAAAAAATCTGCTGGAACAAAGTTAGTTTGTCTAGATAGTTTTTTTAATAAACCTGGTGTTTATGAAATTGATATGTGTACACCAATGAAAAAAATATTTTATGAAATTGGTGGAGGATTAAAAGAACCAGTTAAAGCTTTTCAAATTGGTGGACCTTTAGGAGGAGTGGTGCCTACTCAAGAAATTGAAAATTTAAATTTAGATTTCCAAGAATTTACTAATGCAGGTTTCATGTTAGGTCATGCAAGCGTAGTAAGTATACCTAAAGAATTTAATATGATTGATTATATACATCACCTATTTGAATTTTCAGCTGAGGAATCATGCGGAAAATGTTTTCCTGGAAGATTAGGTTCTTATAGAGGTAAAGAAATGTTTGATCAGGTAAAGAATAAATCTGCAAAAATTCCACTTAAACTATTAAATGAACTTTTAATAACTATGAAAAAGGGTTGTTTGTGTGCTCTTTGTGGAGCTATTCCAACCCCTATAATGAATATCTTAAAGTATTTTGGGGATGAATTAAAAGATGATATAGTTAAAGAGAGTTAATATGAGTTCTGAGAAGAGAAAAATAGCATATATTGATGGAAAACCCTATGAAATTGGGAAAAAACATACATCAATCTTAAAATTTGTAAAAAGTTATATAGGGGAAAAAAAGGTACCTACTTTATGCGATGATCCAAATCTTGCGCCTTATGGGGCTTGTAGAGTTTGCTCAGTGGAAGTAGCTCTTGAAAAAGATGGACCTACAAAAGTTGTTGCTTCATGTCATACTCCTGTAGCAGAAAATCAACATATTTTTACAAACAACGAAAATTTAAAATCTTTAAGAAAAAATATAGTTGAATTAGTTTTGACAGACCATCCAATGAATTGTGAAACTTGTGAAGTAAATAATAATTGTGAACTTCAAGATGTTGCTAACGATCTTGGAATAAAAGATCATAGGTATAATAATCCTAAACAACATAAAGGAACACCTAAAGACACTTCTCACTCTTATATGAGAATGAATTTAGATAATTGTATTAATTGTGGAAGATGTGTTCGTGCTTGCGATGAAATTCAAGGCTCCTTTGTATTGACAATGAGTGGAAGAGGATTCGAGTCAAGAATAACAACGGACAATGATATGCTTTTTGGAGACTCATCGTGTGTATCATGTGGTGCATGTGCACACACATGCCCAACTGATGCAATTTCAGATGTATTTGCCTCTAAATCTGCAAAATATGATAAGAAAGTTAGAACAACTTGTTCTTATTGTGGGGTTGGCTGTAACTTAGAGACTTCTGTGAAAGATGGTAAAGTAGTTTCAATAGATACACCAAAAGAGACTGAAGTAAACGCTGGTCATACATGTGTAAAAGGAAGATATGCATTTGGATTTTATGATCATCCTGACAGATTAAGAAGTCCATTAATAAAAAGAAATGGTAAATTTGAAAAAGCATCTTGGGACGAAGCTTATGATTATATTAAATCTAAGCTTGATAAAATTAAAAAAGAAAATGGACCTGACGCAATAGCAGGAATTTCTTCTGCTAGGTGTACTAATGAAGAAAATTATGTTTTTCAAAAAATGATTAGGGCAGTTATAGGAACAAACAATATAGACTGTTGTGCGAGGATCTGTCATTCACCGACAGCTTGGGGAATGCAACAAACTTTTGGAACAGGTGCTGCTACCAATTCTACAGAAGATATTTATCATTCAGATTTATTTTTAGTTATTGGTGCAAACCCAACAAATGCTCACCCAGTTACTGGAGCAAAAATTAAACAACAGGTTATGAAAGGAAAAAAACTAATTGTTTTAGATCCAGTTGAAACAGAATTAGCAAAACTTGCTGATTACCATATCAGATTAAGACCCGGAACAAATGTTGCTGTGTTAAATATGATGTTATATTTTATTGTTAAAGGAAATCTTTATAAAAAAGATTTTGTTGAGAATAGAACTGAAGGATTTGATAAATTTTTTGAACATATAAATAGTTTAGACATAGATCATTTAGCTAATGCAGCAGGTGTAGATAAGCAATTAGTCAAAGAAGCAGCTATAGCTTATGCAACTGCAAATAATTCAATGGAATTTCATGGATTAGGTGTTACAGAGCATGAACAAGGTTCAAAAACTGTTATGTTGATAGCTGATCTTGCGATGATCACTGGCAATATTGGAAGAAGAGGAGTTGGAGTTAATCCATTGAGAGGTCAAAATAATGTTCAGGGTGCTGCTGACATGGGTTGTCAACCTCACCAAGGAGCTGGTTATTTCCCAGTTGCAGAGCAAAAGATTCAAGATTTTTATACTCAAAAATATGGTGTTGTTCATCCAACAAAAGCGGGATTAAAAATTCCTGAAATGTTTGATGCTGCTATTAATAAAGAAATTAAGGGTCTATGGATTATTGGCGAGGATATTGTTCAAACTGATCCAAATAGTAACCACGTAATTGAAGCAATGAGAGCATTAGATCTTTTAGTTGTTCAAGAAATATTTATGAGTGAGACTGCAAAGTATGCTGATGTCGTTCTTCCTGGAACTACATTTTTAGAAAAGGATGGAACATTTACAAACACAGAAAGAAGAGTTCAAAGAGTTAACAGGGCTGCGGTCCCATTACCTGGCACTAAACCAGATGGAGTTATTGTAACAGAAATGATGCAAAAGCTTGGCTATAAGCAAAAAACTTATGATGCAGACGAAGTTTTAGCTGAAATTGCTGATGTTGTACCGTTCTTTAAAGGAATTACAAGAGAAAGACTAGGAAAACTTGGACTACAATGGCCAGTCAAAGAGGATGGAACAGATACAAAAATACTTCATGAAACAGAGTTTAAACTTGGAAAAGGAAGACTAAAATCTTTTGACTGGAAAGAGAGTAGTGAAATAGAAGCTAATAAAAATGAATATCCGTTAATTTTGACAACAAGCAGAGTTTTACAACATTATAATGCTGCAACAATGACTAGAAGAACAAACAATATAGAAATGGTAAATGAAGATATACTATTAGTTCATCCAAATGACGCAAAACAGAGAGAACTAAACACGGGAGATATAGCTAGATTATATTCAGGAAGAGGCGAAGTTGCGCTTAAGGTTGAAGTAACTGACAAGGTTAAAAAAGGTGTTGTATTTACTACATTTCACTTCCCAGAACATATGGTTAATATGGTTACAGGCCATGGTAAAGATGAAGAGACAATGTGTGCAGAATATAAAGTTTCCTCAGTAGAAATACAAAAAATATCAAATCAATTTAAAACTGATCATTATTTAGAAGAAAGCACCACTTAAAAATTTATTATTTAAAATTTTTAAAAGATGAAATATCTAAAAAAATTTTATAGACCATTTGCTGTTACATATATATTGTTAAGTGTAGCTTTGGGCTACTATCCAACATTTGATTTTTTTTCATTAAAAGGACAAATAATAATTTTTATTGTTTCAATTTTTAATGGATTAATGGGTATCTATGTAAGAAAACTATAAAACATAAGGTTCATGTTTTACTTCATTATTTAATACTCTTTCTACTGCAAAAGCACTAATATCAATTGTTTGATAAGATCCAGTTGTAATTAATTCTGTTAAAGCTCTTCCAATCCCAGGTGCTTGCATTAATCCTCTACCTGTAAAACCTGAGGCCATGTATACATTTTCATATTTTGGATGTTTTCCTACTACAGCATTATTATCTAGTTTATTACAATCATAATAACCTGCCCAGCCTCCGGTTAATTTTAGTTCTTCGAATGCAGGTATTCTTTTTGCTAGTGCAGGCCAGACTAGTTCCTCAAAATCATTCCAAGCTGGTTCTAAATCTTCTGCATCAAAAACTGATATTGGTGAGCCTGCTAAATATTCTTTTCCTTCTGGACGCCAATAAACCCCTGTTGTTAAATCTCCTGTTAAAGGCATTTCAGGAATGTGTTTCGGACATTTTACCCTAAATACAGTATGTTTTTGAGGTACCACAGGAATATCATTTAGTAATTCTTTAGTCCAGCAACCAGCGGCTGAGATAATTGTTTTGGCTTTAATATCTGATAATTTCTTTACATCTCCTTTAATAAAAGTTGCTCCTAACTCAACAGCTTTACTTTTTAAGGCTGTATGAAATAAAAATGGATCAATCCATCCCTCAGTCTTATTGTCAGTGAAAGTAGCAGTCTCTATACCTTCATTATTTATATAAGGAAATATATTTTTTAATTCCGAACCTTTGATATTTTTTGTTCCAGCTTCACAAGCTTTATGATTTTCTAAAGCTTTATATTGTTCTTCTGCATGTTCTGGTCCAAACATAAGCAAATAACCATTTGGCACCATACTAGCAGTTGGATTTGGGTTTTTTTCTGTTTTAAGTATTTCTGGAAGTTGAAAAATAAATTCTTTTGCAAATTTACCAAGTAAAATATTTTCTTTCTGAAAAAATTGCCTTCTAAATCCTCCTAGTGATAAAGGAAAAGAAGCGTTTTTATATGTAGGATCTCTCTCAATAACTTTAACTTTTCTTCCCTCTTTAGACAGGAAATAAGCAGTTGCAGCACCTATAATGCCACCACCTACTATTACTACATCATCCATACTAGTTTAAATATACCAGAGTCGAATTAAGTATTAAAGCGAAACAACACCACACTAGATATGGAATCATTAAATAAAAACTCAATTTACTTATTTCTTTAAACTTAATTATTAAATAAACAATAAACAAAATTAAGATAATTAAATTAATTAAACTTAAGACAAGATTATTTAGGCCAAAAAAAATAATACTCCAAGTTGTATTAAAAAATAAGTGAATAAAATATATATAAATAATATTTAAATTTCTAAAATTTTTATTCCAAACAGACCAAATTGCTATTGTCATAGATAAATAAAGAAGTGTCCATACAGGGCCAAATACCCAATCTGGTGGTGTAAATACTGGTTTTGATAATTCAGAATACCAAGGTTCTTTTGACGTAAAGGTCGCAATAGCTCCTATAAAAGACGCAGAAAATGTAATAATTGCAAAATTTATAAATGATAAAAATTTATTTTTAAACATAATGATATATATATCAACTCACTATGAATGATAAAGTATTATGGGTTACAGGAGCTAGTAGCGGCATAGGTGCAGCTGTAGCTAAAAAATTTGCAAAAGAGGGATGGAAAGTTGCTATATCTGCTAGAAGAATTGAATTACTAAATGTAATAGCTGAAGATGATAATATTTATTCTTATCCTTTGGATGTTACAAATGCAATTCAATTAAAGGAAACTTTTAACAAAATTGTAAATGACTTAGGAAAAGTAGATCTGTGTATTTTAAGCTCTGGAACATATGAAAGAAAGTCAGAGAAAGAAATTGATACAAATAATATTAAAAATGTAATTGAAGTAAATTTTTTAGGTGTGATAAATTCTGTAGCAGCAGTTGAAAGTTATTTTAAAAATAAAAAAAATGGTCATATTGCGATTGTTTCATCACCAGTTGGATATAGAGGTTTGCCTAAATCCTCTGGATATACGCCTTCCAAGGCTGCATTAAATAATTTTACGCAAGGTATTTACTTTGATTTTATTAAATTTAATGTCAGAGTATCTTTGATTTGTCCTGGTTTTATAAAAACTGCATTAACTGATAAAAATGAGTTTAAGATGCCATTTCTTAAATCACCTGAGTACGCAGCTGATAAAATTTATGATGGTTTGGTTAGAAAAAAATCTTTCGAAATTATATTTCCTATTCAAATAGCAATTATCTACAAAATATTCCAAATTCTTCCAAATAAAATTTATAATTATTTAATATCAAAATTTGTTAATCGTTAATCTTTTACAAACATCACTGTTAATTCTGCAACTTTAATTCCAAATTTAGTCATAGTGGCTCTGTTAATTGCTACTCTTTCATCTTGCATAAATATCCAGTCATCAAAAGTAATTTTCATCTCTCTACCTTTTACAGGAACTAATAAAACATATTCAAACTTAAAAGCAGGACCATATGAGTAACCCTTTGCTGTTCCAACAACATCTCCTGCTGTTCCTTCATAATTATGGTTATCAATTTTATTAATTTTCCATTGTCTATTTTGAACTTCACCATCGTTCCAAATAAACTTTTCATCTAAAATTAATTGTTTGCCATCCCACTGACCATTTAGATCAGCTGAAAATTGTCTTGTTACTTTTCCAGACCTATTTTGAAGAATACCCCATGCCTTTACATTTCCTGATAAATATTCCTCAATTATTAATCGAGGTTTCTGATCCTTAAAATCTGTTGGCTTCATATTATTACCTGAACATCCTGTTAAATAAATAAGTGTTATTATTGTAAGTATTATTCTCATAAATGTCTATTTATTAGATAAAGAAAATTGAATTAAATCTATATTTTTTGATTTAAATCCTGCTTCACAATAGGAAAGATAAAAATTCCACATTCTTTTAAAAGTTAAATCAAATCCCTGTTGCGAGATTTCAGACCATTTTTTATAAAATTCGTCTCTCCATATTTTAAGTGTATTTGAATAATGTAAACCATATGAATTATATACATTAATTTCTAATCCTGTTTCATTTGCGTGTTTATGTAAACTTTTTTTACATGGCAAAAATCCTCCAGGAAAAATATATTTTTGGATAAAATCCTCTTTTTTTCTGTATCTCTCATATAAATTATCATCAATTGTAATTGCTTGAATTGCAGCTTTGCCATTATGATTAAGATTTTTTTTTA
>CACFKI010000022.1 GCA_902566785.1 uncultured Pelagibacteraceae bacterium | reverse complement strand
GGGACAGAGGTAAAAGTATTAAATTTAAATGGAGATTTAGATTTATCTTTTGCAAACTATAAACTCTGTGATCTTATAATGGCTAGTGTGCATAGATTTCCTGGAGAAAAAGATATTAAAAAGAAAAATAAATTTTCAACAAAAAATAAAAAAAATGCTGTCAATACAGAATTAAAATTATTACTTGCTGCATGTAAAAATAAAAAAACAGATATAATTGGTCACCCCTTTGGAATGTCAATAAAGAGATTTGGAATAACACCAAAATTAAGTTATTTTGAAAAAGTTATTAAGTTTGCAAAAAAAAATAACAAAGTTTTTTTTGGTCTACCTGGTAACCCAATATCGTCAGCAGCATGCTTTAGATTTTTCGTGTTACCATATATATATTTTGCTATAGATTATAAAAATTCTAAACCTATATTTGCAAAAATTACAAATAAATTTATAAAACAAAAAAAACTTACTAGATTTATTAAAGGAAAATTGAATTTTACTAAAAAAGGAATGGTTGAGTTCACAGTTAATAAAGGTCAAGAGTCTTATAAAATTAAGCCTTTTACAAAATCAAACGTATGGGGTCTTTTTCCAAGCGGTAAAGAAAAATTTAAAAAAGGTGATTTTATTGAATGCTATACACTCACAGGTATAAATTAATTTTTGCTAAGTTTGATAAATTTAGTTGTAGAAATTCATAATTAATATTAAAAAACCCTTAATGGATGATCTTAAAAACCCTAGGTTTGCAATACCTGTGGTCTTATTTGCTGGTATATTGTGGTCTTTCGGACCTTATGTAGTCAGAAATATTGATCAACCCGAGACAGTTCCTTGGCAATACTTATTCACTAGAGGCTTTGTTATATTCACTCTTTTAAATGTTTATCTGTATTTTGATGAAGGAAAAAATTTTTTAGCAAATTATAAAAGAATAGGTTTATCAGGGTTAATTGGAGGAGCAGGGCTAGCAATTGCAATGATAACTTTTATATGGTCCATAACAAATACTACCGCTGCTGTAACTTTGTTATGTTTGGCAGCTATGCCTTTCATAACTGCACTATTAGGATTTCTATTTTTGAAAGAAAGCATTTCCTTTAGTGTTTGGGTAGCAATTATAATTGCTACAATAGGAATAGTAATAATGGCATTTGGTAACCATGAAAAAAATACTTTAGCAGGATTTATTTTAGGTCTAACCTCTGCAACCGGTTTTTCAATTTTTTCTGTTAGCTTAAGATGGAGAAAAGAAACTCCTAAATTTACTACAGTAGCTTTAGCAGGTTTTATATGTTTAATTGTTTCATTGGGGGTTTTAATTTCTAATGATTCCAATATTTTGTCTACAGGAAAAAATGAGTCACTATTTGCATTACATGGTACTTTAGTATGTTTAGGTTTAATACTTTACTCTATTGCATCAAAAAATATTCCTGCAGCTGAATTAACATTGTTATCTTTAACTGAGGTTATAGGGGGTATTTTTTGGGTATGGCTTCCTTGGTTAGGTATTAATGAAATACCATCTACTAATACAATAATTGGTGGATTTTTAATCTTTTTATCAATTTTTTATTATAGTTTGCTAATAAAAAATAATAGAAGATTTATTGCATTAAATTAATTAAATGAAAAATAAAACTATTGTTAATAGTTGGAATGAGTGGGATCCTTTAAAACATGTTATAGTTGGACGAGCAGATGGCACTTGTATTCCAGCTCCTGAGCCAGCCCTAGATGCCAAAGTTCCTGAAGACTCTGATATGAGAGGACAGCATGGTCCAAGAACAAAAGATACAATTGATAAAGCAAATCAGCTATTAGATGACTTTTCTAATATATTAAAAAAAAGAGGAATTAAGGTTGATAGACCTGTTCCAATTAATTTTAACCAACCTACTTCGACCCCAGATTGGAATTCTGAGACTATGTTTGGATGCATGCCACCAAGAGATGTTTTGTTAACCGTAGGGAACGAAATTTTAGAAGCCACAATGAGTTATAGATGCAGATGGTTTGAGTATCTTTGTTACAGACCTTTGCTTAAAGAATATTACAATTCTGATCCAAACATGAGACATGAATCCGCTCCAAAACCAAGACTTACTGATGCTGATTACAGGAAAGATTATTTATCAGACAAAATTGGCGTTCAAAAAAGACTAGAATGGACAGAAAAAAAATATTTTGTGACAACAGAGGAGGAGCCACTGTTTGATGCAGCAGATGTATTAAGATTTGGAAAGGATTTAGTAGTGCAGCATGGTTTTACTACTAATTTAAAAGGGATAGATTGGTTAAAAAGACACTTTAAAGGTCATAGGGTGCATGCAGTTAATTTTCCAGGAGATCCATACCCAATTCACATAGATGCAACTTTTACTCCAATTAAAGAAGGGTTAATAATTAATAACCCTCAAAGAAGACTGCCTAAAGATCAAAGAAAACTGTTTGAGAATAACGGCTGGGAAATTATTGATGCTGCACAACCAGCTCATAATGAACCTCCACCACTATGTTATTCATCTGTTTGGTTATCTATGAATGTTTTAATTTTAGATCCTAAAACTGTATGTGTCGAAAAAAGTGAGAAATACCAAGCTGAGCAATTAGATAAACTAGGAATGGAGGTTATACCAGTAGAATTAAGAGATGCATATGCATTTGGTGGTGGTTTACATTGTTGTACGGCAGATGTTTATAGAGAAGGTGATCTAAAAGATTATTTTCCCAAACAGTGATAATTAATTTGGATTCTTTTTTAAAAATTCAATGTAATTGATGACATCCTCAAAATTTTCATCAGGAATATCTTTATAACTTGCATTAAATTTATTTTTGACACAAATTGCTACATGAGCATATGGGTTTCTTCCTTTTGGATGATTTGGATGTTCAGGTAATTGACCCACCAAAAAATCGCCAGCTTCCTGAATAATTTTCCAGAGTTTACTTGCGTTTTCTTTATTCATACGACTTCAAACCTTGATTTATCTCAATCTGGTATAGTCTGCGGTATAGTATCCTATAAAATCCTATTTATAAAAGTTTTTTCATTTTATTAATAATTTAAAAAGTTATTTTTTACCATCATGTACAAAACAAAACATATCTTCTTTATTATTTCTAACAAAACAGGTACCACTTACAGAATCATTTGTAGGTGGCAGATAAATTTCAATATCAAAGTCCTCACCGATATGTAATAATCTATTCATGCTTATATCTGCTACAGCTATTTGATAAAAATATTTTTTTAGATGTTTGTATTGTCCTGCATCAAAAACAAACGAACAATCTTTGGAAACTCCATCTTCACATAAAAGATTTGATTTAGTTACACGTACAGAAAAATCATCAAATGATTCGATAGGAGCATCCTCCGTTTCCATTGAACATTCTTCATTGTCAGTCACTACCTCACCATCCCATTTAATATAACATTTTGCCACCCACTTTAATTTTTTTCTATCAGTGTCTTTATCTGATTTTTCTATTTCATTTGTTGGTTCAGAATATGTAAGCTTTTCACCTAAAACTAACTTCTTCTCAATTACTTGATTATTTCTTAAAATTTTTAAGGTTATTTCATCACCTATTTTATACTTTAATTTTATTCTAGTGAGATCATCTGTATTTTTTACTTCTTCATCATTGATTGCAACAATTATATCTTCATACATCAACCCAGATTTATACGCAGGGCCTTCTTCATCTATGCTAGCAACATTTACACCTAATGCATTATCTTGAATTCTAATTCCAATCCATGGTATTTTTTGCATTTCTGGAGGATCTGAAAATAAATTTTGTAATCCCCATTGACTGTCCATGAATAAAGAAGAGTGCCAGAAATAACAATTCCTAACTAAGTCTTCTAAATTTTTATAATTACTTTTACTAAAGCAATTTTGTTTAATTTTTGCCAAATCCTCTGGTAAAGGAAAATTATTATTTTCAGATTTTAAGTAATTATCATATTTTTTTTCATCATAATCCCATTCATAATAAACATTAGCCCAATACTTTTTTTGGAGTTCATCATAAATTTCATCAAAGTTATTCTTTGTGAATCTTTCTAGCTGTCTGAATTGATTATACGTAGAATAAACGGTAGCACGTTTTGCAGCATTTAATGTTCCTAGATTTAATTTTTTTCTTAATACTTTAAAATCATCAATATATTTAAATCCATTTCTATTATCGATTTTAAAAAAATGTGACCCTTTGTAATGATAATCAAATACTCCTGCGGAACCAGGTATTGTCACAGCATCAGAAAAAATCATTGGCGGATTTGCCATAGGAAGATCTAATATTGTTTGAATTTTGTATGTTTCGTTCAAATTTAAACTAACTACTTGTTGTTGAATTGAAAATTTATCACCATCAACTACAGGTATAAATAATCTTAAAACTGTAAAATCAACGTGTTTATAACTCTCTTTACAATAATTGTGCCAGCCAACTCCCCAAGCAACTACAGATTTTTTTTTTAATTTTAAAACATTGTCAACAACTTCATATTCATTTTTTGTTATTTCATATAACGATGTAGCACCTGTAACTTTTCTTTCTGTAATTATATTACTATCTTCATCTTTTATAACTACGTCTCTAAAATTATTAAGAGATATGTGTGCAACATTCTTTTTAAATACATCATTTCCTTCGTTCAAAATAATTTTTGACTCTGCATATGTTTGAAAAGGTCTGTCATACTTGCTCTTTTCTAAACTAATTATTTTATTAGGAACCTCTATTATTACATTATGTATATTTAACGGTTCTGTTTTATATTCTTGTGGATTGCTTCCGCATGCATTTAAATAAACTTTATCATTAATAACAAATGCTGATACAGGCAAGCTCCACGATAAGCATATAATTATAAATATTAAGATTCTTCTCATTTATCTTCCTCTATCTCTGTAAGTTTTCCATCTATAACTTTTATAATTCTATACTTGCCATTAGAAAGTGGCATAACTAATTCAAATGTTGGTATTTTACTTAACACCTTAACAGGTCTAATAAACCAATCTGCAGGGTGGATATATCCTAATGCTTTCTCACCTTTATGATCAAATACTTCTACGGAACATCCCATTGTTCCACAATAATCATGTGAACCTGAGCAAGTGCTATATGTAGCATAAACAATTTTTTCTGGTTCAGATGTTCCTCCTAAATCTAAAATAATCTCAGGATTTTTATCAGGACAATGGTTATCTGCATTAACTGGCACAAACCACAACAATCCAAGAACTACGATCATTAAAAGCTTTTTCACAATTCAACACTACCAAATCCTGAACCACGAGTCTAATTGCTTTAAAAATGGCTATTTGATTTATCTCAACTTGGTATAGTTTGCGGTATAGTTTCTTGCTTAAATTGATGAGTCTGCATGCGATTTATTTTTAATGAAAGTTAAATAGTCCGCATAACTAGTGTCAGGTAGTGTGAGGTAGTGTGAGGTAGTGTGTACCACTAGCCCCCCAAATAATCGCCAGCTTCCTGAATAATTTTCCAGAGCTTACTTGCGTTTTCTTTTTTCATTTCTAACTCTGTAAATTAGTTAACCTAAAGTTGCTTTATTATTGTTATTATCTAAATTGGCTGGTGTATCAGGATCTAATTCTAGTCCTGCAGGTGTTATAGTAGCAGGAACTGGTGTAAAAGTTGAATCGGGATTATCAACACTTTCTCTAACCCTCATTCTGTAAATACCAAATATCGCAATAAACAAATGAGAAAGTATTAGAAAAATAAAAAAACCATTTATATTGAAGATATCCATAAACAATGAGCACAATATAGGTCCTATTATTGCGCCAATACCAAAAATTAATTGTAGACCACCTCCTGCTGCAACAAATTTTTCTTTTGCAACATAATCATTGGTATGAGCAAGATTTAAAGAAAATAATGGAAGACATAGACCAGCATAAAGAGCAACAGAAATAAAAAAAATTATTTTACTCAATGGCACTTTTACAGATAAATACATATTTTGCAGAGACTCACCTCCAAAAATAATTGCTAATAAAGCAAATAAAGCGCTTAACAATGTAGTTACCACTATTACTTTTCTTCTTTCAAATTTATCAGAAAAATATCCTATGGGACCTTGAAAGATTACCCCAGCAATTGTAGATAAAAATAATAAAATTGAAGTTTCAAATAAAGTAAAATTAGATGTTGTTGCATAAACTGCAATCAAAGAAAAAAATGCCGAATGAATTAAACCAGTACAAAAGGAACTTACAGTACCGAGTGGAGAAATTTTAAATAATTCTTTTACACTTATTGTTCCTATTTTTTTAAATTTTGGTGCTGATCTTTTAGTTAAAAGTATAGGTACTAGGGCCAAAGAAAGCAAAATCGAAACTAAAATAAATGGTTCGTAATTATTTGGATTACTAACATTTAATAAAAGCATTCCTATAGCTAATCCACCAAACAATATTATCATATAAGCAGATAATAATTGACCTCTATTTTTATTTGTTGCTCTATCATTTAACCAACTCTCTGCAACTATATAACAACTAACTAGACTTATTCCTGTTAAAAATCTACTTAATGTCCACATAAACGGATTTACATATATAGCGGCTACCAATGCACTCAAGGATGCTAAAGAAGCAAAGGCTGCAAAAACTCTAATGTGACCAACTTTTTGAACTAATTTTGGTGTGGTTTGTGATCCTAAAAAATAGCCCACAAAATATCCTGACATAAAAATACCAGTTGTAATTAAATTAAAATTTTCATTAACAGATCTGATGCCCATTACTTGCATTTGAAGTCCATGAGCAATCATAATTGTTCCTATTCCTAAAAAAAGGGCCCATGATTTTGTTACTTCTTTTTGCATATATCGCCTGATTATTACTTGTTACAAATTTTGCAAGTAATTAATTATTATTTATGTTTTTTTTAAGGCTAAGAAAGAGTGAATAGCTATTGTCAAAATAATTACCAAACCTCCAAAGATAGTTTCCATAGATGGTTGTTCCTTGATTACCATCCAGACCCAAATTGGTCCAATAATTGTCTCCAATAGAAAAAATAGATTTACTTCTGCTGCAGTAATGAACCTTGGAGCTATAGTTATTAGGACAAAAGGTATAGCAACACACATTACACCCATTAGTGGTATTACATATAAATCAATTCCTTCTAATCTTAAATTTTCAATGAAAAATAAGGCAAATATAGCAACAAAAAGCTTTCCTATAACTGCAGCTGGAACTAAATTTCTATCTTTAGCGTATCTTATAATTATAGCATTAAAAGCTAACCCTAAAGCTGTAATTAAACCAAATATGTCACCAAAAAAATTTCCAATTTTTACAGAGTCATAGAAAATATAAACAACAGAGAAGAAGGTAATTAATATTGCTACTAATGTTTTTCTATCAGGTTTTTCATTTAAAAAAAAAATACTTAAAACAGCAGACAACATTGGTGCCATTGCTACCATTACAAGTGTATTAGCAACATTGGTATTTTGTATAGATACTATAAATGTTATATTTGTAGCTGTGAAAGTGATAGCATATAAAATGCCTGCAAATCCCATTGCAAACACAAGTTTTATAAATTTAACTCTGTAAATTATTACTAAACTTAATAAAACCACTACAAAAGGTATTGCACCTCTATAAAATAGCAAGCCCCATGTATCTAGAGTGCTTAATCTTATTAACAAAGAATCTGGTGTAATAAACATAACACCAATAAATGCAAGCAAAGACCCTTTTTGTTGGTGAGTTAAATTATTCATTTCAATTCATCCCAGAATATTTTTGCCAGGTTTGTGCCAGTTAAATCATAATAAGTTTTCAAACCAGTTGGAGATGTTATATTAATATCTCCATTTAATTTTCCTGAGATAAAATCGATACCAGCAAAAAATATCTTATTTTTTTTTAAATTTTTTGCTACTTTAATTGAAATTTTCATTTCACTACTGTTTACTTTTGTTAATTTTGCAGTTGCACCTTTACTTAAATTGCTCAAAAAAGATCCCTTTTTTGGAACTCTTGATATAGCACCTCTTACTTTACCATTTATTACAAATACTCTTTTATCTCCATTTTTAATTCCTGGTAAAAACTTTTGGCACATTACATGACCGTTTTTGTGAATAATTTCTTTTAATTTTATTTTATTTATTTTATTTTTTATGAGATAAATATTATTACCACCAAAACCATTGATAGGTTTGATAACGATTTTCTTATTTGTTTTAATAAATTTATTTATTTCCTCTAAATTAGACGAAAATAATGTTTTGGGCATATAATTATTAAACTCTGTAGAATATAATTTTTCAGATATATCTCT
>CACFKI010000021.1 GCA_902566785.1 uncultured Pelagibacteraceae bacterium | reverse complement strand
AAATTGCATCTGTCATTATGACTGAATCATCTGTGATTATTCCGATTGCTAAAATGAAACTTAAAAGTACAAATATATTTATTGATAATCCAAATAAGTAAATACCAAGGAATGAAGCGATTAAACTTACTGGTAAAGCAATTGCAGGAACAATTACCGCTTTAAGATTTCCTAAAAACAAATAAATAATTACAACAACTAATATAAAAGCAATAACTAGAGTTTTATAAACCTCGTTAATTGCAGCTCCTACATAAGTGGCTCTATTGAAGGCAATTTCAAGTTTTAATCCATCAGGTAAAGTTTTATTAACTTCAATTATTTTTTTCTTAATTTCCTTAGATAGCTCAACAGTGGAGGCTCCACTTCTTGCATATATTCCAATACCTACAGTCTTTAAATTTAATTGATCTTTTCTTTGTGCTTTAAACAATGTTTTCTCAGACACAGGGCCAAATTCAATTTTTGCCACATCTGACAAAGTAACAATTTGTTTATTATTTTTTTTTATTGGCAATTGTTTGATCGTATCTATTGAGTTATAAGACTTATCCAAGTTAAGAGTTAAGTCTATATTGTCAGCTTCAAGAGTGCCAGCGGGTAATCTTATATTTTCTCCTCTTAGTGCTTGTTCAACTTCTTGCACAGTTAAATTATTTGCAGCAAGTTTAATAGGATCTATCCAAACTCTAATACTTAATTCTCTAAGGCCACCAACTAAAATTCTTCCAACATTTTTTACACTTGAGAAAGTATCAATTAGATATCTCTCAGCGTAGTCTCCAAGTTCCAGATCGCTCCAAGTAGGTGAAGATAATGCTAACCACATAGTAGTTGTAAAACCAGCAGCTCTTTTTAATATTTGAGGTGGGTCAGCTTCTGAAGGTAAATTATCAACAACTCTTGCAACTCTTTCTCTTACATCGTTTGCAGCATTGTCTAATTCAATACTTGTATCAAATTCTATATTAATTGTACTTCTTCCATTTTCGGATTTTGAGTCTATATTTTTTATACCCTCAGCCCCTCCAATAACGTCTTCTAAAACTTGGGTAACTTCTTGATTTACTATTGGAGCTGCAGCAGAGCTATAATCAACTTGAACCTGAACTACGGGAGGCTGAATTCCTGATGGAAGTTCTCTTACAGGTAGTTTCCAAAAAACAAAAAGACCAAAAACTATTAATATCAATGACATTACCCATGATACTACTGGTCTACGTATACTTAGTTCAGTTATAAACATTTAATTTTTAATAGGCTTAATTTTTCCTCTAGGAAAAACTTTTTTGAGACCTTCAGCAACTATTGTGTCACCAAGATTGAGCCCTGATAAAATCTCTACGTTACCCTGGTCTCTTAATCCAATTTCAATTTCTTTCTTATTTACAATATTATCTTTTGAAACTGTATAAACAAACACTTTTTCACCTTCCATCATTACACTTGTATCTGGAACTCTAAGTGAATTTCTTAAATTAAAATTAATAGTAATTTCTAACAAGGAACCAGGAATGAGCTCATAATTACTATTTTCAATTTTAACTCTTGTTAAGAGTGTTCGGGTTTCTGCATTAATTCTACTTGAAATCATGTCAACTATCCCAGAAAATTTTTTATTTTTATATCCTGAAAATTTTACATCAACTGGCAATCCTTTTTTTATTGAGGATGCATAATTTTCTGGGATTTTTAAATCACAGTAAATAATTGAGCTATCGTCCAAAGTTATAATAATTGAATTATCACTACCAAGAACGTCATCGGTTAAACCTCGATATCCCAAAACACCACTAAATGGCGCAACAATTGATTTATCTTTTAATTTAACAATCAAATCTCCTTTATTAACGTATTCTTCTAATTTCAATTCACTATTTAGTTCATTTTTTTTTATTCTAAATGTTTCTGTTTTTTTTGAGACAGCAGTTCCAAAACTCGATATTTTTTCGGAAAAATTTTCCTGAATTACTTGAGTGACAATTATGCCTGGAGGAGGTCTTTTACTAAATTTTTTTTTAAAATGATTACCAATCATAGTTCTTGCTATGATCACAGAGGCGATGATTAGAAAAAAAATAATTACTACAGATATTACCTTAGTTGATCTTTTCATAAATTAAATCCTTCCATATTCTGCCCATGATCCATCGTAAATGATAGGCATATATTTATTATTTATTAAAGAATATGCAAGCGCCAAAACAGATGCTGTAACACCAGAACCACAAGAAAACACAACGTTTAAAGACATATTGTCTCCTAATGTTTTTTTAAATATCTCTTTAATTTCATTTTTATTTTTAAATGAGTGATCTTCATTTATTAATTCATTGAAAGGAATACAAAATGAGTCAGGTATCGATCCACTTTTTAATCCTTTCCTTGGCTCACTCTCTTTACCTTCAAATCTACCTCTACTCCTAGCGTCTACCACAAAAAAATTTTTATCTTTGATATTTCTATCAATTTGAATTTTATTTTTAACTAATTCTTTATTTTCTTTTGCTATATATTTAGACAAATTAATTTGAGGTAGTCTGTCTGTTGTAACTTTTCCTTCTTTAACCCATTTTTTTAATCCACCATCTAAAATATGCACAAGTTTTGGATTATGACCAAAGTAGATAAAATTATACCAGCATCTACAAGCACTTAATACATCTGAATTGTCATATATGACTATATTATCATTATTGTTTATTCCCATGTTTGAAATTATTTTTTCCCAATTTATTATATCTGTCAGCATATGAGGCAGGTCAGTTTTTTGATTTGAATTATTATCTAAATCAAAAAAAATTGCATTTTCAATATGGTTTTTTAAATATTCCTCATACCCATTTCTATTAATATTTGGCATGTGCCAAGAGCAATCAATAATCTTAATTTCGTCTAGATTTTTTTCTGTCCAATGCGTTGAAACTATTGACATAATTAAAATCTTTTTTCTAGATATTTTTGATGATAATTTTCTGCAGTACAATAATTTTTAACTGGCGATATTTTTGTTACAATTTTTCCAGAGAACTTTATATTTTTTTCACTTAAAACTTTATCAGCAATAATCTTTTGTTTTTCATTAATATAAAAAATCTCACTCCTATATTGAGTTCCAATATCTGGACCTTGTGCATTTAAAGTTGTTGGATCATGAATATCAAAAAAGAAGTTTAATATATTTTCATATGTTATCATCTTTGGATCAAATGTAATTCTGACAACTTCTGCATGATTTGTTGTGCCTGAACAAACTTCCTCGTATGATGTTTTTTCATTATTCCCACCACAATAACCAACCTCTGTTTTAAGTACACCTTCGAGTTTGCTAAATTTTATTTCCGGTCCCCAGAAACATCCACAAGCTATTATTGCAATTTCCATTGATTATTGTTTTATATAATTTAAAGTTATTATTATGCTCTCCAAAAATCAATTAGGCTTTTTGTACATGTTTATATCTGTTTGTGCATTTTCTTTGATGGATATAATAGTCAAATGGTCTGAGGCGTATCCTCTTGGTCAAGTTTTATTTTTTAGAGGTTTTTTTGGAGTTATTTTGTACTTCATTATTATGCCCAAAGAAAATATAAAAAATTTTTATTATACTAGAAGACCAGGATTACATTTTTTAAGATGCTTATCAGGTTTAATTGCTTTAATAGCTATATTTATTGCATTAAGAAATCTTCCTTTAGCTACTGTTGTAAGTATTTCTTTTGCAGCTCCAATCTTTACAACGATTTTCTCCATTTTTTTATTAAGTGAGAAAGTTGGTGTGTTTAGATGGTTAGCTGTAATTATTGGTTTTGTAGGGATATTAATAATAACTGAACCAGGGTTTTCCTCTTTCAATATTTATTTTATATATCCAATAATTTTTTGTTTAGGATTATCTTACGTTGCCATAGCAATAAGACAACTTTCAACTACAGAGCCTGTTTGGTTAATATCTTTGTATTTTTCAATTACAATCACATTAGCTAGCTTATTCACATTACCTTATGGTTGGGTTATGCCAAATTTTATCGACTTAACTTTATTAATTTTAATTGGTGTATTTGGGGGCCTTGCAAATTTGTGGTTAGGTCAATCCTATAAATTAGCCGAGGTATCATTAGTGTCTCCCTTGAAATATTTAGCTCTAGTCTTTGCAATTGGGTTTGGATATTTTATTTGGGATGAAGTTCCATCATTAAAAACATTATTTGGTGCTGCTTTAGTAATTATTTCGTCTATAATCATTTTTAGAAGAGAAATTTATCTTAAAAAACAATTTTCTGTAACTCGAAATGAGTAAATCTCCTATTTATTGGAATTCGGCAATAAAATATTTATCAAAAAAAGATAAAGTAATGAAAAAGTTAATTTATAAATATAAAGATAAAACTCTTACAACTAGAAAAGATATTTTTTATTCATTGTGTAAAAGTATTATAGGGCAACAAATTAGTGTTGCTGCAGCTAATTCAGTGTTTAAAAAATTTAAAAAATTGTGTAATGGAAAAATAAATCCGAGCGTAGTAAAAAAAATAAGTTTTCAAAAATTAAAAAATTGTGGTTTGAGCAGACAAAAAACGAAAGGAATAAAAGAATTATCAATTAAATTTATAGATAAATCGTTTAATCCAAAACTGTTAAAAAATATGGACGATGAGGAGGCCATAGTATATTTATCAAATTTAAGACAAATTGGAAGATGGTCAGCTGAAATGATTTTGTTGTTTACATTAAATCGTCAAAATATTTGGCCTGTTCAAGATATAGGTTTACTTAGAGCAATTTCTAATAATTACAAAAAAAAATATTTACCTCCAAAAAAATTTGTAAGTTTTTTAAAGATGAAATTTAGCCCTTATTGTTCAGTTGCAACATGGTATTTATGGAGATCAATCGATGATGAGCCTATACAATATTAACTACCCTCAACTAACTGATGATGTCTTATTACATGTCCATCTAGAATTTTGTGAGCTTCTTGATACTCTTTAGAATCATAACAATTCAAAGCAGTATTATAATTAGGAAATTCAACAACGACTGTCCTTGGCGAATTTATTCCGTCATTAGTTCTATTTTTTCCTCCTCTGACCAAGAATTTTCCTGAAAAATTTTCAACCGCAGGCTTTGCTTTAGAAGCATATTCTTTGAGTTTTTCATTATTATCAATCTTTTCATAAATACATACCCAATAACCTTTCATAAATTCTCCTTTTTATATTTTTTAGTTTATGATACCAAATTTCATGGCTGAAAAGTTAATTATAAAATTTAATGAATATCTAGATACAGTTGAAAAATTAGCTTTGGTAATAAATCAGAAATATAAACCAACAGTTTTAGTTGGAATTATGAGAGGAGCAGCTCCTATAATTGATATTTTATCTAGGATTTTAAAGTTACCTACTGCATATATAGTAATTCAAAGTTATTCTGGTAGTGGAATTGAAAATAAACAGGGCGAACTAATATTTGCAAGAGACATAAGTTCAATAGCAAAAAATGTTGATTATGAGAGAGTGTTGTTAGTGGATGATCTTTCAGATACAGGCCTGACTTTAAACAAAAGTATAGAATGGTTGAAACAATATAAACCAGTAAAAAACTATATAAAAGAAATTAAAACTGCATGTTTGTGGAAGAAAAAATCTTCGTCCTTCACACCTGACTTTTGTCCTGTAATGCTTGAAAATGACCCATGGATTATTCAGCCAACAGAGCATTATGAAGAATTAAATATAGAAGAAATAATTTCTAAACAAAAAAAGGGAGCTAAATAAATAATTAGCCCCCTTTTTTAATAAATTTTTAAGCTACAGCAAAACTAATAACACTTAGAATTGCTACAACCCATATTGCTGGACTTGTATCTGCAAATTTTCCAGTAAAGATTTTAATTGCTGCATATGAAACAAATGCCAAAGCTATTCCATTAGATATTGAATATGTAAACGGCATAGCGATCATAGCAATTACTGCAGGCCCTGCTTCTGCAATATCATCCCACTCTATATCAGAAATATTTCTAACAAATAAAGTAGCGATATATATCAAAGCTGCAGCATCAACCTCTTTAGGAAGTGATGTTGCCAAAGGACTTAAAAATAAACAGCACAGAAATAATAAACCAATGACCAATGATGTCATTCCAGTTCTTCCACCTGCTTTTACTCCGGCAGCACTTTCAACATAAGTTGTTACTGTAGACGTTCCAAGCATTGAACCCGCAACTGTTGAAACACTATCTGACAACATTGCTTTTTCAATATCTTGAATTTTACCATCTTTACCAACTTTTCCTGCAACGTTTGCGACACTAGTTAAAGTTCCAGCTGTATCAAAAAAGTCAATAAAGAATAAGGTAAATACCACAGTCACCATTGATGCACTTAATGCTGCACCCAAATCAAAAGCTAACAAGTGTGTCATTGGTGGTGGTGATGAAACTATACCATTAAATTTACCATATCCAGTTAACCAAGCGATTATACTAAATACTAAAATTCCAATAATAATATTTCCTTTAATATTCATTTTTTCCATTACTATCATTGAAACAAAAGCAGCTGCACCCAACAACAATAAAGGATTAGAAACATCTCCAAGCTGCACAAGTGTTACTGGATTATCAGCAGTAAGACCCATAAGTTCAAATCCTATAATAGCTAAGAAAAGTCCTATACCAGCTCCTATTCCTAGTTTTAAACTTTTTGGTATTGAGTTAATTAACCATGCTCTTACTGGAGTTAGAGAAATTATTAAGAAAACTACACCTGCAACAAAGACAGCACCTAGTGCTTCTGCAGGAGTATATTCCATTCCCAAACAAACTCCATAAGCGATGAAAGCATTAATTCCCATCCCAGGAGCAAGTCCAACAGGCCACGTTTTAGCGTAAAATGCAGCAATAAAACATGCTAAAGCTGTAGCTATAGCTGTTGCTGTAAAAACACCGCCAAAATCAAAACCACCGTCGGCAAGTATGACAGGGTTTAAAAACATAATGTAGGCCATTGTCAAAAAAGTTGAAACTCCTGCAATGACTTCTGTTTTAAAATCTGTCTTATGTTTTTTGTAATTAAAGTAGTTATCTAACATTAGACCTCCGTTTTTAAAGAACACTAGATGATTCGATAAAAAAAATCTTAATGAAGTTGGTAAAATATAACAATTTTGTTACTAAACTATTAATTTTTACAACCATAAGGTTAATTTTTCTGACACAATTCATTGTTAAGATCAAATCATGAAAATTAAAAATTTAATTATTTTGTTAACAATCATATTTTTTGTTAGTGGATGCCAAACTATAAAAAAAAAATCTGACGAGGTTGCTGCAAAAGAAAATGAAAGATTTGGATTATTTGTTGGTCAACAGATTAACGAATTAAAAATGGAGTTAGGCGCACCTAATGAGGATTTCATTAATGAGCTTGGAAATGAAATTTTAGTTTATAAAACTAAAAAATATGGAATACCTTGCGAAAGAAAATTTGAAGTAAACTCAAATGGAATTATTGTTGGTTTTACTTCAAGTGGATGTATTTAAGTTAAAACTTGTGGGGCAACCCCCACAAGCAAGGGTTAGACTTATTTTATGTTTATAAGTCTTTTTTTCTTATGATCTGGCAAAATTCTTTCACAAGCTATAGTTAAAAGACCATCTTTTAACTCTGCTCCATTTACTTTCACATCATCTGCAATTGTAAATGATCTAGCAAATTGTCTTTGTGAAATACCTCTGTGTATTACCTCACCATCTTCATTTTTGTTTTCAGATTTATCAACTTGTTTTGTTCTCACTGTTAATAAATTATCTTCAAACTCGACTTCAACATCATCTTTACTAAAACCAGCAAGAGCAACTTCTATTGCGTAGTTATCTCTACCTGTTTTTCTAATGTTATATGGTGGATAATTTGACTGCATTGTCAAACCTCCATTACCTAACATATTTTCAAACTGGTCAAACATGTCGTCAAAACCAATAGAAAACGGTCTAAGTGAATTGAATATAGATAGATCCTTACTTGTCATAATATCCTCCTTTTTAAAGCAAGTTTATTTATATAAGCCCCATCAGGCGACTTACTAGTTTATATGGGTATATAATCCAAATTTTCAAGGGCCAAACTAAGAAACTTGAAAATTATTTATTTTTTCTTAAGAATCAAAAATATGAAAAAAATTTTTATAGTTTTTATCTTCTTACTTTTTTCTCTACCTGTATATTCTGATCAAAAAACTATAGATCTTGTTGAAACAAAATTAAAAGAGATAGGTAATTTAGATATGCCAAAATCATATCCAAATGGTTTAATGGAAACAACGTTTAAAAATTGTAAAATCGATAATTTCATATGCTTAAAAAATAAAGCAACTGCAGAAATGTCTTTAAGGTTTAAAAGAACTCAAAAATATAATGATAGAAACCCTGGGAGCCAAATTTATGCAATGGCTCTATATGAAATATATTATTTGTCAAAACTAAAAGATGCACAAAAAGATCTTAAGAAATTCAGAGAAAAATGGCCAAAAAAAATTGTTAAAGGAAGAAAAATATCATCTT
>CACFKI010000020.1:7500-9104 GCA_902566785.1 uncultured Pelagibacteraceae bacterium | reverse complement strand
TTAACAAAAAACATTGATTTTTGTAGTTTTTTTAGCTATTTTTTTTAAATCTAATTACTTGATTTCCATTAAATATAGCTTATAAGCGTCACACTCAACGTAAAAAAAGTTGTTATTTATTAGGCTTTTTAGCCTAATTAGCTATTTTATATGTGAAAATTTAAGAAGAGAAGTGTGGACGGTTAAGGTTACCAAATTTGTCGTACACACTTCATACATATATAAATTTTATTCTTAGAATTTATATAGAAGCTAGTGTGCGCCGTTTTTAAACTTGAGAGTTTGATCATGGCTCAGAACGTACGCTGGCGGCACGCCTTATACATGCAAGTCGAACGAAGTAGCAATACTTAGTGGCAGACGGGTGAGTAACATGTAGGTATCTTCCCTTTGGTGAGGAATAACACGAGGAAACTTGTGCTAATACCTCATAAGTCTTTACGGAGAAAGCTTTATGCGCCATTGGATGAGCCTGCACTTGATTAGTTTGTTGGTGGGGTAATGGCCTACCAAGACTTTGATCAATAGCTGATCTGAGAGGATGATCAGCCACATTGGGACTGAGACACGGCCCAAACTCCTACGGGAGGCAGCAGTAGGGAATATTGCACAATGGAGGAAACTCTGATGCAGCGATGCCGCGTGAGTGAAGAAGGCCCTTGGGTTGTAAAGCTCTTTCGTCGGGGAAGAAAATGACTGTACCCGAATAAGAAGGTCCGGCTAACTTCGTGCCAGCAGCCGCGGTAATACGAAGGGACCTAGCGTAGTTCGGAATTACTGGGCTTAAAGAGTTCGTAGGTTGTTAAAAAAGTTGGTGGTGAAATCCCAGAGCTCAACTCTGGAACTGCCATCAAAACTTTTTAGCTAGAGTATGATAGAGGAAAGCAGAATTTCTAGTGTAGAGGTGAAATTCGTAGATATTAGAAAGAATACCAATTGCGAAGGCAGCTTTCTGGATCATTACTGACGCTGAGGAACGAAAGCATGGGTAGCGAAGAGGATTAGATACCCTCGTAGTCCATGCCGTAAACGATGTGTGTTAGACGTTGGAAATTTATTTTCAGTGTCGCAGCGAAAGCAGTAAACACACCGCCTGGGGAGTACGACCGCAAGGTTAAAACTCAAATGAATTGACGGGGACCCGCACAAGTAGTGGAGCATGTGGTTTAATTCGAAGATACGCGCAGAACCTTACCAACACTTGACATGTTCGTCGCGACTCTAAGAGATTAGAGTTTTCGGTTCGGCCGGACGAAACACAGGTGCTGCATGGCTGTCGTCAGCTCGTGTCGTGAGATGTTGGGTTAAGTCCCGCAACGAGCGCAACCCTCACTTTTAGTTGCCATCATTTAGTTGGGCACTCTGAAAGAACTGCCAGTGATAAGCTGGAGGAAGGTGGGGATGACGTCAAGTCCTCATGGCCCTTACGTGTTGGGCTACACACGTGCTACAATGGCATTTACAATAGGAAGCAAGATGGCGACATTAAGCAAATCCTAAAAAAATGCCTCAGTTCGGATTGTACTCTGCAACTCGAGTACATGAAGCTGGAATTACTAGTAATCGCGGATCAGCGCGCCGCGGTGAATACGTTCCCGGGTCTT
>CACFKI010000020.1:0-2500 GCA_902566785.1 uncultured Pelagibacteraceae bacterium | reverse complement strand
AAAATAGATATTTTAAAAATTCCAACACTATTAAATGGAATGTTTGCCTATGCAATTTTAGATAAAAATAAAAATAAAATTCATATAATGGTAGATTCTCAAGGAGAAAAAAGTATTTATTATTATAATGATGAAAAATATTTTATAGCATCATCAACTATTAAAAGTATTAAAATTTTTTTAAAAAACTCAAATGTAAACTTAAAAATCGATACAAATGTTATTAAGAATTATTTTTCAACAAGACATTATATGCCTATTAACAATACTTGTTTTAAAAGTATTAAAATTTTAAAGAATTCAGGAATTTTAAAATTTAATTTAAAAAATTCTTCATTGAGAATTACAGAGTATGAAAATTCATTTGATTGGATTTCAGAGGAAAATTATAAATTTTATTCTAAATGTTCTGAAAATGATTTGATAGAAAAATTGGATTTTGAGTTAAACAGTCAAGCAAAGCTTATGGTCCCTGAAAAAAAATTTGGAACTATATTTTCAGGTGGGATAGACTCCTCACTACAATCAGCAATATTGTTAAAACAAGGAAATCCATCACTTTTTTTAAATATAAATCATAAAAACAAAGACAATATAAATAAAAAATTTTTAAATTTTGAAAAATATATCGATAAGAAAGTTAAAATAAAAAATATAAATCAAAAAAAATATAAATATCTTGCTGAAAAATGTTCCAAAATATTATCTAGTCCTTTTTTTACCCATGATTTACCATCAAGAATGTTTTTATCTCAGGAATTTAAAAATAACAATTGTAAATTTTTTTTCTCTGCTGATGGTTGTGATGAACTATTGGGTGGCCAACAAATTTATATTGATTCATTTAAAAATGTGAAATCAAAAAAAAATTACTCTCCTTACAGCAGTATTAATAATCAAGGAAATTTTATAAAAAAATATAGACCTACAGAAGAATATAAAAGTATTTTAGAAAAAAGTTGGCAGGATGCTTACAGAAGGTATTATTTTGTCAAAAATAAAAAAGAGCGAAATATTTTATCTTCACTTTTTTGTGATTATTTTATACAATCTATTTATGTAGCCAATAAATCTACTGATCTGATTTGTTGTGATAATTCAGTCGAGCCCAGAAACATATTTATTCAAAAGAAAATTTTGAAAATTTTTATAAATTTACCGTTAAAATATAAATTGAATTTTGCTGAAAAAGGTGAGTTTAAACAAAAATATATTTTAAAAAAATTATTTACAAAATATTTTGATAAGAAATTAATTCTCAAGAAAGAGGGTTTTTCAGGATTTCCTGAGGTTTTTTATAAAATGAAAAATGACAATATAAACAAAATTATGTCAAAAAATAACTTTAAACCTAATAATACTAAGTATTATGACCAAAAAAACTATAAAAGAGACTTATCATGGAAAATATCTAATATAGAATTATTTCTCAAAAATAATTATATTTAAAAATCTTATGAATAATTCAAATATATATGTGATAGCAGAAATTGGAAACAATCATCAAGGTAGCGTAAAACATGGATTAGAGCTTATAAAAGCAGCAAAAGATGCTGGAGCAAATGCAGTTAAAACTCAAAAAAGAGATAATAAATCTTTATATACAAAAAATTTTTTCAATCAAATATATGATAATCCGAATAGTTTTGGTTCATCTTATGGTGAGCACAGAGAGAAACTTGAATTAAATAAAAATGACTACAAAGAATTAATTGATTATGCAAAACAATTAAAAATAGATTTTTTTGCAACTCCATTTGATTTAAAATCTTTAGAATTTTTAGAACAATTTAATTTACCATCTTACAAAATTGCTTCTGCTGATATTACAAATACATATTTGCAAGCTGAAATTGCTAAAACAAAAAAAGAAATTTTTTTAAGTACAGGAGGTGGAACTTTAGAGGATGTGAAAAGAGCTAAAGAAAATATATTTAATTTTAATGAAAATTTAAGTATTCTACAATGCACTGCATCATACCCAGCAAGATTAGAGGATATGAATTTAAGAGTTATAACCACATATGCAAAAAATTTCCCAGGAATTAGATTGGGTTTATCAGATCATGAAAATGGTATTGATGCTGGGCCAATAGCTTATATGCTAGGTGCAAGAGTTTTCGAAAAACATTTTACTTTAAATAGAGCAAACAAAGGAACTGACAATGCTTTTTCACTAGAACCAACTGGTTTAGCTAAATTTGTAAGAAATTTAAAAAGAATAGAAATTATGCTAGGTTCAGATGAAAAAAGGCAGCTTGTTACAGAAACAAAACCCCTAATAAAAATGAGAAAGTCACCAGTTTTAAATAAAAATAAAAAAAAGGGAGAAGTTGTAACAATTGAGGATATTGTATTAAAGTCACCAGGATTAGGCATTAATCCTTATGAAATAGAAAAAGTAATTGGAAAAAAAATTAATAAAGATTTAAATATTGATGATTATATTAATTTTGAGGACTTAGTTTGAAAAAAAAAATTGCAATATTTCCTAAAAAAA
>CACFKI010000019.1 GCA_902566785.1 uncultured Pelagibacteraceae bacterium | reverse complement strand
TATGGCCCTGTTGGAGCATATTTTTTACATTTAAAAACTTATACTCAAAATGCAAATGGGGAAAATTATGAAAAGAAATGGTATGACCAAACAAAAGAATTGGTAGGTGAATATATTGATCATCATCCAACTCCAACATGCTTAAGAAATCATGCTTTCATCCAAGAAACCATGGCGGGTGGAGGACCAATTCACATGGTTACAAAAGAAGCTTTCCAAGATCCTCATTTAGAGACAGTTGGTTGGGAAAATTTTTTAGGAATGACAGTTGGTCAAGCAGTTGTTTGGGCATCTCAAAATATTGATCCAAAGTATACCAACCCTGAATTAACAACCTCAGAACCTTATGTGATGGGTTCACATGCAACATGCTCAGGAGCTTGGGTAAGCGGTCCAGAGGATTTATCTCCACCAGAATATTTCTGGGGTTATAATAGAATGACAACAGTTGATGGATTATTTGGAGCAGGAGATACTGTAGGAGGGAGTGCTCATAAATTTTCTTCTGGTTCTTTTACTGAAGGAAGATTAGCAGCTAAAGCTGCAGTGAAATATATTGAAGAGCAAAAGGCTAAAGATATAAAAGTATCTGATAAACAATGTGAAGAATTTAAAGAGGTAATATATAAACCATTAGAAAATTACACTGTTGGAAGAAATGAAATTACAGGAGGCACAGTATCTCCAAGTTATATTTCACCGATACAAGGTTTGCAAAGATTGCAAAAAATTATGGATGAATATGTTGGTGGTATTTCCTACAACTATATGACAAATGAAAACACTTTAAAAAAAGGTTTAGAGCTTTTAGATTGGTTACAAGAGGATCTAGAAAATGTTGGTGCAGAAGACTATCACCAATTAATGAGGGCCTGGGAGTTAAAACATAGAACTTTAACATCTCAGTGTGTAACTGAGCATACTTTATTTAGAAAAGAAACTCGTTGGCCTGGATATTACTACAGAGGTGACTACATGAAACTAGATGATGAAAATTGGCATTGTTTAACAGTTTCGAGAAGAGATCCAAAAACAGGAAAATTCACAATGGAGAAGATGCCAGTTTATCATATCGTTGACGAAAAAGAGAAAAAAGAAGCATCATAAACATCGTCTTAATGAGCCTTCTCGATAAATCAGACGAAGAGATTATAAAAATTGCAGATCCAATTTGGAATAATTTAGTAAAATCATCAAACATTAAAGATTATGGGGGCTTCACTAGAGATTTTTCATCTCAAATGCTTTACGGGGCAAATGAAGTAGAACTTGGAAAGCAATGGGCTGGAAATGAGCTTATCTCGTCTTTGGCTGAAGGCTGTAAAGCATTTGGCTGTCTTAGAAGAGGTCTTTATATTACTATTTTATACAAACAAACTAGCACAAAATTACCTGGAGATTTTTTAGGAAGACTTGTCTTGGGTGAAGAGGATGGTCTTGTAAAAGTTTTTGGGGCAACTATTTTTTAAAAATTTACTTGAAAATTAAGTTTATGGGGTGTATTCGCTGGATATGCTTAATAAGTTTTTAAAAAATACTAAATCAATTGTTAAGCATCTACCAAATTTAAATTCAATTATAAATATGAAAAACACTATTTATTTTGGATTAGCGGCTTACTGGTCTTTCATTTTAATTAATACTTTTTTAAAAATCTAATCAATTGTTGACATTCTGTTTCTAGAGGAATAGTTAAAGCTATGGAGTATTTTCTTCCTATTGCTCAAGTTGAAATAAATATACCAATCATTTTCTTTTTAAGTTTATTTGTAGGGGTTCTCTCTGGATTATTTGGAGTGGGAGGTGGTTTCTTAATGACTCCATTTTTAATCTTCTTAGGAATTCCTCCTGCTTATGCAGTTCCAAATGAAGCAAGCAATATATTGGGAACTTCCGTTTCTGGTTCAACTACACATTATTTAAAAGGTACCTTAGATTATAAAATGGGCTTGATGATTGTTTTAGGAGGAGTTTTTGGAACTTTATTAGGTATACTTACATTTACATATTTAAAAGATATTGGAAAAATTAATGATGTCATTGCATTAGCTTACATGTACCTCTTAGCAATTTTAGGTACATTTATGTTGATACAAGGTGTCTCAGAAATTGATAAAGCAAGAAAAAAAATAAATGTTAGAAAAAAATTACACCAACATTATTGGATACATGGACTACCTTTTAGAATGAGATTTAAAAAATCAAAAGTATACGAAAGTGCATTTACTCCGATTATTATTGGATTAATCGTTGGTTACATCGCAGCTATTATGGGTATTGGAGGAGCATTTATTTTAGTACCTGCAATGATTTACATTATTGGTATGCCTACTAAATTAATTCCAGGTACGTCATTGTTTGTAACAATATTTGTTAGTGCAATTGTTACAGTTTTACACGCACTTAATTATGGAACTATAGATTTAGTTTTAATTACTATATTAATTTTAGGCTCAATACTCGGAGTTCAAGTTGGACAAAAGATAGGTGAAAAAATTGATAGCACTGAGTTTAAAACGATTTTAGCAATTTTAATTTTAGCAGTTGGAATAGCCATTGCATTTGAAAGATTTATAAAAGAGGAAGTTATTATTGAAAAAACATTAAATGGAATTAATCAACTAGGGCCTTTAGGTGATTTTATTCTACAATACTCTAAAGATCTTCCAACTTTTTATGGTTTAACCTCTGTAGTATTGGCAGTTGTTTTAGGTGTTGGAGCTGCAGGATTGAGAAAATTAATTTCAGATTGGAATAGAAAAAGAATAGCCAAATTAAAAGCAAGTGACTAAATTGAAATTCATATTAAATATAATTAAAATAATTTTCATATTTTTTATTTTTAATACTCAATCAATAGCTCAAAAAATAAATTTAGATGAATTTAAAGTAAACAAATATCTTAAAACCAAATTAAGCCCTGGTGACTGGTATTTAGCTACTAAAGAAAGAGATTTTTATTATGGTCTTTGGTTTGATGATTATACTCTTGTCAAGATAGAGGGTGAAAGTGTGACTGAGATTATTTCAATTGGTTTAGCAGATGTCGCTGGAGTATATGAGAGCATAGTAAATACTGCTGTCCAAGAAATAATGTATAAAAATAAGCATGATGGTTGTTATGAAAGACCTGAATATTACTTGTTAGAACTCTATAAAAGAGGAAACACAGTAAATTGCATGAGGGTAAGACATCTTGATACAAATAAAGAATTAAATTTTCCAGATGATCCCGAAGTAAGCAATGCTCAACTTAAAAAATGGTTAAAGGATAACAAGGTTAAATTACCAAAGATTATGCTATGGAGTAGCCATATATATTTCTCACGCTTAGCCAGAGGTCAAATGCTTGAGTTAGTTCATATAATAGATCCAAAATTATTAAATTCACCAATTATAAATAAATTTACAGAAGAAAGTTCTGAGTTTCATAAAAATAATATAGATAATTTTCCAGACCACAAAAAAATTATGGAGAAGTGGATATCAATTGCTGCAAAAAGGCATAGAGAGTTTGAAAAAAATGCAAAAATTAGAAAACATCACGCATTAGATTTAAACAAATATTTAAATTAAAAAAAAGTTTTAAGCACTTCTATAAAGTTTAGTCATAACAAATTCTTTATGACCCAACGCTTCTGCACAAGTTAGCCTACCATTTGCAACTCTCAATGTTGCTTTAATTAATTCATCACCAGCTTGATCCAAGTTCATTTGTCTTGATAGTATTTTTGAAACATCAACATCAATGTGCTCACTCATAGTTTTAGCAGTTAGTGGATTAGCCGTTAGTTTAATTACTGGTTCAATTGGATTACCGATTATATTTCCTTGTCCGGTTGGAAATAAATGAATATTAAAGCCTCCAGCAGCCTGTAGCGTAACACATTCTGCTGCAGCTGATGAAGTATCCATAAAATATAAACCTTTTCCTTTTGTAGGTTCTTCAGCTGGTTCAAGAACATCTATAAATTGTCTAGAACCTATTTTTTGGAAATTTCCAAATGCTTTTTCTTCAATTGTTGTTAGTCCACCAGCAATATTTCCTGCTGTTGGCTGACTTTCAGATAAATCATCTGTTGCTTCTTTTAAAATAAAATCATTATAATCATTCCAAGTTTTTTTAAATTTTGCTTGCGCTTCAGGTGTTTTACCTCTTTTTTCACAAACAGTTTCAGCTCCAGTGAGCTCAGAAGTCTCACCAAAACATAAATGAACTCCAAGTGGTTCTAATTTGTCCATTAAATTTCCAACTGTAGGATTTGATGCAAGTCCTGATGTTGTATCAGATTCACCACACTTTACTGAAATCCACAGATCACTTATTGGACATTCTTCTCTTTGTTTTTCAGAAGCCCACATTGAAAACTCTTGAGCTTTTTTTGAAACTTTTGCGATTGTGTCAATATCTCCAACACCTTCAATACTAAATCCTTCAACTGGTTTTCCAGTTTTTGCAATTGCATCTACAATTTTTTTAGTCCACTTAGGTTCTATTCCTATTACTATCACAGCAGCTACATTTGGATTTTTTCCCGTACCAATCATAGTTCTAAAATGTAATTCTAAGTCTGCTCCGAATTGTAATCTTCCATAAGAGTGGGGCAGTGCAATAGTGCCTTTTATATTGTTAGCAACAGCCTCTGCACATGCGTTTGAAATATCGTCTACAGGTAAAATAATTACATGATTTCTTGTTCCTGCTCTACCATTTTCTCTTTTATAACCTAAAAAACTTTTTGGAATATCCATAATTTACCACTTCTTTGTTTTTACATTGTGAACATGAACATGCTCACCTTTTTTAATTGTTTTAACAACTTTTCCAATGTCGTGTCCGTATTTAATTATTGTGTCACCCTCATTTAAATCCACCATAGCGATTTTATGTCCAAGAGGTATTTCATTTTTAGACTGAATTTTAGCAGATTTATCATTTTCCATTATCCAACAATTACAGTCCATATTTGGAGTGATTTTTTCAATAACTACAACGCCTACGTTGTCTTTTTCATCATGAATAATAATGTCAGTACTTGCCATTGTGACGATTTCTTTATTTGAAATTTCCTAGATCTTATATATTAATCGGTGCCTTAAACAAATAAAATTTTAAAATAGAAAGAATTTAAATGACTAAAATGACAACAGAAGAGGCTTTTGTAAAAGTTTTACAAAAACATGGTATAGAACATGCTTTCGGTATAATCGGTTCTGCTTTTATGCCAATTTCAGATTTATTTCCAGAGGCTGGTATTACTTTTTGGGATGTAGCGCATGAAACTAACGGTGGTTTAATTGCAGATGGATATACTAGAGCCACTGGAAAAATGTCAATGGTCATTGCTCAGAATGGACCAGGTATTACTGGTCTTGTAACTCCAATTAAAACTGCATACTGGAATCATACTCCTTTACTTGTTGTAACACCGCAAGCAGCAAACAAAACAATGGGACAAGGTGGATTTCAAGAAGTTGAACAAATGAATTTATTTAAAGATATGGTTTGTTACCAAGAAGAAGTAAGAGATCCTTCAAGAATGGCAGAAGTTTTAAATAGAGTTATTGAAAAAGCAATAAGAGGATCTGCACCAGCACAAATAAATGTTCCAAGAGATTATTGGACTCAAGTTGTAGATATAGAACTTCCGCCAATAGTAAGACTAGAAAGACAAAGTGGTGGAGCTGATGCAATAATTAAAGCTGCAAAATTGTTATCAGAAGCAAAGTTTCCGGTTATTTTATCTGGAGCTGGAGTGGTAATTGGAGGTGCAATTGAGGAATGTAAAAAACTTGCAGAAAAATTAGATGCACCTGTCTGTAATGGTTATCAACATAATGATAGTTTTCCAGGCAGTCATCCACTTGCAGTTGGACCTTTGGGATACAATGGATCAAAAGCTGCGATGGAGTTAATATCAAAAGCAGATGTTGTTCTTGCATTAGGAACAAGATTAAATCCTTTTTCTACACTACCTGGATATGGGTTAGACTATTGGCCAAAAAATGCAAAAATTATTCAAGTAGATATGAATTCAGATAGAATTGGCTTAACAAAAAAAGTTACAGTTGGAATTTGTGGTGATGCAAAACTAGTGACGCAACAACTTTTAGAAAAACTATCTTCAGATGCTGGCAATCAAGGACGTGAAGATAGAAAAAATTTAATTCATAAGACAAAATCAGCATGGTTACAAACACTAACAAGTTTAGATCATGAAGATGACGATCCAGGCACAGTATGGAATAAAGAAGCAAGAGAAAGAGATAGTGATAGAATGTCACCAAGACAAGCTTGGAGAGCAATACAAGCTGCGATGCCAGATGATGTAATTATTTCATCAGATATTGGAAATAATTGTGCAATAGGTAATGCTTATCCAACTTTTGAACAAGGAAGAAAATATTTAGCTCCAGGTTTATTTGGTCCTTGTGGTTACGGATTTCCTTCAATACTTGGTGCAAAAATAGGATGTCCAGATACTCCTGTAATCGGGTTTGCTGGTGATGGAGCTTTTGGAATAAGCATGAATGAAATGAGCTCATGTGCAAGAAAAGAGTGGCCAGCTATTACGATGGTTATATTTAGAAATTATCAATGGGGTGCGGAAAAAAGAAATTCAATATTATGGTTTGATGATAATTTTGTTGGAACAGAGTTAGATCCAGAATTAAGTTATGCAAAAGTTGCTGATGCATGTGGTTTAAAAGGTGTAACAGTTAAAACGATGGAAGAAACAACTAAAGCTATAAAACAGTCATGTGAAGATCAAAAAAAAGGAATCACAACTTTCATTGAAGTAATTTTAAATCAAGAATTAGGTGAGCCTTTTAGAAGAGATGCAATGAAGAAACCAGTTAAGGTAGCTGGTATTAAAAAAGAGGACATGATACCTCAAAAATCATTGTAAAAATCATTATAGCTGCGACGAAAAAAACCTCAAAAGTTGCAGGAATAAATTTAAATGATATGCTAGTAGAGAGCAGAATTTATTAAATTATGATCATATCACCAGACAAAAAAGATCAGGATTTGTTAGGAACTTTAGTAGAGTTCGCATATGCAGAATATGGTTCAGCATTAGAAATGCTTACTGCTGCAAAAAAAGCTACTTCACCAAAATTAAAGTTAGGTTACATAAGACATGCATTGGATGAATATAGACATACAGGTTTACTTTTTCAGGTTTTGTCAAACCAGGTTAAAAATGGAGTAGGAGAATTCAAAAGAGAATATAAATTTTCACCGCAAAATGTAATTTTAAAAGGTTACGTTGATAAAGAAGGTTTTTTAGTTGAAAAATTTCCTCTAAAAAAATTTGTTGAGTTTGTATACTCAAATGAATATTTAGCAAAAGAGTCATTTGATTATCTAAGCAAAAGAATAAAAGACACTAAATCTGTTGATACCCTAAAGAACATTATGGATGATGAGCTTAATCATGCGGATGATTCAGAAGCAACATTAGATGCAATTCAAAAAGATGAATTAGTTCATCATGGAATGGCAAAGAAATTTTACGAGTCAAAATTCCCAGAAGCAAGACTACAAATTGCTTTTAAAAGAGAAAAAATGAAAAATAGATTTAGAATGTTCTATTATAAAAATTTGAAGTTCTTAAATAAAATATTTGACCCGATATTAAATTTTATAATTAATGTATTTGGAAAAGTTGTAAATTTAATTTCTATACCAGATAAAGATAAAAGAAATTTAATGTCCTCAAATTCAAATAGTGTGGTTTAATAATTGTTTTACCTTGGTATATCTGCCTATTATCACGACGCATCTGTTGCCTTACTAGACTCAGATGGAAATCTAATAGATTTTAAAAAAGAAGAATGGTTATCTAGAGTTAAGGGTGACAAATCATTTCCAAGACAAAGTTTACTCGAAATGATCAAGAACCATGATTTATCTGAAAAAAACTTAACATCCATCTCATTTTACGAAAAACCGGTAAGGGCATGGATCACAGTATTAAAACATTCTGTAAAATACAATCCTATAAAAAATGATTTAACTAGAAATTATTTTAAAAATGCTTGGAGATCGTCAATGAGATTCCATATGGATCTTTCAAAGTATTTAAATGTTAAAAAAATTCCTATTCTATATGCTGAGCACCACCTAAGTCATACGTTAAGTACTTTATATTATTATAATGAATTTCCTTGCGTATCTGTAGTAGTAGATGGTTATGGAGACAAATATTGTACTTCTATTCATCATGTAAAATCTCATAATGAAATTGTAAATGTATGGAGTTCAGAATACCCTAATTCTTTGGGATTGTTTTATTCAGCAATTACAGATTTTCTTGGATTCGCAGTAAATGAAGGTGAATATAAGATGATGGGTCTCGCATCATTTGGTGAACCGAAGTATTACGATATTTTAAGTAAAACAATTAAATTTGAAAATAACAAATTAGAAATTGATACAAAATATTATGATTACGTTAGAAGAACAGATAGATCTTATTCTGATTTATTAGCAGATGAATTAGGTGTAAAACCTAGAAGACCAGACATACCTTTTGAAGTTGGAACCGAAGATTTCAAAATTTATGCAAATGTAGCAGCCTCAGCTCAAAAATTATTGGAAGATTTGTTATTTGCAATTTTTAAATATGCTCACGAACTAACTGGTGAAAAGAACTTTTTATTTTCAGGAGGGGTGGCGATGAATAGCTCTGCTGTGAGAAAAACTGCAAATTTAGATTTTATAGAAAAATTAAATTTACCACCATCACCTGGAGACTCTGGTGCAGCAATTGGAGCTGCTTATTATGGATTTATTAATAAAAATGATAAAACAGTTTCAAAGAACAATCTAAATAAAAATATCTTTCCTGGAATTATAAAGTCTAGTGAGGAATTTTATGATTTAGTATTTGATAAAATTGCAGGAGATAATAATTCTATAGAAAAGGCAGCTGAAACTATCGCAGAAGATCAAATTATTGCTACATGTTATTCAAATATTGAAACTGGACCAAGAGCACTTGGTCATAGATCATTAATTTGCAATGCTCATAAAGCAGAATTAATAAAAGTTTTAAGTACAGATATTAAAAAAAGAAATATTTTCAGACCAACTGCACCTGCAGTACTTGAGAAAGATGCTGAAAATTACTTTCACCTAGAGAAAAAATTAATGAACTGTTATACTCACATGGGAGCAACAGCAACTCCAAAAGATAGTGTTTTAAATGATATTAAAGGTGTTATACATGTGGATAATACGTCTAGAGTACAAATTTGTGATGAAGAAAGTTTATTAGGAAAACTATTAATGAGTTTGAACAAACACAAAATTCAAGTAATTGCTAATACATCTTTTAATATTTCGTCAGACCCAATGGTTTATGATAAAGAGGATGCCTTTTTAGCAATAGAAAGAATGGGAATTAAATATTTACTTACTGAGACAGGATTATATAAAAGGAAATGAGATTTTTTAGTTTG
>CACFKI010000018.1 GCA_902566785.1 uncultured Pelagibacteraceae bacterium | reverse complement strand
AATTAGCAATAAAAGCTAGAGATATATCAAAAAAAAATATTTTAATAGCTGGCAGTTTACCTCCTCAAAATGGAACGTACATAGAAGATGATAGAGAAATATCGTTGATAAAAAAAGATTTTAATGAACAAGCAAAAATAATTAGACCATATGTTGATTTTTTATATTTTGATGTATTTTCAGGTGGAAAAGAAGTAGAGGCAGCTTGTGAAGTTGTAGAAAAAATGAATATTCCAATCCTTGTGGGCTTACATCTAAAAAAAGACTGTAAATTACATTCAGGAGAAAGTGCCTATGAGATAGTAAAAAAATTTAAAAGTAATAATTGGATAGGTGTAATTGGGGCATGTGTATCATTAGAAATAATTAAAAAGAGTCTAAATGAATTTAAAAATTTAAATTTACCTTTTGGATTTAAAGCAAATCTTTGGAAAGTAGATGAACCGTTACCAGTCAATAAATTCAATACAGCTAAATATGATGAAGAAGGTAAAAATCCTAATGACATTCTAGGATTTAGAAAGGATGTGGATGAAAAAGTTTTTAAGAACTTTTCAAAAGAGATAATGAGTGGAGGGGCTACAATATTGGGGGGATGTTGTAATGTTTCACCACTACATATAAATGAGTTAAAATTATTAAAAAATTAAGTGCCCCAAAAACTTTTAATTGTAGTAGATTTTTTAACAAAATAAATTCCTAAAACAACTGCTATCAAAGCAAAAATGACTTTTGATGTTACAATTTCTTGTAAAAAAATATATCCTAATATTACTCCAAATATTGGTATTAAATAAGCAACTTGGCTTTGGAATACTAAACCATTATTTTTAAGTATCATAAATCTTAAAAGCCATGCAATTCCTGTTGGGAAAATTCCTAAATAAATTAAAGATAAAGTGGAGTCAAGCCTTGGTGTTAAGTTCCAAGGTTGCTCAAAAAAAATAGATATAGGAAAAATAATTATAGTTCCCCATATTAAAATTGAAGCAGTAACATTTTCATTTTTTTTATGACTTATTTTCAATGTAAGGATACCTCCAATCACATAAAAAGTTGATCCTAATAAAATCATTAATGCGCTAAAGATATTATCCTTTGTTATTAATAAATTATCTGAAAATAAATAAAGTATACCAGAAAAACCTAATAAAATTCCTATAATTTTAAAAATATTAATTTTTTCCTTATCAGTGTACATGTGAGCAAGTATAGTTGCGCTAATTGGAGTAGATGACATCAAAATTGCTGCTAAATTACTTTGAACTTTTTGAACTCCATATGCAATTAAGAAAAAAGGTACTACCAAATTTAAAAAACCTATTGCAGCAAACCATTTCCAATCTTTTGAAAAAGCTTCAATTTTTATTTTTTGGTAAACACATAACAAAATTACTGGAATTGCACCAAAAAATATTCTTAAAAAAGCGATTGTAATTGGTCCATAAGAATATGTTGCAATTTTTATATTAAAAAATGCAGATGCCCAAATTAAAGAAAGTGTGGATAACAATATATAATCTTTTAATGTTGGAGTTTTCATTCCGTAATATCTTCTACAGTTCCATTTGTTATTTTTATAAGATTTTCAAAATCAATTTTATAAACACAATGAGGATGTCCAGCTGCCGCATAAATTTTTGCAAATCTTTTAAGATTATTATCTATAAATATTTCAATTTTTTTTAGATGACCTATGGGAGATACACCGCCAATTGTAAAACCTGTAACCTCTTTAACTGATTGCGGATTAGCCATTGAAATATCTTTTAAATTTTTAATTTTTTTTAATTTGTTTAATGAGCATCTTTTATCACCTGATACTAAACATAGAAAAAAATTATTCTGTGACCTGAAAAGAAGGCTTTTAACAATTGAACCAACATCAGTTTTCAAACTTTCTGCAGCCTCCTTTGCAGTTCGAGCTGAACTATCCAATACAATTACTTTATAGCTTTCGTCGAATTCCTTTAGTTTTTTTTGAACTCGTATTACAGGTTCTTTGTTTAATAGATCGCTCATATAAAATGTTTACTAAATATTTATACAACTAAAAATTGTTATTAAGCCTTGTATTTATTGGATTTTAATCAATATAAATAAATGACTTATGATTAATTTGCATAGCTGTTATCAAATTATACGACATACTATATTAACTTAAATTTGATATCTATTCAAAAAAAATTAAAGGAGATTATTTATGAGTTCAAAAGATGTATTAAAAGTAATGAAAGACAAGAGTATTGAATTTGTTGATTTAAGATTTACAGACCCAAGAGGAAAACTACAACATCTTACTATGGACTCATCCGTCGTTGATGATGGTATGCTTAATGACGGAGTATTTTTTGATGGTTCATCAATTGCAGGATGGAAAGCAATAAATGAGTCTGACATGATTTTAAAACCAGATTTATCAAGAAAAATAGTAGATCCTTATACTTCGCATAACACTTTAATTTTGTTTTGTGATATTTTAGATGCTGTAAAAAAAGATCCTTATGAAAGAGATCCAAGAGGAATAGCTAAAAAAGCTGAGAAGTATTTAATAAAAAGTGGGATCGGAGATAAAGCTTATTTTGGTCCTGAACCTGAATTTTTTGTTTTTGATGATGTAAGAATTAAAAATGATATGAATGAAACAGGTTTTTCAATTGATAGTACTGAAGGTCCTTATAATTCCGGTAAAAAGTATGAAAATGGTAATATGGGTCACAGACCAGGAATTAAAGGTGGATATTTTCCTGTCCCACCAGTTGATAGTGCTCAGGATATGAGGGGAGAGTATTTAAAAGGTTTAAGAGATGTTGGAATTACTGTAGAGAAACATCACCATGAGGTAGCTCCAAGTCAACATGAGCTTGGAATGCTATTTGGCACTCTCGTAAACCAAGCAGATAATGTTCAACTTTATAAGTATGTTGTTCAAATGGTTTCACATTCCTTTGGTAAAACTGCTACATTCATGCCTAAGCCAGTAAAAGGAGACAATGGTTCTGGTATGCATATTCACCAATCAATTTGGAAAGGCAAGTCACCACTGTTTTCTGGGGACAAATATTCTGGCTTATCACAAACAGCTTTATATTATATTGGTGGTATTTTAAAACATGCTAAAGCTATTAATGCTTTTTCTAATGCGACAACCAATAGTTACAAAAGATTAATACCAGGTTTTGAAGCGCCTGTTTTGTTAGCTTATTCAGCAAGAAACAGATCAGCATCATGTAGAATTCCTATTACTTTGAGTAAAAAAGGCGCAAGATGTGAAATTAGATTTCCTGATGCAGCTGGTAATCCGTATTTAACTTTTGCTGCTATGTTAATGGCAGGACTAGACGGTATTAAGAAAAAAATTAATCCAGGAAAATCTTTCGATAAAGATCTTTACACATTGTCAGAAAATGAAATCAAAAATATACCGACTGTTTGTGGTTCTTTAAGAGAAGCTATGGAAAGCTTAGATACAGACAGAGACTTTTTAAAACAAGGAAATGTATTTACTGACGATCAAATTGATGCTTATATCGCTCTTAAATTTGAGGAAATTTACAATTTAGAACATACTCCTCACCCAATAGAGTTTGATATGTATTACAGCAGCTAATTTAAAATAAATTATTTTTTATTTTTAATTAACATACTGTCAGCGATCTTAGCTTTATTAACACCTTCTTTTATGGTGTACTCTAAAGTTCCATTCGCACCAGCGTTAACTGCTTTTCGTTGTGATCTAAAAAGATTTTTCTCTTTTATAGAATTTGCTAGTTTTTCTGAATTTGATTTTAAATGTTTTATGTCTCTCATGAATCAATAAATATCAAACTTATGCAATTAGCGCAATACAGATATGCACTAAACTTATACTAGATTTTAAAGGATTCTCCGCAACCACATCTTTCGGTCTCATTGGGATTTTTAAATACAAATGTTGATGAAAGTTCTTCCTTTTTAAAGTCCATTTCTGTTCCCAACAAATACATTACTGCTCCGGGATCTACAAAAAGTTTTACACCTTTTTGCTCTATTACTTCATCATTAGGATTTATCTCTTTGGCATATTCCATTACATAGGACATGCCTGCACAGCCTCCAGATTTAACACCTACCCTCACACCTAAAGCGTTTTTTTCTGCATTTGACATTATTTCCTTAATTCTTAATGCTGCACTGTCACTTAATGTTATAATTTGCTTCATTATAGGTTTAACTCCAATTTTGCAGCCTCTGACATCATTGATTTATTCCACGGTGGATCCCAAACTAAATCTAGATCTACATTTTTAACTTCTTTAATTTCCTTAACACTATTTTTTACCTCATTGGGTAAGCTTTCAGCAACAGGACAATTTGGTGTAGTTAATGTCATTTTTATTTTAACGTTGTTATTTTGGTCAATATCAATATCATAAATTAATCCTAATTCATAAATATTAACTGGTATTTCTGGATCATAAATTTTTTTTATTTCCTCTATAACTTTATCTTTTAAAATCATATTTTTTCTATATTTAAATCTTCCTGGCTGTCATTAACAGCAGAAGTTAAAGTGTGCCAAGCTAATGTAGCACATTTTACTCTCATTGGATATTGCTTTACACCAGAAAGACTCATTAATTTTGTTTTTTCATTTTCATTAAGATTATCATTATCTAGTTTATCTTTATTCTTTATCATTTCTAAGAAGTCATTTATAATTTCCTTTGTTTGACTCTCATTTTTGCCATTTAATAATTCAGTCATTATTGAGGCCGAAGCCATTGAAATAGCACAGCCGCTTCCCTCAAAAGAAATATCTTCTATTTTTTTTTTTTCGTCTAATTTTAAAAAAATATGAACATTATCTCCACAAAGAGGATTGTGTCCTTTGGCATCTTTATTAAAATTTTCAGATTTTCTTAAATTTCTTGGATTTTTTCCATGATCCAGTATTATTTCTTGATAAAGTTCTTTTAAATTCATTATATATCAAATATTTTTTTGCATTTATTTATTGACTCGTTTAATTTTTCAAAATCTTCTTTAATATTGTATACACCTACTGAAGCTCTAGCAGACGCAGTTAGATTAAGTTTTTTGTGGAGAATTTGACAACAATGATGACCTGCCCTTATTGCAACTCCATCCTCGTCAAGAATTGTTGCAATATCATGAGGATGAATGCCATCTATGTTAAAAGAAAGAACTCCCCCTCTACTTTTAGGATTTCCAATTAGTTTCACTGAATTATTTTTTCTTAAAATCTCCTCACCATATTTAATTACTTCATTTTCATGTTTTTCAATATTTTTTATACCTATGTTTTCTAAAAATTTAATAGACTCATTGAAGGCAATTACTTGAGCTGTAGCCATTGTACCTGCTTCATATTTATTTGGTAATTCACCGTATGTTATACCTTCTTTATTGACTTCATTTATCATTCCACCTCCTCCTTGATAAGGTGGCAGCACCTCTAACCATTTTTTTTTCGCATATAAAACACCTAAACCTGTTGGTCCATACATTTTATGACAGGATATAGCATAAAAATCACAATCAATATCCTGCATATCTAAGTTAAGATGCGGGGCTCCTTGGCAACCATCAATAAGCACAGGTATGTTTTTTGAGTGAGCGAGAGATATTATTTCTTTAATTGGCAAAATTGCTCCTGTTACATTGGATAAATGTGTAAGTGCAATAATCTTTGTTTTATTTGTTATTGCTTTTTTAATACTTTCAATTGTTATTTCACCAAAATCATTAATTTCAGCAAAATTTATATTAATTTTTTTAGTTTTTCTTAAAAAATGCCAAGGTACATAATTTGAATGATGTTCAAGTTCTGTCAGTAGCACATCATCACCCTCATTTAAAAACTTTTGACCAAATGTGTTTGCAACTAGATTTATTGCTTCTGTTGCACCTTTGGTGAAAACAATTTCATCAGCAAATTCTGCATTAATATATTTTTGTACTGATTTCCTAGTGTTTTCATAAAAATTTGTTGCTGCTACTGCTAAATAGTGAACACTTCTTCCCACATTTGAAAATTCTTTGGTATAAAAATCATAAATTCTATCTATGACTATTTGGGGTTTCTGTGATGAGTTTGCACTGTCTAAATAAACAAGATCATTGTTTTGAACTTTGTTACTAAATATTGGAAATTCTTTTTTTATATTTTCTATATTCATTCTTTTAGGCCTAAGGTATTTTTGATTAAATTTTTTGTTTCTGAGTCTGTAATTTTTTCAATTACATCTAGTAAAAAACCATTAATTAAAAGCTCTTTTGACTGCTCATAATTTAATCCTCTAGACATTAAGTAAAATATGGAGTCCTCGTTTAAACTACCTGAAGCTGAGCCGTGCGAACATTTAACATCATCTGCATAAATTTCTAATTCTGGTTTTGCATTAAATTCTGAAGTTTTGTCTAACAAAATACACTTACTTAATTGATATCCATCTGTTTTTTGAGCAATCGAATTAACAGATATTTTTCCTTGATAAGCGGCTTTTGAAGCTTTTCCTAATACACTTTTAACTAATTGATAACTTTTTGTATTTTCATTTAAATGATTAATATTAGTTTTAATTTCATGATTTTTAAGGTCATCTAATTTTAAAATTCCATTAACAAATGCAGATGAATATTTTTCATTCAAATTACAATTTATTTCATGTTTTAAATAACTTGACCCTGATGAAAGTATAAATGTTTCAGATAAACTATTTTCACTTTGGTCTATATGATTATATGAATATTTTAAATTTTTATTATCTTTGTGATCAATTTTATAATTTTTAAGTATAGAGTCTTTAGCTAAATCAAAACTATAAAATATATTTAAAAAATTATCATTAGAGTCATCGTAAAAGTAGTCGATTAATTTTAATGAAGAATTTTTTTCTAATTTAAAATCCAATCTTAAATTTATATTTTTTTTATAAATACTATTTGTTGTGGAATGGTAGATAATTAGTGGTTTTTTAAGTGAATAACCTGATTTTGTAGTAATTGTATAGTGTTTATTTGTTAAAGCATTATTTAAATTGATTAGAGAATTTATATTGTTAAATTTATTTATAGATTTGGACTCCTCTTTAATTTCTATTTTATTATTTTCTTCATGTTTTAAATCAATTTTTTCAATTCTTCCATTTACAAAAACAATTTTATTATGCTCTAAACCTTTCACAAAAATTGAAGTATCAATTTTGTTTTGGGAAGAATAATTATTATAAAAATCTAATTGCCCAATGTTTTTATCTATTATTCTACCTATATCTAAAAACTTCCAATCTTCATTTTTTTTTGTTGGAAAACCATTCTCAATAAATTTATTTAATGATTTTCTCTTATGCTCAATATCATTATTAGAAAATTTTGAGTCTGAAATAATTTTATCAAAATCTGTTAGTAATTGCTCTCTCATTTAATTGAAATTTTCATATCCTTTTTTTTCTAGCTCCAAAGCTAGTTCTGGTCCTCCAGATTTAGTTATTTTGCCGTTAATTAAAACATGTACAAAATCTGGTTTAATATAATCTAATAATCTTTGATAGTGCGTAATTATTAAGAAAGAATTATTTTTTTTTCTTAATGCATTAACACCATCAGCGACTACCCTCAAAGCATCAATGTCTAGACCAGAATCTGTTTCATCTAAAATTGATAGTTTTGGATTTAAAATTGACATTTGGAGAATTTCATTTTTTTTCTTTTCACCGCCAGAGAAACCTACATTCAGTTGTCTATTAAGTTTTTCTTCATCAAACTTTAAATTTTTTGCTTTTTCTTTTACTAAATTAAGAAATTCAATCGCATCAAGTTCTTTCTCACCTTTTGCTCGTCTAATTGCATTCAAAGATGTTTTTAAAAATATATTTGTATTTACACCTGGAATCTCTAAAGGATATTGAAAAGCTAGAAATATTCCTTTATGTGCTCTTTCTTCTGTTTCTAATTCAAATAAATTTTTATTCTCAAATAGAATTTCCCCTGTAACTTCGTAACCTTTTTTACCGGATAAAATATTTGAGAGAGTGCTTTTTCCTGATCCATTTGGACCCATAATTGCGTGAACTTCCCCTGGGTTTATATTTAAAGAAAAATTATTTAATATTGTTTTTTTTTCAATTTTCGCATTTAAATTATTTATTTTTAACATTTAACCAACACTTCCTTCCAAACTTATTCCCACTAATTTCTGCGCTTCTACAGCGAATTCCATTGGTAATTGCTGTAAAACCTCTTTGCAAAAACCATTTACAATTAGACCTACAGCTTCTTCCTGGCTTAATCCACGTTGCTGGCAATAGTGTAGCTGTTCCTCACTAATCTTTGACGTTGTTGCTTCATGAGCAATATTGGACTCCAAATTTTTATTTTTTATATATGGAATTGTATGGGCTCCACATTTGTTTCCCATTAACAATGAGTCACATTGGGTATAATTTCTAGAATTATTAGCCCTTGATGAAATATCCACTAATCCCCTGTAAGTCATATCTGAAAGTCCAGCACTTATACCTTTTGAGATAATTTTGCTTTTTGTATTTTTTCCCAAATGGATCATTTTAGTACCGGTGTCAGCTTTTTGATGATTATTAGTTATTGCAATCGAATAAAACTCACCTATTGAATTATCTCCTTGCAAAATGCAGCTTGGATATTTCCAAGTGATAGCTGATCCTGTCTCTACTTGTGTCCAAGAAATTTTTGAATTTTTACCTTTGCAAATTCCTCTCTTGGTTACAAAATTATAAATTCCTCCTTTTCCATCTTTGTCTCCTGGATACCAGTTTTGAACAGTAGAATATTTAATTTCTGCATCATCTAGTGCAATTAATTCAACATTTGCAGCATGAAGTTGATTCTCGTCTCTCATTGGAGCAGTACAACCTTCCAAATAACTCACATAGCTTCCCTTATCAGCAATTATTAATGTTCTTTCAAACTGACCAGTATCAGAAGCATTTATTCTAAAATATGTAGATAGTTCCATAGGGCATCTTACATTTGGAGGGATATAGACAAAAGATCCATCAGTAAATACCGCAGAGTTTAAAGTAGCAAAATAATGATCTGTAATAGGTATAACTGTTCCTAAATATTTTTTAACTAATTCAGGATGTTTTTGAATTGCTTCAGATATTGAACAAAATATTATACCTTTTTCAGTAAGTTTTTCTTTAAAAGTAGTTGCTACAGAAACTGAGTCAAAAACTGCATCAACTGCAATTCCATTTAATCTTTTTTGTTCTTGTAATGGAATTCCAAGTTTTTTGTAGGTCTCAAGTAACTTAGGATCTAAATCGTCTAAACTTTTTGGTTTTTCTTTAAAACTTTTTGGCGCAGAATAATAATAAAGTTCCTGATAATCAATCTTAGGATACTTAGGTTTTTGCCAGTCTGGTTCTTTTAAAACTTTTAATCTTTCAAAAGCTTTAAGTCTCCATTCAAGAAGCCATTGAGGCTCTTTTTTTATATTTGAGATAAATCTTATTACCTCTTCATTGAGTCCTTTGGGAGCTTTAATATTTTCAATATCTGTTGTAAAGCCATATTTATAATCTTTTAAAATATCTATTTCTTTTTCTCTCATAAATTTAATTAATTAAATCTTTCAATGTTTTTCTTTCAAAAAAGTCATTAATATAATTTTCAAGTTCATCCCACAAATTGTGAGTAATACATTTAGAACTTTTTCCATTACATCCTTTTCTTGAATGTTTTTCACATCCAATAGTTTTCACTTTCTCCTCAACAGCTAAGAAAACTTCAGAAATTTTTATATCTTTGGCACTTCTATTTAAAATATAGCCACCATTTTTTCCTCTGACACTTAAAACAATTTTGTTTTTTTTTAATTTCAAAAACAGTTGCTCTAAATAAACTAGAGAAATTCCTTGCCTAAGAGATATATCTCTCAAAGGTATCGGATTTTCGGGTTGAAATCTGGCTATATCTGCCAATGCCATTACCGCGTATCTGCCTTTGCTTGATAGTTTCATATTTTCCGCATTTTTATTGGTATTTATATATATACCCTACTATTTTAGTCAAGATTATATAAAATTTTAAAACTTGCATTTTGTCGCTCAATTTTGGTAGAAAAATATAAATTATTTTTGAGAACAGTAATCAATATCGAATATGGATAGCAAAATTGTAGAAATTTTTATTCCTGGGCCTGCAGGTAGATTAGAAGCAAAATATTATAAAAGCAAAAAAAGCACGTCGCCAATTGCTTTAATTTTGCATCCACATCCTCAGTATGGAGGAACTATGAATAACAAAGTTGTCGTAGATACTTTTCAAATTTTTAAAGAAAATGATTTTTCTGTGTGTAGAGTTAATTTTAGAGGCGTCGGAAAAAGTGATGGTGAATTTGACAATGGACAAGGAGAATTAGCAGATGCTGCAGCAGCATTAGATTGGCTAGAGAGAGAAAATTTTGATAACTCTCAATGTTGGATAGCAGGATTCTCATTTGGATCTCTAATCGCAATGCAGCTATTAATGAGAAGACCTGAAATAAATAGATTTGTTGTTATTTCTCCACAACCAAATGTTTATGATTTTTCTTTTTTATCTCCATGTCCATCATCTGGAATAATGATTTATGGAAATAAGGATGAGTTAGTCCCAGTAGAAAATATTAATGAAATAAATAAAAGATTAAGCGCTCAAAAAGGAATAAATGTTGAATTCATTTCTGTATCTGATGCTAATCATTTTTTTTCAAATTCAGAAAAAGAGTTAAAAAAAGTTTTGAATAAATATATTAAAAAAGAGTCAGCACTTTATTAGAAATTTTTAACAATCACACCACCAGAACAAGGGCTTTTACATCCGGTGGTACT
>CACFKI010000017.1 GCA_902566785.1 uncultured Pelagibacteraceae bacterium | reverse complement strand
AATATAAATAACTGTAATTCCAATAAATAAATAAAATGGGGTCATCCACATTGTTCTAATTTTTACTCCCATTATTAGAGAAGTTAAAAATACTAAAAAAATTGGTAAAAAGCTTGTTACTATCAAAAAAAACGTTTTATCATCTTTAAGATTAAAGTTAGCTTTAAATTTGTTTATTAAAAATGAAACCATTAAAAAGAAAGGAATCAATATTCCAACCTGTTTACTAATAAAAATTAAAGGATGGGAAATATAATCGAATATAACTTTTTCAGTGTTACCTGTTCTATGCAAACCATAAAATACTGTCACAAAATCATTTTGCGTTAACCATAAAAAATGAGGAAATAATATTAAAAAAAAGGGAATTAAAGAAACGAATAATTTAAAATTAATTTTTTTTTTAATAAGATTATACAAAAAAAATAAGCTAAAGGATGAAAGTAAATAAAAAAATAAATAATGAGATAGAACACCAAAGGCTGCAAATGTTCCAAATAATATCCAGTATCTAAGTAAATTAGTCTTTAAGGCTTTCCAACAAAAAAATATTGAGAGTGACCAAAAAGGTAACTCGGTAATATAAACATTAAACTCAGGTGTAGTATAATTATAAAAATAAATACCCTCTAAGAGAAGAACGGATAATAACGATAAAAAATTTTCTTCAAAAAATTCTTTTGACAATTTCCATACTATAAAAAAAGAAAATACAACACATAACTGACTTAATAAATAATAAGCCCAATCACTTTTACCAAAAATTTTATAAAAAGTTTCTACAAAAAATGCACTCATAGGTGGATGCTTATTAAATCCCCAATCTAAATTACTTCCCCATGCAAGTGCCTCAATAGTATCTAATGGTAAATTATGATTGGTAATAGATGGAATCAAAGTCCATATAAATAAATGAGATATCAAAAAAATTATAAAAATATTATCTATTTTCTTTTTATTTATGGGCATTTTTAGCAATTTATACAATTAATGCATTCTTGACACCAATTTATTGATGAATATATTCACCAGATTCTAAATTTAAGTATGGTTAAAATTTCTAAAACATACATTCCAAAGGAAAAAGAAAAATACATGTGTGCTAAGCACTTGGCATTTTTTAAACAGAAATTAACAAGCTGGAAAACCGAACTTGTAAAAGCAAATAATGAAGCTCTTTATAATAGCTCTTTAGATGATAACAGTACATCTGCAGACATTGTAGACCAAGCTAGCTCATATACTGAAAAGAATGTTGAGATGAGAGCGATTAATAGACAAATTAAATTAATATCAAAAATAGATTCTGCATTAAAAAGAATAAAGGATGGAACATATGGTTTTTGTGAAGATACTGGAGAACCTATAGGATTAAAAAGATTGATCGCAAGACCTGTTGCAACATTAACTATTGCAGCCCAAGAAAAACACGAAAAAGAGGAAAAAGTTTTTGCTGACGATTAGGGTTTTGGGATTTTTGATCCATTTTTAAATAAATCAAAACCTTTAATTACTGCCTCTCTTTTTGAAATTTCAACATACCAACCAGATAAATATTTATAGTTCTTTAATCCTATGTCATGCCATTCGTGTCTAGAAATCCATGGCCAAGTTGCAATATCTGCAATTGTATAATCTTCTCCAGCTAAATACTTAGAATTACTTAATCTTTCCTCTAAATCTTTATAGATTCTTTTTGCTTGTTCAAAGAATTTGTCTTCACCAAATTTACTTTTACCTGGGTTAAAATGATGGAATTGATGATGCTGTCCTATCATTGGTCCTACATTTCCCATTTGAGCCATTAACCATTGATTTATTTCAGTCCTATTTTTAATGTTATAAAATTTACCACTTTTTTCTCCAAGATATATAAGTATAGCACCAGACTCAAAAATAGATTTTCCATTTTCATGATCAATTATAACCGGTGTTTTATTAAAAGGACTTATATTTTTAAATTCAGGGTTGAACTGCTCTCCTTTTGATATGTCTATTTTCGTAACTTTATAATCAAAACCAATTTCTTCTAACATTATTGAAATTTTTCTTGTATTTGGTGTTTCAGATGAAAATAGTTCTATCACTCTTTTACACCTAACCGATTTTTAATTGTCTTAGACGATGTAGTGAATTCAAATCTATATTTTTCATTTGGTCTTGCTAATTTAAAGCATGCTCTAGCCGCTAATGCACCCTCATGGAAGCCAGATAGTATTAGTTTTAATTTCCCTGGATATGTACAAATATCCCCAACTGCATATATACCTTTTTGATTAGTCTCAAATTTTTCAGTATCTACAGCAACAGTTTTTTTATCAATATTTAATCCCCATTCAGCTATTGGACCAAGTTGCATTATTAATCCAAAAAATCCTAAAATATAATCAGTTTCTAATTTTTTAATTTCTTTATCATCACTTTCTATCTCAATACTCTCAAGTTTATCTGTGCCATTAACCATTTTTAATTGAAATTTTGTTAATAAATTTATCTTTCCATTTTTGTTCAGCTCATGAACTTTGTCTACAGAGTGTTGAGCGCCTCTAAATTCATCTCTTCTATGAATCAAATTTACGTTTGAATTTTTTGATAGTTCAATAGCCCAGTCTAAAGCACTATCACCACCTCCAAAAATAGAGACTGTTTTTCCTTTAAATATTGTCTTATCTTTAACTGAATACAAAATTGATTTATTTTCAAATTTTTCACATTCCTTAGGACTAAATTTTCTTGGTTCAAAGGATCCAACTCCGCCTGCAATAATCACATTTGGTGTACTAAATTTTGTACCTTTGTTAGTTTTTACTTCCCAATTACTATTATTTTTTTTTACCTCATCTACTCTCTCTGATAAATGAAATTTAATATTAAAAGGTTTAAGTTGATTAATTAAATTATTTGTTAATTCTTCTCCTGTGCATTCGGGTATTGCAGGAATATCATAAATTGGTTTATCTGGATAAAGCTCAATACATTGACCTCCAATTTTATCTAGATTATCGACTATTATACAATCTAATCCAATAAGTTTTAACTGGTGTGCAGTAAAGAGCCCTGTGGGACCTGCTCCAATAATAAGTGCATCAGTTTTAATCATTAAACTTGTTTTTCAGGAAGATTAACTTCTAAACCATCCAATTCATCAGAAACCATAATCTGACAACTTAATCTACTATTTTTTTTTGGTTCAAATGCCATATCAAGCATATCTTCTTCCCCATCTTCCTTTTTTGGAAGTTTATTAAACCAATCTTCTTTGACATAAACATGGCAAGTCGCACATGCCATTGATCCTCCACAATCCGCATCAATTCCTGGGATATTGTTTTGGACTGCTCCCTCCATCACACTTAATCCATTAGCTACTTCAATTGTATGATTTTTACCATTGTGTTCGATGTAGGTTATCTTGGGCATAAATTTTATATAGGTATAAAAAAAAATAGGGCAAGTATGCAAAACATACCCGCCCTATTAAATATTAAAGCTAATTATCTTCTAGCTCTTCCAGCTGATGAAACAGCTGCAGCCCAAATTACAAGACCGAATGCGATCTTGTTAATGAAGTCTGCTAAGTTGTAAATCACGTTTAGTGAATTAGCATCTACACCACCTGTTAGGTAACCAAATACATAACCTAATGGGTAAATTGCCCAACCTACTGTTACGATCATTCTCATAGCACTAAATGCAGTTACAAGAGCCTTGTTACCACTTTTAGCAGCAGCTTTACCTGCTTCACCAGAAAATACTTCATACAAGATGTAAATCCATCCAGCCATACCTATGATAAATCCAAGCATAGCATTGATGTAACCTGCTTCTCCTAAGTATCCACCGATTAACATTACTAATGATCCGATTAACAATCTCCAGAACATTCCAGAGTTTGCTTTACCTACAGCTACTAGAATTAAATAGAATTCTACCATCTGTAATGGAACTGTAATTAACCAGTCTATATATCTATAAACTGTTGGTGATTCTCCAGTTTGTACCCATACACCTCTCATGTACATGTAGTGTATAAATGCAATACCAGTTACCAAACCAGCTACAGTTACTGAAGTTTTCCATCCTTGTGCAACAGATCCTCTTTCTAAAAAGAAGAACGCTGTAGCAGCTAACATTCCCATTGAAATAATCCAAAAAGAAATTCCAACAAAGTCGTCAGATGCTAAAAGGACAGTCTCCGCATTTGCTGCACCTGAAAAGCCCAATAGAGCTAATGATGCAAGAGCAAACAATTTAAGTTTTTTCATAAAAAACTCCCTCTCAGTTGTTTTTTTTTAGTTTAAATTTAAACTAAGAATCCTTTTCACTGGATTCAAAGCATGGTGCTAATTAGCAAATAAATTAAGTTTATTGAAGGGTTTTTTTGCCTTAATAAGTATTGATTTTATTACGTTTTTAAAATTAAATACAACTAGGAACTTAATTTTTAAAAAAAAACAAATCATTAGGAAAACTTTAATGAAATCTGAATTTGAAAGAATTTATAAGGAATCTATCGATAATCCTGAGAAATTCTGGCAAGAAGTATCAAATGACATTTTTTGGTTTAAGAAACCTTCCAAAATATTAAACAAATCTAACCCCCCTTTTTATAAGTGGTTTGAAGATGGAACTACTAATACTTGTTATAACGCTTTAGATCTACACATAGAAAATGGCAAAGGGGGTAAAACTGCTTTAATTTACGATAGTCCAATCACTGGAAATAAAAAAAAATTTACTTATTTAGAATTAAAAGACAAAGTTTCGAAATTTGCGGGATCATTAGATAATCTTGGGATAAAAAAAGGTGATAGAGTTATAATTTATATGCCAATGATACCTGAGGCAGTAATCGCTATGTTGGCTTGTGGTAGAATAGGAGCAGTACACTCAGTAGTTTTTGGCGGCTTTGCCTCTAATGAGCTTGCTAGTAGGATCGACGACAGTAAAGCAAAGCTACTTATAACTGCTTCTTGTGGATTTGAACCAGGCAGAACTGTTCATTATAGACCTTTGGTTCATGGAGCTTTAAAATTAGCAAAACATAAAATTGAAAAAGTAATTTTTTATCAAAGAAAAGATAACGAGGTTAAACTTAATAAACCTACGGAAATAAGTTGGGATGAAGCTTTATCAAATCAAAAAGATATTGATTGTATTGAAATGGGTGCAAATGAATATGCTTATATACTTTATACCTCTGGAACAACTGGTATCCCAAAAGGGATCGTAAGAGATATTGGGGGGCACATTGTAGCTCTGAAATGGACCATGAAAAATATTTATAATATCAAAGAGGATGATATCTGGTGGTCAGCGAGTGATATAGGTTGGATTGTTGGACATTCATACATTGTTTATGCCCCTCTTTTTAAAGGTTGCACTACTATATTGTTTGAAGGAAAGCCAGTAGGTACTCCAGACGCAGGTGCTTTTTGGAAAATAATTTCAGATTATAAAGTAAAATCTCTGTTCACTGCTCCAACTGCTTTCAGAGCTATTAAAAAAGAAGACCCTGAAGGGAAATTTTTTTCTAAGTATGACTTAAGCTCATTTGAATCGCTTTTTTTAGCTGGTGAGAGAGCTGACCCTGATACAATTAAATGGGCTGAAAATCTTTTGAAGGTGCCTGTAATTGATCATTGGTGGCAAACTGAAACAAGTTGGGCAATTAGTTCAAATTGTACAGGAATAGAAATGATGAAAACTAAATATGGCTCAGCTTGTAAGGCTGTACCCGGTTATGATGTTAAAATAATTAAACCAGATCAATCAATTGCAAAAGAAAATGAAATGGGTGACATTGTAGTTAAATTACCTTTACCCCCTGGAACATTCCCTACACTTTGGAATGCTGACAAAAGATATGAAGAAAATTATATGTCAAATTATAAAGGTTATTATCAAACTTATGATGCAGGGCATATTGATGAGGATGGTTATATTTGGATTATGTCTAGAACAGATGACATAATTAATGTAGCTGGACACAGATTATCTACAGGTGCAATTGAAGAGGTATTATCTGAACATCAATCTGTTGCTGAGTGCGCAGTTCTTGGTATTGCTGATAAATTAAAAGGTCAACTACCAATTGGATTAGTTGTGCTTAAGTCAGGTGTTGAAAAAAATAATGATACAATATCAAAAGAATGTGTTCAGATGGTTAGAGATAAAATTGGCCCTGTTGCTGCATTTAAGGTAGTAATTGTTATCAAAAGATTGCCAAAAACTCGATCTGGAAAAATTTTGAGAGGAACTATAAGAAAAATTGCTGATGGTGTAGAATACAAAATCCCACCTACTATTGATGATCCCGCGATTTTAACTGAAATAAAAGAAGATTTGGTTAATCATAAAATTTTAAAGAATGGTTAAGATCTATATTTTTTTAATTGCTGCAATATTTTGTGAAGTAGCTGGAACAATGCTACTTCCTGTATCTCAAAACTTTACAAAACTTATACCTACTGTTGCTCTATCTGTATTTTATCTCACTGCATTTTATTTATTAACTTTTGTGGTTAATAAGCTTCCAATAGCAATTGTGTATGCAACATGGAGTGGTCTTGGAATATTTACCATCGCAATACTTGGCTATATATTCTTTAAACAAACCTTAGCTTGGCAAGCAATATTGGGATTATTCCTAATTGTAATTGGTGTAATATTAGTAAATAGTTATACTGGAAAGCTTAGTTAAATTGCAAAGGTGTTCCATCAGGATCACCTAAAATTTTTCCATCATGCATTTTAATTTTTCCAGCAATAATTGTAAAAGTAGGTGTACCTTTAAATTTAAATCCATTAAAAGGTGACCATTTGCATTTGCTCTCAATATTTTCATTTTTTATTTCAATTGTTTTATTCATATCAACGATGGTAAAGTCTGCGTCAAATCCTTCTTTAATAAATCCTTTATTTTTAATTCCAAAAATTTTAACAGGATTTTCACAAACAAAGTTCATTAATTGTTTGAGGGATAATTTTCCATCATTAATATGATTTAACATTACAGGCATTAAAGTCTGAACTCCTGGCATTCCAGAGGGAGTGTTGGGATATACCTTGTCTTTATTTTCTTTTAAATGAGGCGCATGATCTGATCCGATTGTGTCATTATAATTATTTCTAACTCCATACCACAATCTATCATAATGCGACTTATCTCTTAATGGTGGGTTCATTTGAGCATAAGTTCCAAGCTTGTCATAACAGTCAGGAGCATAAAGAGTTAAATGCTGAGGTGTAATCTCAAATGTAATATTGCCCTTATGTTGAGATAAAAAATCTATTTCCTCTTTTGTAGTAATATGAAGAACATGAGCTTTTTTATTATGCTTTTCTGCAATTCGAACAATTCTTCTTGTGGATGCAATTGCGCATTCTACACTTCTCCATACTGGGTGGGTATGAACATCGCCCTCTTTAATTAATTTTTTATTAACTTTTAAAATAGCTTCATCTTCTGAATGAACTGCAACAACTTTTGATGCATTTTGAAAAACCTTATCTATATCATTTTCCTCAGCCACTAGTAAATTACCAGTTGAAGATCCTACAAAAAGTTTAATACCACAGCATCCTTCTAATCTTTCTAAACTTGCAAGATCATCCGTATTATCTGCTGTTGCCCCAAAATAAAAAGCATAATTACAAAACATTCTATTCTTGGCAAGATCTAGTTTTCTTTGAAACTCTTTAATATTAGATGTTGGTGGATTAGTATTTGGCATTTCAAACACACTGGTAATACCGCCAGCTATTGCTGCCCTGCTACCTGAGTGAAGATCTTCGGTATCTGTTGATCCAGGTTCTCTAAAATGTGTTTGAGTATCTATGCAGCCTGGTAATACAGTTTGGCCTTCAACATTGATTGTTTCTTTGGCTTGTTCTAATATTTGGCCAATCTGATGGATTTTTCCATCTTTTACAGCAACATCAACGTCTTTTAAATCACCATCAACGTAACATTTTCCATTTTTAATTATAAGATCTAACATTTGAAGAAAAAGTTATTATATTATAATTGAAGATCAATCAATTATGAATAATAAAAAGGTTTATATACTAGAGGATAGAGCAATTCTTTTTATACAAGGCAGAGATGCAAAGGATTTTTTACAGAATATTATTACTAATGACATAAATAAAGTAAATGAATTTAATAGTTTATTTGCATCAATTTTAACTCCTCAAGGAAAATATCTTTTTGATTTTTTAATAATTAAACATAAAAATGGATATTTTTTAGACTGTGAAAAAATACAAGCAGATAAATTATTTAACCAATTAACATTATATAAGCTAAGGTCTAAAGTAGAAATAATAAACTTAAGCAATGAATTTGTTGTAGCAGCAATAAGTAAAGATAAATTTTTGGAATTTGATAAAGCTAAAGCTCTTTCTGGGCTCACCATAAGATATAGAGAAGATCCTGTAGTGTTAGATCCAAGAAATAAAGAACTTGGTGCAAGAATAATAATTAATCTTGAAAAACTATATTTGTCACTTAAAAAACTTAATCTTACATCCTCCAATGTTGATGAATATTATGAATTAAGTCATCAGCTAGGTATAGCGCAAATAGATACAGAAAAACTAAAAAATCAACTATTTGGTATTGAATGTAATTTTGAAGAATTGAATGGTATAGATTTTCAAAAAGGTTGTTATGTAGGCCAAGAGAATACAGCCAGAATTAAATTAAAAAATAAACTCATAAAAAGATTGTTTCCAATTAAGGTAATTAGTGGAACCCTTGAAAAAGGTACTATTGATTATAATGAAATTGAAGTAGGCAAAATATTAATTAAAGGACGTTTTCCATTTGCTCTAATAAAATTTAAACAAATTAATCTTGATGAAGATATAGAATATAAATGTGGTGAAGCGACACTAAAAATAATTAAACCAGAATGGACAAAATAATTTATAAAAACTTTTTTAAATTTGGTTTAAAATAATTTGGTCCCTTCATAACTTTTCCAGCTTCGTTATATATGGGTTTTCCATCTCCACCTAGCTTGCTCATATTAGATTTTTGCACTTCATCGAAACATTTATCTAAATTTATTCCAAAGGAATGGCCAGCGCCATATGTTACATAAAGAATATCAGTTAAGGCGTCTGCCACTTCCAAAATATCATTGTCCCTAATAGCATTATTTAATTCATCCAATTCCTCTTTAATTAAGCCTAATCTTAGTTGATTTAGCTTTTCGTTACCAAGTCCCGCTTTTTCTTTTACTTCTTGGCCAAATGTTTTCATGAAGATCCCTACTTTTTCAAAATTAGTCATATTGCTCCTAAGTATTTAAAATGTGATTACTTTTTTTTTTATATATTTAATGTATAACAGTTAAAGCTATAAGCCTATTTTATATAATGAAAAAAAGAAAAGAATTTGACAGCATGGGTTACATTGATGTTCCCAATGATAAGTATTGGGGTGCTTCAACACAAAGATCGAAAAAATATTTTGATATTGGTGAAATACTAGTTAAACAAATTTTGATACAATCAATAGGTATTATAAAGAAATCTGCAGCTATTGTTCACAAAAAGGATGGGCAAATTCCAAACAATATTGCTGGAGCAATTGTAAAAGCTTCAAACGAGGTAATTAGTGGAAAATTAGATAATCATTTTCCACTCAAAGTTTGGCAAACTGGCTCAGGTACTCAAACAAATATGAATGTAAATGAAGTTATAGCTAATAGAGCAATAGAAATTCTTGGAGGTAAAAAAGGCTCCAAAAAACCCGTACATCCAAATGACCATGTAAATAAATCTCAATCGACAAATGATGTTTTTCCAACTGCTATACATATAGCTGTAGCTATAGAAACAACAAAAAAATTAATTCCATCTTTAGTACTATTAAATAATGAACTTAAAAAAAAAGTAAAAAAATTTAAAAGTATAATTAAAGTTGGTAGGACTCACCTTCAGGATGCAACGCCAATTTCTTTAGGGCAAGAATTCTCAGGATATCAATCACAATTAGAAGATTGTATTGAAAGGATTAAAAAAGGACTTAACGAAATTTATAATTTGGCACAAGGAGGTACTGCTGTAGGAACAGGTATTAACAGTAAAAAAAATTTTGATAAAAAAATAATAAAAGAAATTAAAAAAATTACAAAATTACCATTTAAGCCAACTAAAAATAAGTTTGCAGCTTTGGCTGCACATGACGAAATTGTTAATTTTTCTGGATCATTAAATACTCTAGCTGTATGTTTAATGAAAATAGCTAACGATATAAGATTTCTTGGATCGGGTCCAAGGGCTGGCTATGGAGAATTGATTTTACCCTCTAATGAACCTGGGTCTTCAATAATGCCTGGAAAAGTTAATCCTACGCAGTCTGAGGCTGTAACAATGGTTTGTGTTAAAGTAATTGGAAATCATAATGGTATAACAATGGCTGGTTCACATGGACATTTTGAATTAAATGTTTTTAAACCTTTAATTGCTCATAATATACTTCAATCAATTGATCTACTTTCGGATAGTTCTAAAAATTTTGCTATTTATTGTGTAAGAGGACTTAAAGCTGACAAAAAAAAAATAAAAGAATATTTAGATAATTCTTTAATGACAGTAACAGCTTTAGCTCCACATATTGGATACGATAATGCTGCTAAAATTGCAAAAAAAGCATTAAAAAATAATTCAACATTAAAACAAGAAGCTTTAAACTCTGGTTTAATTGATGAGAAAATGTATGATTTATTAATTAATCCAAAAAAGATGGTTACTCCATCTTAAGCTTTGAAAATTCCTCTCTAACAAGCAAAGATAATTTTTGAAAGTTGTTAACTTCACTATAATCAATATCTATTTCATCTTTAATAGTATCTTTGAAATAAAAATTTGATAAATAATATTTATTTTCATCCAAATTAATCTCTACATCAACATATAAATCTCTAATTAATGACCTATCTTTTTTTGAAATTAGAAATCTTTGAAAAAATTGTTTTTTATTAACTATCTCAATTTTTGCATTTGTTTTGAGGTAAAGTTTATCATTTTTCTCAAAAGACCTAATATTATTAAAGTAGATTTTTCCAATATTTTTAATATCAATTTTTGTATCTTCAAATATGATATTGCTCTCAGAAAAT
>CACFKI010000016.1 GCA_902566785.1 uncultured Pelagibacteraceae bacterium | reverse complement strand
TAAATCCCCAAAGAAAAGTTTCCCAAAAAGCACTAGAAGTCCACGGTTATACTGATGATTTTTTAGCTGACAAAAAAAAATTCTCAGAAATTGCAGAAGAATTTTTAGATTTCATAAATGGAAAAAGGATAATAATTCATAATGCTGAATTTGATATTGCTCATTTAAATCATGAATTAGAATTAGCTGGAAAAAATAAAATAGATATTAAAAACACTCTAGACACATTAGAAATTGCTAGGGATAAATTTCCAGGATCAGGTGTTAGTCTTGATGCTTTGTGTAAGAGATTTAGAATAGACAATTCAAAAAGAGATAAGCACACTGCTCTAATTGACTGTGAATTATTATACAAAGTATACATTAATTTATTTAATCAAAAAGAACCCAGTTTAGATTTTAATGAAGTCACTGAAAAAACTTCAAATTTTAATAATTTAAAAAATATAGATTATTTTAAAGGAATTGTAATTCCATCAGCCGAAGAATTGGAGTTACACAAAAATTTTATAAAAAAGTCTTTAAAAAAAAAAAATTTTTAATTTTGTTTTGAAGAGTATAATTCATTAAAATCTATTTTTTTATTTGGTTTCGGTTCTGGATAACCTGAATCAACTACTAGTTTAAAAAATTTTTTTTCTATACCTGGATAAATTTTGTTTTGTAGATCACAAAGAATAATTTTTTCAATTTCTTTCTTTTCTTTTAATTCATCATCAATTTTAATTACTGTTGCGAAAATTATTTCAAAATAAGATTTTTTTTCATTTTTATTTGGGTCAGATAAAGACAATCTAGTATTTACCTCGATAACTTTATCTTTTACTGGTATCGAATTTATGTCGATATTGAAATTATATTTAGAGATATAATCTTTGACAAAAATAAAAGTTTCTATATTCGGTGTCTCAGCTGACATATCTTTAATAAATTGTGCAAGAATTTTATATTTTTCACTCATTTTTATTTATCATCTAAATCTTTGTATTCACCATCTATATACTTGTTTTTTTCTTTATACTTTGTAGAAACTTTTTTGAATATAATTTTTCTAGTTAACGGAAAAATTAGCAAGAAACCCAAAATATCGGTTAAAAAACCTGGCAATAGAAGTAAAAAAGCACCAATAACTAGAGCTGCGCCAGAAATTATTTCAAACAAAGGGATCTCATTTTTTATCAACTGACTCATAGCTGACCTAAGTGTATTAAAGCCCTCATATCTAACATAAACTAACCCTATTAAAGCTGTAGATATAATTAGTAAAATTGTTGATACAGCGCCTATCTTTGCTCCAATCTTAATAAATAGATAGATTTCAATGATAGGAACACCAATAATTAAAAAAAGTAGTGAGTTCATTTGTCTTAATCTAATTTGTCAGTTGAAATTAAGCAACATAGTAAATATTATATATATATGAGTTATAGTTTTGAATACATAGATATTATATTATTAGCAATGGTTGCTGGCTTTATTTTTCTAAGATTAAGAGGAATTTTAGGAAAAAGAACTGGTCATGAGGAAAATATGACCGCTAGTTTTGCGCATGAAAGCCCCCCAAAAAAAGCAACAAAAATATTAAATAAAGAAAATTTCGATGAAACCGCAAAAAAAGAATTTTTAAATGGTGCAAAAATTGCATATGAAAATATTATTACTTGTTTTTCATCTGGAAACCTAAAAGATATAAAATCATTATTGGATAAGAAAGTTCTTAACGAGTTTACTGATGCAATAAATGAGAGAAAAGGCCAAGGTCTTAAATCAGAAACAACATTTATTGGAATTAATTCAGCTGATATAAAAAATCATAATGAAATTAATAATATGCTTGAAGTTTCAGTGGATTTTGTAAGTGAAATTATTTCTTGTGTAAAAGATAAAGATAATAAAATAGTGTCTGGTAATCCTGAAAAAATCAAAAAAGTTTATGATACTTGGAAATTTTCAAGAGATATTAGATCTCAAAATCCAAATTGGTTATTAGTTGACACACAAGCATAATTGAAAAAAAAAATTTCAAAAAAAGATATTGAGGATTGGAACAATTTTGTTAATAAATCTGAGAAACTAGAAGATAAAGATAATCAATTAAATTTTACTATAAATCAATTATCAGAAAAAACATTAGATCTTCATGGCTGCACACTAGAAAATGCAAATATGATAGCCGACGAATTTATAAGATCTTGTTTCTCAAAAAATATAAACAAAATAATATTCATTACAGGCAAAGGTTCTAGATCTAAAAATAAAGAAAACCCATATCAATCTGAACAGTTAAGTATATTAAAATACTCTGTGCCTGAATATATAAAATCAAATTCATCATTACTAAAATTGATAAAAAGTTTTAATGAAGATGATATAAAAAATCCCAATAAAGGAAGTTTTGAGTTATATCTTAAAAAATTTAAAGGATAAACTTAGATAAATCAGTATCCTTAACTAATTCTCCAAGATTTTTATGAATATAATCAGAATTAATAGATATCTTCTCACCAGCTCTGTCAGTTGCAGTAAAGCTTATTTCATCTAACACTCTTTCAATTATTGTGTGCAATCTTCTTGCTCCAATATTTTCTATCTTAGAATTTACATCTGATGCGATATTTGCAATTGTATCAATTCCATCCTCAGTAAACTCTAGATCAACATTTTCTGTTTTTAATAGAGCTTTGTATTGTTTTATTAAGCTGTTGTCTGGTTCTTTTAAAATTCTTTTAAAATCGTCACTGTTAAGAGCATCAAGCTCAACTCTAATAGGTAATCTTCCCTGGAGTTCTGGTAATAAATCAGATGGTTTTGCCAGCTGAAAAGCTCCTGAGGCAATGAATAAAATATGGTCTGTCTTAATGGTTCCATATTTAGTGCTCACAGATGTTCCTTCAATTAGTGGTAATAAATCTCTTTGCACACCTTCTCTCGAAACATCTCCACCAACCCTGTCAGTTCTTGCAGAAATTTTATCTATTTCATCTAAAAATACTATTCCATTATTTTCTGTTGAATTTTTTGCAGCCTTTATAATTTTATCTTGCTCAATTAATTTATCAGACTCTTCATTAATCAAAATTTCATGAGATTCTTTTACTGACATTTTTTTCTTTTTAGCTTTTGCACCCATAGACTTACCAAGCATATCTGAAATATTTATCATACCCACATTAGCTCCTGGCATTCCAGGAATCTCAAACTGAGGCATTTGATTATTTTCACTAATTGCTATCTCAATTTCATTATTATCTAAATCACCACTTCTTAATCTTTTTCTAAAACTTTCTCTTGTAGCAACACTTGCTTTTTCTCCAACAAGCGCATCTAACACTCTTTCTTCAGCTAATTTCTGAGCTTTTGCGTGAACTTCTTTTCTTTTTTTTACTTTTTCCATTGAAATTGCTATCTCTAACAAGTCTCTTATAATTTGTTCAACATCTCTTCCCACATAACCAACTTCAGTAAATCTAGTAGCTTCAACTTTTACAAAAGGAGCTTCTGCCAGTTTTGATAATCTTCTAGATATTTCTGTTTTTCCAACACCTGTTGGCCCCATCATTAAAATATTTTTGGGAAGAACCTCATCTTTCATGTCACCTTCGAGAGCTTGTCTTCTCCATCTATTTCTTAATGCAATTGCAACTGCCCTTTTTGCATTTTTTTGACCCACAACAAATCTATCTAGTTCAGAAACAATTTCTCTAGGCGACAAGGAGTTTAAGATATTTTCATCACCTTTTTTATCTTTAGGTACAAATGTTGTTACGTTTGATTTTTCCATTAGATTTTTTCGATACTAATATTGTTGTTTGTAAAGACGCAAATGTCAGATGCAACTTTTATAGCTTTTTTTGCAATTTCCTCAGCTGATAAATCAGTATCCATTAATACTTTAGCTGAAGCTAAAGCGTAATTTCCACCTGAACCAATACCTATTACATCACCTTCAGGCTCTAAAACATCCCCAGTCCCTGAAATTATAAAACTTTTTTCCTTATCACCTACTGCCATCAGCGCTTCTAATCTTCTTAAATACTTATCCGTTCTCCAGTCTTTAGCTAGCTCAACCGCTGCTCTTGCTAAATTTCCTGCGTGCTTTTCTAATTTTGACTCTAATCTTTCAAATAATGTTAAAGCATCCGCAGTAGATCCTGCAAATCCAGCAATCACATTTCTTTTCTCAATTTTTCTAACTTTATTTGCAGTGCTCTTTATTACAGTATTTCCCATACTGACTTGTCCATCGCTAGCAACTACGACATTATTTTCTTTTCTTACCAGTACAATTGTTGTCATAGCTGTTAAATGGATATTATTTTAAATAGTTCAAGGGGTGTTTAGTTTTATTGATATAAGAGGAATATGTTATATACCTATCAAAATTAATGAAGAGAAAAGCTAAAATTTCAAGAAAGACAAAGGAAACATCAATTAGTGTTGACCTAAATATTGACGGCAAAGGTAAATATAAGGTCGATACAGGTATTGGATTTTTAAATCATATGCTTGAGCAATTGTCTAAACATTCATCAATAGATTTAAATTTAAAGGCAAAAGGAGATACTCACATTGATCTTCACCATACAACAGAAGATACAGGTATTGCAATTGGCGAATGCTTAAAAAAAGCATCTAAAAACTTTATTGGTATCAAAAGATATGCACATGCTCTATTACCAATGGATGAGACCTTAACAAGAGTTGCAATCGATGTTTCTAACAGGCCTTATCTTATATGGAATGTAAAATTAAAAGTTGAAAAATTAGGAGAGATGGATACTGAACTTTTTAAAGAGTGGTTTCAAGCATTTTCCCAATCAGCTGGAATAACTTTGCATGTTGAAAATATTTATGGTGATAATAGTCACCACATTATTGAGTCTTGCTTCAAAGGCTTAGCAAGATCACTGAGATCTGCATTAGAAATAGATCCAAGAAATAAAAAAACAATACCATCTACCAAAGGTTCTTTATAAATTTGATGAATGTCACAATTGTTGACTATAAATCAGGAAATATCAGCTCAGTAATAAATTCGTTTAAGGAAGTTGCTAAAGATAAAGTAAAAATAGAAGTAACTTCAGACATTAATAAAATTAAATCGAGCGATAAAGTTGTTTTACCAGGACAAGGTTCGTTCAAAAGTTGTGTTGATGGACTTAATAATATCAATGGTTTAGTTGATACTTTAAATGAATTTGCAATTACAAATAAAAAACCTCTTCTAGGAATTTGTGTAGGATTACAGATGTTCGCAGATATTGGTTATGAAGATACAGAAACTAAAGGATTGGGTTGGATTTCAGGAAAAGTTTCAAAAATCAATAATCAAAATGGAAAATATAAACTTCCTCATATTGGCTGGAACCAAATTAATATCGTTAACGAAAGCAAGATTTTCAAAGATATAGAAAATAATTCTCATATGTATTTTGTTCATAGTTATGAATTTATACCAAATGATAAAAACGTAATTTCAGCGACTACTGATTACTCATCAAATATAGTTTGCGCGGTAGAAAAAGATAATATTTTTGGAACTCAATTTCACCCTGAAAAGAGTGATAAGATAGGATTAAAAATAATTGATAATTTTATAAGTTTATAAAATGATTTGTATTAAAACTGATATACCGAATACACAAAATGAAAATTTTTCCAGCAATAGATATTAAAGATAAAAAATGTGTAAGATTAGTCAAAGGAGACTTTGATAGTAAAACAGAGTACGATGTGTCACCAGTTGAACAAGCTGGAAAATATAAAGACCATGGTTTTAAAAATTTACACATTGTTGATCTAGATGGAGCTTTAACTGGCGAAACAGTAAATTTAGATATTATTAAGGATATAGTTAGTAAATTTGCTCTTAAAGTTGAGATTGGTGGAGGTATAAGAGATTTTGAAAGCATACAAAAATATATTAATGCAGGAGTTGAAAAAGTTATTTTAGGAAGTGCTGCAATAAAAGATAAAAATTTTTTAAAAGAAGCATGTGAAAAATTTCCAAATAAAATTGCCCTAGGTTTAGATGCAAAAGATGGATATTTATCGGTATCCGGTTGGAAAGAAAATTCTAATAAATTGACTTTAGATTATTTGAAAGAAGTTAATGATTATGGTGTTAGCAGATTAATTTATACAGACATTAACCAAGATGGAATGAAACAAGGCCCAAATTTTGAAGAAACATCAAAAGTAGCAGAGAAATCAAATTGTCCTGTGATTATTTCTGGTGGAGTTTCATCAATAGATGATATTAAAAAAGCAAAGAATTTTAAAAATATTGAAGGAATAATCGTTGGTAAAGCTATCTATGATGGAGATATTAAATTAGAGGAATTGGTTAAAGAAGATGCTTAAAAATAGAATAATTCCCTGTTTGGATGTTAAGAATGGCCGTGTTGTAAAAGGTATTAACTTTGTTGATCTTAAAGATGCTGGTGATCCAGTTGAGCAAGCTAAAATTTATTCTGATGGTGGTGCAGATGAAATTTGTTTTTTAGATATTACTGCTTCAAATGAAAATAGAGATACTATCTACCATGTGGTTGAAAAAACATCAAAAAAATGTTTTGTTCCTTTAACTGTTGGTGGTGGGGTTAGAAGCATTGATGATATAAATAAATTATTAAACTGTGGTGCTGATAAAGTTTCTATTAATACTGCTGCAGTTCAAAATCCTGATTTAGTAGAAAAAAGTTCAAAAAAATTTGGATCTCAATGTATTGTTGTAGCTATTGATGCAAAAAAAGTAAATGATTGTTGGAAAGTTTTCACACATGGTGGAAGAAATGAAACTGAAATTGATGCTTTGGAATTTTCAAAACAAATGGAAATTTGTGGGGCTGGAGAATTATTAGTGACTTCTATGGACAGAGATGGAACCCAAATTGGTTACGATATTGATTTAATGAAATCAATTTCTTCTAAAGTTAATATACCTTTAATAGCATCTGGCGGAGTAGGAAATCTAGATCATTTATTGGATGGTATAAAACTTGGAAATGCTAATGCTGTGTTGGCAGCATCTATATTTCATTATGGCAAGTATTCAATTTTGGATGCAAAAAAATATTTAGATTCAAAAGGAATACCTGTTAGAATTTAATTAGTTATCTAAATTTTGGACCTTCCATCCAAATTGCCAATGTTGCTCTTGAACCAGAAGTTATTTTATTAACTTTATGATTTGTAAACGATGGAAATATTACTGCAGAACCCGGATTAAAATTTTGTATTTTAACCTCACCATCTCTGAAAAGGCATAAATCTCCACCCTCATATTTTTCTTCAGAGCAATTTAATAGGCATGTAAGTTTTATATCTCTTACAGGTGATTGCATTGAAGCATCTATATGCCATGTATATTCCTCATTAACCTCATAGGTATTATAATTAAGGATTTTACTAGCAGTTAATTGAAATAAATCATATCCAAAATGATTTGTATTTGACGATATTATAAAATCTATAAATGGAAGAATCAGTTTTTGAATTGAAAATAATCTAACAAACTTTACTTGAGAAGTTTTAATAGCTTCTTTGTTTGGACTATCTTTAGCAATAATAAGATTTTTTTTTATATTTTCGTTTAAAAGCCTAATTTGATCACCATTAAAAAGCTTTGAGGTAATATAAGAAGTCTCTCTCATAAACTAGAACCTATAATAATTAAATTCTTTTATCAACTGATTGAACTTATTAAAACTTACTGATAGGATTTAAAATGCTAAAAACTCTAGAAGACCTATTTGAACTTGCAAGATTAAGAAAAATAAATCCAGTAAGTGAGTCATATACAAATAAATTGTTAAGCAATAAGTCTTTAAGCAAAGAAAAAGTATTAGAGGAGATAAATGAATTGGTTGAAGCTGTAGAAAAAAATACTAACAAAATTCACGAGGCAGCAGACGTATTTTATCACTTGGTAATGTATCTTGAAGCAAATCAAATAAAAATTGAAGATGTAATGGAAGAACTAAATAATAGAAAAAAATGAGCCATAAATTTTATAAAACTGCAAAATCTAGACTGCAAAGAAGTGAACTTGCAGTGCCTGGTTCGTCACCAAAAATGTTCGAAAAGGCTCTTAATTCAGCGGCAGATTATATATTTTTAGACTTAGAGGATGCTGTTTCACCAAATGATAAACTGTCAGCTAGAGCAAATGTGATCAAAGCACTAAATGAAATTAAATGGAAAGAAAAAGGCAAAACAATTTCTGTAAGAATAAATAGTTTAGATACTCACTATATGTATAGAGATATAGTTGAACTAGTAGAGGAAGCAGGTGAAAAAATAGATACAATTTTAGTACCTAAAGCTGGAACTGCGAGTGATGTATATATGGTTGACTGTCTACTTACTCAAATTGAGACGAACAAAAAGTTAAAAAATAAAATTGGTATTGAATGTTTAATTGAAACTGCTTTAGGAATGTCGAATATAAAAGAAATTGCTACCTCAAGTGATAGACTCGAGGCTTTGCATTTTGGAGTTGCAGATTATGCAGCCAGCTTAAGAGCTAGAACTACAGTAATAGGAGGTTTAAACCCTGATTACCCTGGCGATCAATGGCATCATGGCTTATCTGAATTGGTTGTAACATGCAGAGCTTATGGTTTGCGTGCAATAGATGGCCCTTTTGGGGACTTTAATGATCCAGATTCTTATGTTGATGCAGCAAAAAGAGCAGCTGCAATAGGAATAGAGGGTAAATGGGCAATTCATCCATCCCAAATCGATTTAGCTAATAAAGTTTTTTCACCTCCTAAAGCAGAAGTAGATAAAGCAAATAGAATTTTAGATGAATTAAAAAAAGCAGCTGCAGAAGGAAAGGGAGCAGCCCAACTAGATGGTAGAATGATTGATGCTGCTTCAGCTAGAATGGCTGAAAATATAGTTAATATAAATAATTTAATACAAAAAAAATAAAAAAAATGGATATACACGAATATCAAGCAAAAAAAATACTTTCAGATTTTGGGGTAACAATCCCAAGAGGTGGAATAGTTTATAGTCCTGAAAACGCCGAGAATAAAGCTAGAGAAATTGGGGGATCAAAGTGGGTTGTCAAAGCTCAAATTCATTCAGGCGCTAGAGGAAAAGCAGGAGGTATTATTGTTTGTAATAGTCCTTTGGAAGTTGCTCAAGCGACAGATAAATTGTTAGGAAAAAGATTAGTAACCAATCAAACAGGCCCCCAAGGTAAAATTGTCAATAGAATTTATATTGAGGAAGCAACTGATATCGAAAGAGAATTATATTTAGGATTAGTATTTGATAGAAGCTCAGAAAGTATAATGGTTGTTGCATCAACTGAAGGGGGAATGAGTGTTGAGGAAATTTCGAAAGAAAAGCCTGAGTCAATTATAAGATCAAAAATTGAAGTAGCAGTGGGAATGCAAAATTTCCAGGCTAGAGAATTAGCTTTTGGTTTAGGAATTGAACCAGATTTGATTAGGAGAGCATCAGATACAATTATTGGATGTTACAAAGCATTTAGTGAGCTTGATGCTACTATGGTAGAAGTAAATCCATTAGTAATCTCAAAACAAAAACAAATATTAGCACTAGATTGTAAAATGAGTTTTGACAATAATGCAATGTTTAGAAGAAACCAAGTTTCTGAATTAAGGGATAAAACACAAGAAGAGTCTAAAGAAATTTATGCATCAGATAGAGGTTTAAATTATGTTAGTCTAGATGGTAATATAGGCAATATTATTAATGGTGCTGGTCTCGCGATGGCTTCTATGGATATGATCAAGTTAGCAGGCGGAAGTCCAGCCAATTTTTTAGATGTTGGAGGCGGAGCAACACCAGAAAAAATAGTTAAAGCATTTAAGCTTATTACTATGGACGAAAAAGTAAAAGTAATCCTAGTAAATATCTTTGCTGGTATCAATAGATGTGATTGGGTAGCAGAGGGGATAGTTCAAGCATTGAAAAAAATTGAAATTAAAGTTCCTATAGTTATCAGATTAGCAGGCACCAATGTAGAAAAAGGAAACAAAATTTTAAAAGATAGTAAATTAAAATATATTGAAGCTAGTACTTTAGAAGATGCAGCTAACAAGGCAGTTAAAGCTTTAGGAGATAAATAATATGGCTGTGGTAATCGATAAAAACTCAAAAATTATCATTCAAGGTTTCACAGGAAAAATGGGAACTTTTCATGCAGATGAGATGATCAAATATGGCTCTAATGTTGTTGGAGGTGTAACACCAGGTAAAGGTGGACAAAAACACTTAGATAGACCAGTTTTTAATACTGTAAAGGATGCAGTTAAACATACTGGTGCAAATGCATCTATACTTTTTGTTCCTCCAGCTTTTGCTGCAGATTCTGCAATGGAAGCTGCTGATGCAGGAATAAAAACCTGCGTAGCAATAGTAGATGGTATCCCGTCTCACGATATGATTAGAATAAAAAGATACATGAGAAGATATACTAAAACTGAAAAAATGACTTTAGTTGGACCAAATTGTGCTGGTATAATAAGTCCAGGAAAATCTATGTTAGGAATAATGCCAGGTCATATTTATAAAGAAGGAACAGTTGGTATAATAAGTAGATCAGGTACCTTGGGTTATGAAGCCGCTCAACAACTAAAAAATTTAAATATAGGTATATCAACGAGTGTTGGTATAGGAGGCGATCCTATAAATGGTAGTTCATTTAGAGATATTATTGAAAAATTTGAAACTGATGATGAAACAGATGCAGTACTAATGATAGGAGAAATTGGGGGACCACAAGAAGTTGCAGCAGGAGAATTTGCAAAAGAAAATATGAAGAAACCTGTTATTGCTTATATAGCTGGCCTTACAGCTCCAAAAGGTAGAGTAATGGGTCATGCAGGAGCAATAGTTTCTGCTTATGGAGAGAGCGCAATAGAGAAAGTAGAAATATTAAAAGAATGTGGAATTACTATCTCGAAAAATCCTTCAGTTATGGGAGAAACAGTTAAAGATGTTCTTAAAAAATAAAATGAATTACGATGAAAATAATATATTTGCAAAAATATTAAGAGGTGAAATCCCGTGTAAGAAAATTTATGAGGATGATTATGTATTATCTTTTCACGATATTAATCCTCAAAAAAAGATTCATGCTTTAATAATCCCAAAAGGTAAGTACATAAATTTAGATGATTTTAGTAAAAATGCATCAGAAAAAGAAATTATTGGTTTTGTAAAAGGTATATCAATTGTTGCTAAAAAGCTTGGTATTTCTTCGGATATAGCCAGAGGTTATAGAACACTGAGTAATATTTCAGAACATGGAGGGCAAGAAGTCCCACATCTACATTTTCACATTTTTGGTGGAGAAAATGTTGGTAAAATGGTTCAGTGAATAATTTAATACAAAGAAACTATTTAGAAATAAGCTCCATTGAAAGTTTAATAG
>CACFKI010000015.1 GCA_902566785.1 uncultured Pelagibacteraceae bacterium | reverse complement strand
TCTTCATTTTTGCTTTTTCGAAGAAACTATTAGCTATTTTATTTTTACTTAAATTATTATCAATGCTATGTACTCTACCATTTTTAGGTAAAGCTAAAGCCATAGATAAAGAACTGTAGCCTGTGAATGTTCCAATTTCTAAACACGATTTAAAATTTTTTATTTTAATTAAAAATTGTAAAAAATTACCTTGCAATATTGATAACTGAAGTCTTTTGATGTGACCTAAGTTTTCATTAAATTTAATTAGTTCTTTTTGGACTGGATGTAAATTTTTAGTATGAGATAATATATACTCGATCATTTCATGATCGATATTTATATTTTTATCCATTAAGTTTTTCTTTAAGTATTTTATTAATCAATTGAGGATTACCTTTTCCCTTGCTTTCTTTCATTGCTTGACCAACAAAAAAACTAAATAATTTGTCTTTACCACTCTTGTATTCTTTAACTTTATCCTCATTGGAGCTCAAAACTTTCTGTATTAAAGCTTCTAAAGCTTTAGGATCGCTTTCTTGCTTTAAACCCTTCTCTTTTACAATTATATTTGGATCTTTGTCATCATTTGACATAATTTCAAATACAGTTTTTGCTATTTTACCCGAAATCGTTCCATCTGATATTAAGTTGAGAAGTTTTGACAAATTTTGAGGTCCAATAGGACTTTGGCTTATTTCAAGATTTTTTTCGTTAAGAAGAGCAAATAGTTCACCGGTTATCCAGTTAGCTGACAGTTTGACATCTGAATTTTCTATTACTTTTTCAAAATATTTAGATGTATCTAAATCTGAAACAAGTATTGTAGCTTCATAAGGCGACAGTTTAAATTGTTCAATAAAGCGGTTTTTTTTTTGGTCTGGTAGTTCAGGTATCTCTTTTTTAATATTTTCTATGAAATCATCATCAAATTCCAATGGCAATAAATCTGGATCTGGAAAATATCTATAATCGTGAGCATCTTCTTTTGATCTCATAGATCTAGTTTCATTTTTTTTAGTATCAAATAATCTAGTTTCTTGATCTATTTTGCCACCTTCTTCTATTAATTCGACTTGTCTGTTTGCTTCAAATTCAATTGCCATTTGCATAAATTTAATTGAATTAACATTTTTAATTTCACACCTAGTACCAAGTTTATCTTCACCAATTTTTCTTACAGATACATTAACATCAGCTCTGAGAGATCCTTCCTGCATATTTCCATCACATGTTCCAAGATACCTCATTATAGATCTTAATTTTTTTATATAGAAATTTACCTCTTCAGGGGATCTTAGATCTGGTTTACTTACAATTTCCATAAGAGCAACACCTGATCTATTTAAGTCAACCAAAGTGCTACCAGGATCTATATCGTGTATACTTTTTCCCGCGTCTTGTTCCAAGTGAAGTCTTTCTATACCAATATTTTTGGGACCTGATGGTAAGTCTAAAATAACGTTACCTTCTCCAACTATTGGATCTTTGTATTGCGAAATTTGGTAACCTTGAGGAAGATCAGCATAAAAATAGTTTTTACGATCAAATATTGATTTTTTATGAATTTTTGCATTTAAACCAATTCCAGTTTTGACGGCTTGTTTGATGCAATATTCATTTATTACAGGCAGCATTCCTGGAAAAGCCGCATCAACTAGACTAACTTGTGTATTGGGTTCTGATCCAAATTTAGTTGCTGAAGTAGAAAATAATTTAGAGTCTGACAAAACTTGAGCATGTACCTCTAAACCAATAACAACTTCGTATTTATTGCCATTTTTTTCAATAAGATATTGGTCTTTGCTCATTTAATCCACCAATCATTTATATTTAATTTAAAATTTATTTTTTCTTCCATGGAGTAAGCAATATTTAGAATATTTTGCTCATTAAAAGGTTTGCCAATTATCTGAAGTCCTAAAGGATAATTATTTTTATCTAAGCCAGCAGGTATTGATATGCCAGGTAAACCTGCTAAATTTACTGGCACAGTAAAAATATCATTTAAATACATTGAAACTGGATCATTTGATTTTTCACCCAGTTTAAATGCTGAACTGGGTGTTGATGGTGTTAAAATTGCATCAACTTTTTTAAAAACCTCATCAAAATCATTTTTAATTAATTTTCTCACTTTTTGAGCTTTCAAATAATACGCATCATAATAGCCTGATGACAAAACATAAGTACCTATCATAATTCTTCTTTTTACTTCTTCGCCAAAGCCTTGAGATCTTGTTTTTTCATACATATCAATTAAATTTTCACCTTCTGCTCTAAAGCCATATTTAACCCCATCGTATCTAGCTAAATTTGACGAGGCTTCAGCTGGAGCAACAATGTAATATGTTGGTAGGGCATAATTAGTATGTGGCAAAGAAATATCTACTATTTCAGCACCACAATCTTTTAAAAATTCTTTACCTTTCTCCCACAGCTCATCTATTTCTGTTGGCATTCCATCAACTCTGTATTCTTTAGGAATACCAATTTTTTTGCCTTTTATATTTTTATTTAATTCTGAATAATAATTAGGCCTTTTAAAATTAACAGATGTTGAATCCTTAGGATCAAAAGAACTAATAACTTCTAACAATAAAGAACAATCTTTTACATTTCTTGTCATTGGACCAGCTTGATCAAGAGATGATGCGAAAGCAACTATTCCGTATCTTGAACAACTGCCGTAAGTTGGTTTTAAACCGACTGTGCCTGTAAAGGAAGCTGGCTGTCGTATTGATCCACCAGTGTCTGTACCAATTGTTGCTGGTGTAAGTTTTGCTGCTAAAGCAGATGCAGATCCTCCTGATGAACCTCCAGGTACAAGATTATCTGCAATTGGACTAGTTACATTTCCAAAATAACTTGTTTCATTTGAAGATCCCATAGCAAACTCATCACAATTCAATTTACCAAGCAATATCGCACCAGCATCCCAAAGATTTTGAGTAATTGTAGATTCGTAAGTTGGTATAAATTTTTCTAAAATTTTACTACTAGCTGTTGTTCTAACACCTTTAGTACAAAAAAGATCTTTTACAGCAAACGGTATACCTGGTAGTTTTTTCTCTAAATTGGGACTTTTATCAAACTTTTCTGAATTTTTTAAAGCATTATCAAATGTTTGTTCAATATATGTGTTTAATTTATTTGATTTTTTTGATCTCTCAACATAAGCACTTGTTATTTCTTTTGAGGAAATCTTTTTGGATTTAACTTTATCAACTAATTCATTTAGAGAAAGATCTATAATATTGCTCATTATTCTACTACCTTAGGTACTACAAAATAATCTTTGTTATCTTTTGGTGAATTATTGAGAATTTCATCTCTAATATTTTCTGACAATATTTTGTCTTCTCTTAAACGTAACGTCGTCTCAGCTATTGATGTTAGTGGTTCGACTTTGTCTGTATTAAGTTCGTTTAATTGTTCAATCCATTTAAATATTGAGTTTAAATCCTTCTCAAGTTTCCTAGCTTTTTCATCATTTACTGAAATTCTTGCAAGTTTTGATATATGTTTAACTGTTTTAAGATCTATGGCCATGTGATAATTAAGTTAAACGCAAATTATCATTAAATATAGAAAATACAATATGATGGAAATAACCGAACTAAAGAAGATTTTAAATACAAAATCAAGACTAATTGGTGTTGATATGGGTACCAAAAAAGTTGGAATATCCATTTCGGACGAAAACAGGAAGATTGCTACTGCTCTTAAAACAGTTGATTATACTGATATTGGGCATTTAATTAATGAAATAGATATAATTGTTAAAGAGAATAATATTAAAGCAATTATTTTTGGGAATCCAATTAATATGGATGGAACAGAGGGAACCTCATCTCAATCAGTTAAAGATAAAATTAAGTTAATTGGTAAAAAAATTAATTTACCAATGATTCTTTGGGATGAAAGATTATCAACCATAGGAGCATTTAATCTATCTAGCCAGTTAGATATTAATGTATCAAAAAGAGTTAAAAACATAGATAAAAATGCTGCTGCATTTATTTTACAGGGTGTTCTTGATTATTTAGATAATTAAGCTTGCAATATATCAGATCTATAGTTATAGAGTTGGTTTTAATGGCAAAACAAAACAAAGCTATTAAAATCTCAAAAAAACATCTTCTAGGAATTCAAGACTTATCTATATCTGATGTCAATCATATTTTATCAGAAGCAAAACAATTCATAGCATTAAATAAAAGTAAAAATAAAAAAATTGATATATTAAGGGGAAAGACACAAATAAATCTATTTTTTGAACCTTCAACTAGAACTCAAAGCTCTTTTGAATTAGCTGGAAAAAGATTAGGAGCCGATGTCATGTCGATGAATTTAAGTAACTCTGCTATTAAAAAAGGTGAAACATTAATTGACACAGCTATGACATTAAATGCAATGCATCCAGATATAATTGTTGTTAGACATCAAGATTCAGGAGCATCAAATTTATTATCTCAAAAAGTAAATTGTGCTGTTTTAAATGCTGGAGACGGCAGAAGAGAACACCCTACTCAAGCATTGCTTGATGCATTGACTATTATTGATAGAAAGCAAAAAATTCAAGGATTAAAAATTGCTATATGTGGTGATATTGTTCATTCAAGAGTAGCTAGATCAAATATTTATTTACTTAATATGTTGGGTGCCGAAGTAAATATAGTTGCTCCTTCAAATTTAATGCCTAAAGACAGTCAAAAACTTGGTGTTAATAGTTTTTCTGATATGAAAAAAGGATTAAAAGATTGCGATATTGTCATGATGTTAAGACTTCAAAATGAGAGAATGACAAGTTCATTTTTATCATCTAACAGGGAATATTATGAGTATTATGGTTTAACACCTGACAAATTAAAATATGCTAAAGACGATGCATTAATAATGCATCCTGGACCCATGAATAGAGGTATAGAAATAGATACAAAATTAGCAGATGATATCAATAAAAGTGTAATTAAAGAGCAAGTAGAACTAGGTGTTGCTGTGAGAATGGCCTGTTTAAAAATTTTTTGTGAATAATGAGAAAAAAATATTTTTTAAATGCAAATATAATTGATCCTCATAATTCTATTGAGGAAACTGGAGGATTAATAATAAATGAGGTTGGAAAAATTGAAGCTGTAGGAAAAAAAGTTAATAATAATAATATTCCATCTAGAGAAAAATATATTGATTTAAAAGGGAAATGTATAATTCCTGGATTAGTTGATATGCGTGTTTTTGTTGGTGAGCCTGGATTTGAATACAAAGAAAATTTTAGAACTTTAAGTGAAGCTGCATTGTCTGGGGGTGTTACATCTGTAGTTACAATGCCTAATACAAATCCAATAATTGACAATGTATCTATAGTTGATTTTTTAAAAAGAAGAGGAAGAGATAAGGCTAAAATCAATATATTTCCAACAGCATCTTTAACTAAAAATCTTGAAGGAACAAATATGACGGAGTTTGGCCTCCTTCAAGCTAAGGGAATTGTTGGATTTACAGATGGATATAAAACAATTCAAAATACAAGATTAATGTCAAGAATTATGAGATCAGCTTACGATTTAAATTGCTTAGTAATGCAGCATGTTGAAGATGAAGAGTTATCAAAAGACGGTATGGTAAATGATGGTATAATATCAACTAAACTTGGTCTACAAGGAATTTCAGAACTGGCGGAAAAAATCATAATTGAAAGAGATTTAACTTTGTTAGAAGATTTTAATTGTAGATACCACATATCACAGGTTTCCTCAGAAAAATCTATAGACGTGATAAAACAAAGAAAAGATAGTGTAAATTTTACATGTGGAGTTTCAATTAACAATTTGTCTTTAAATGAAAATGATATTGGTGATTTTAGAACTTTTTTAAAATTATCACCTCCATTAAGAACTGAGGAAGATAGACAGTCACTGATAAAGGGTGTTAATAACGATTTAATTGATGTAATAGTTTCTGATCATAAACCTGAAGACGAAGAGCAAAAAAGGTTAACCTTTGCACAAGCCTCAACAGGAGCTTCTGGTGTTGAAACATTGTTACCTTTAGCATTAGAGCTTTATCATAATGAATCAATCAAATTAAATAAAATTATTAAGGCTTTGACTTGCAATCCAGCTAAAATACTTAAAATAGACAAAGGAAATTTATCAATAGGTAATGATGCTGATTTCTGCATAGTCGATGTCAATAAACCTTGGATTGTAAAAAAAGAAAATTTAGTATCTAAATCTAAAAATACTTCTATAGAGGGAAGAAAGTTACAGGGGAAAGTCCTAAACACCTATGTGAATGGTGAAGAACTTTATAAAATGTAAGTATGGAATTATTTTTAATAGTTTTTGTTTGTTATTTTGCTGGATCAATTCCCTTTGGTCTAATATTAACTAAAATTTTTTTAAAAAAAGATATAAGAGAAATTGGGTCAGGTAATATTGGTGCAACCAACGTTTTAAGGACAGGAAATAAATTAATTGGTTATATAACACTATTACTAGATATACTTAAGGCTGTTATTCCAATTTTATTTATCAAAATGAATCAACCTGATTTAATTTATGTCGCTTCATTATCTACATTTTTAGGACATGTATTTCCAGTTTGGTTAAAATTTAAAGGTGGCAAAGGTGTTGCAACTTATGTTGGAATTTTGTTTTGTATAAATTTCTTATTAGGTTTAGTTTTTGTATTATCTTGGCTAATTATTTTCTTTTTTTTCAAATTCTCTTCCTTAAGCTCCATTCTTGGAAGTTTGTCTGTCCCTATATTTGTTTTTATAAGCCCAAATTTTAAAAATGAATATTTTTTTATAATTATGTTTGTTTTAATTTTATTCACTCATCGAGAAAATGTGAAACGGCTGATAAATAAAGAAGAATCTAAGACAAAAATTTATTAATTTGACTATATATATATATTTTGTGTAGTTTCACTAAATATGAATCTTGTCATAGTTGAAAGTCCTGCAAAAGCAAAAACGATTAATAAATATTTAGGTTCTAATTATACAGTTTTAGCAAGCTATGGTCACATACGTGATTTACCTTCAAAAAATGGTTCAGTAAATCCTGATGAAAAATTTAAAATGATATGGGAAGTTGATAGTTTTTCAAAAAAATATCTAAAAGATATTACAGAAGCTGCAAAAAAATCTGATAAAATTATTTTAGCTACTGACCCAGATCGTGAGGGTGAAGCTATAGCATGGCATGTAAGAGAATACCTTGAAGAAAAAAAACTACTTAAAGATAAAAAAATTGAAAGAGTTGTATTTAATGAGATTACAAAAAAAGCAGTTTCTAATGGAATAGATAACCCAAGAAATATAGAGTCAAATCTTGTTGATGCTTATATGGCAAGGAGAGCATTAGATTATTTGGTTGGATTTAATATATCTCCAATATTATGGACTAAACTTCCAGGCTCTAAGTCAGCTGGACGAGTTCAATCTGTAGCTCTAAGATTGCTCACAGAAAGGGAACATGAGATAGAGCAATTTAAACCGGAAGAATTCTGGACTTTAAATGTAAATTTTAAAACATCAGAAGGAAATATTTTAAATTCAAATATTGTACTTCTTGATAATTCAAAAGTTGGAAAATTTTTTTTTAAAACAAAGGAAGATATTAATATTGCAATAAATTTAATTCAAAAATCTAAATATAAAATTTCTGATATAAGCTCAAAGGTCTATACTAGAAATCCACTTGGTCCATTTACAACTTCAACTCTTCAACAAGTTGCTTCTAGTAAATTAGGTTTTGGGGCATCAAGAACAATGCAGATAGCACAAAGATTATATCAAGGAATAGATATGGAGGGAGATACAGTTGGACTAATAACTTATATGAGAACAGATGGAACAAATATTTCAAATGAGGCAGTTAGTGATTTTAGAAATTATATTAAAAAATCTTATGGAGATAAATATTTACCAGACATTCCTAATAACTATTCTGGTAAAAAAGCAAAAAATGCCCAAGAGGCACATGAAGCTATAAGACCTACTGATATAACTAGGAATCCAGAAATTTTAAAAAAATTTTTAAGTACAGATCAATTAAAGTTATATGATTTAATTTGGTCAAGAGCGTTATCATCTCAAATGGAACCAGCAAAATTTGATAGAAAAACTATTACAATAATTTCAGATAATAATTTTAATCACTTTAAATGTTCTGGTTCTACAATTAAATTTGATGGCTTTTTAAAATTATCAAAAATAGGTGAAGATGAAGATGAAAAAATATTGCCAGATGTAAAAAAAGAAGAAGTTGAAATAAATGAATTTATTGATGAACAACATTTTACACAACCACCACCAAGGTTTTCAGAGGCTAGTTTAGTTAAAAAACTTGAAGAATTAGGTATTGGTCGACCCTCTACGTACGCAAGTATTATCTCTGTAATTTCAAATAGAGGTTATGCTGATATATTAAATAAAAGATTTTTTCCTACTGATAGAGGAAAGTTGCTATCTGCTTTTTTAGAGAAGCTATTTTCTAAATATGTTGATTACGGATTTACAGCAGGTTTAGAAGATCAGCTTGATAATATTACATCTGGCAAGGAAGAGTGGATTAAAGTCCTTGATAACTTTTGGAAAGATTTTAATCTTAACGTAGCAAATGTTAAAGAAAAAAGAACTAGAGAAGTATTGGATTTGTTAAACGAAAGCCTCGGTACTTTAATTTTTGAGTCTGATGAAAATGGTAAAGTTCAAAGAAAATGTAAATTATGTAGTACTGGAGAGTTAAGTTTAAAGAATAGTTTTCGGGGTGGTGCTTTTATTGGTTGCTCAAATTATCCAGAGTGTAAATTTACTAGACCATTGTCTAAATCTAAAGCAAATGATCAATATGCATTAGCAGAACCAAAATTTATTGGTAAAAATGATAATGAGAAAGATATTTATTTAAAAAATGGAAGATTTGGTCCTTATCTTCAATATGAAATTGAAGCTGATCAGATGTCAATTAAAAAGAAAAAAAAGAAAAAGGAAAATGAAAATTTTAAAAATGTATCTATACCTAAAGGTATAAATATTGATCAAATTGATTTAGAAAAAGCAAAATATTTATGTTCACTACCAAAAGTTATAGGCCAGCATCCAGAAAATGGTAAAGATATTACAATTAACTCAGGAAGATTTGGTCCATATTTAAAATGTGAAAATAAATCAGCAAGACTTGAAAATGTAGATGAATTATTCACAATAGGTTTAAACAGAGCCATTACATTAATTGCAGAAGCAAAACCAGGCAGAATATCATCATCGTTAATAAAAGATTTAGGTGAACATCCTGAAGATAAAAAACCAGTTAGGATTATGAAAGGGCAATATGGTCCATATATTAAATATAAATCATTAAATGCTACGATCCCTGAGGAAAAAGATCCAATAGAACTAAATATGGAAGAAGCATTAATTTTAATTGAGAAAAGAAAAGAATACGATAAAAATAAAAAGAGGAGAAAAAAATAATGACTATTGAAAAAAAAATTAAAGAACTTGGTTTATCATTGCCGCAAGCTACGGATCCAGTAGGATCTTATGTAGCAACAAAAATTTCTGGAAAATTTTTATTTATATCAGGACAAATATCAATAGATGATAAAGGCACTTTAATTAAAGGTAAGTTGGGCAAAGATCTAAATACAGAAGATGGTTATCAAGCAGCTAAAAGATGTGGTTTAAGCATAATTGCTCAAGCAAAAAAAGCATGTGATGGTGATTTATCTAGGATAAAGTCTTGTATAAAATTAACAGGATTTGTTAATTCAACAGACGATTTTACAGATCAACCTAAAGTAATAAACGGAGCATCTGAACTAATTGTATCAATTTTTGGAGAAGTTGGAATGCATACAAGAGCGGCAGTAAGCACTAACAGTTTGCCATTAGGTGTTTCTGTAGAAGTTGATGCTATATTTGAAATAAATTAATTATCTTCCTATTCCAAAATATTTAATTTTTAATTTTAACATTTTAGATGGTGAGTATAGATTTCTTAAATCATAGACTTTAAAATCATTTTTTTTTACTAATTTTTTAAAGTTAAGCTGTTTATAGTCATTCCATTCGGTATGAATTATAATAAGATCAGATTTTTCACAAGTAGATGAAATATTTTTTTTAAAATGAACATTTTTTAAATTTTTAAAAATTTTTTTTTTTCCTGAGGGTTCGTGATATTTTATTACAGCACCTCTTTTTGATAAATAAGGTATCATTTTTAAACTAGATGCTTCTCTCATATCATCTGTGTTTGGTTTAAAAGTAACTCCAAGGAAACCTATTTTTTTTCCTTTTATATTTTTTCCTAAAATTTCATGAACTCTTTTTAACAAGAAAACTTTTCTTTTTTCATTAGACTTGATTACATTTTTAATTATTGAGAGATTTGTTTTAAATTTATCTGCTGTATCAACAATTGCTCTTGTATCCTTAGGAAAACAAGAACCACCATAAGCAGGTCCAGCCCTTAAAAATCTTTCACCTATTCTTTGATCCAAACCCATACCAGCGGAGATATCTTTAATATCAACAGAAACTTTCTCGCATAAGTTTGCCATTTCATTTATATATGAAATTTTTGTAGCTAAAAAAGCATTAGAAGCATATTTAATCATTTCGGCTGCTCTTCTAGAGGTATTAAAATATCTGCTCTCTTTTTTTATAATTGGTATGTAAAGAGATTTTATTAATTTATCTGCCTTTTTACTATTAGAGCCAACTACTACCCTGTCAGGATAAAGAAAATCTCTTATAGCCTCACCTTCTCTTAAAAATTCTGGATTAGAAACTACATCTATTAACTTTTTTACTTTTAACTTTTTTAATATTTTTTCTATTTTATCTCCAGTTGTTACTGGTACTGTTGATTTGGTTACTATAATTTTATAGTTATGAATATATTTCTTTAATTGATTAGCAACTTGAAAAACATATTTTAAATCTGCTTTATTAGAATTTTTTTTTGTTGGGGTTCCAACGCAAATGAAAATAATTTTTGAATTTCTGATAGCTGTCCTTAAATCATCTGTAAAAATTAATCTTTTTTTACTAGAGTTTCTTTTTACAATTTCCTCTAAACCTGGCTCATAAATTGGTATATGACCTGAATTTAAAAGTTTTATTTTTGTTTTGTCCTTATCAACACAATAAACAGTGTTCCCTAAATCTGAAAAGCATGCACCACTAACTAACCCAACATACCCTGTTCCAATCATGCAAATTTTCATTTAATTGAAATCTCCACTGATGACTTAATATAACCCTCCATAGAACCACAATCTAAATATTTACCTTTAAAATTATGTCCAATAAATTTTTCGCCATCTTTTATTAATTTTCGAATTGAGTCTGTTATATGTATTTCTCCACCCTTACCTTTAGTTTGTTTTAGAAGTGTTTTAAAAATTTTTTTTGGTAATATATATCTTCCAATTACAGCATTATTCGATGGTGCAGATTTAATATTTGGTTTTTCAACTACATCATTAATATAAAAATTATTTTTATTAATCATTTTTTTTTTTGAGTATATACCCCATCTCATAACATTTTTTTTCTTAACTTTCATGCTTGCCATTACAGAACATTTTAATTTATTATGAATCGATATCATATCCTTAGAGCAATTTTTTTTTATAATTAAATCGTCGGGTAAAATCATTAAAAAATAATTATCTTTAACTTTATTTTTAGTTTTAAGAACTGCATCACCAGTTCCTTTTGGTTCATTTTGATAAACAAATTTAATGATTTTTTTATATTTTTTTATTTTTTTATATTCATTTAAAATTCTTCGATCCTTTTTAGTTTTAATTATTCTTTTAAAGAATCTGTCATTATAAAAATATTTCTTTATTATTTTTTTTTTATTTGAAATTATTAAAATGATTTCTTTTATACCGGCATCAATGCACTCATCTAAAATATATTCTAATCCTACTTTTCCATTTATAGGTAGAAGTTCTTTTGCGTAAACACTAGTCAGGGGCAAAAGTCTTGTACCCAATCCAGCTAATGGTATTATTGCTTGTCTTATCATTACAATGTATTAATTAGATGAATTACCATAAATGATAATTTTTAAAAGTATTAATAAATTAAATAAAGAAGTTAATTTTAAGGCACCAATTGGCTTTGTTCCTACTATGGGTTCATTGCATAATGGTCATATTTCATTGATTAAATCATCTAAAAAAAAATGCTTTAAAACTTTAGTTAGTATTTTTATC
>CACFKI010000014.1 GCA_902566785.1 uncultured Pelagibacteraceae bacterium | reverse complement strand
AAAGAGTATTTGAAAAACCTAAAATTGAGTATGTATTACGATCACTTTATTCTCTAATAAAATCTATAAAAAAACTTAAGAGTGAAAATAAAGATATTGAGATTAAGTTAAAAATTATTGATGACAACTCTAATGAGGAAAATTTAAAAAAACTTAAAAATCTACTTATTTTATCAAGTTTAGATTTTGAAATAATAAGTCATATGTTTAATGATCATAAAAATTATATTAAAGAACAAAAATCATTAGAAACATTTGCTAATTTATCAAGTCTATTAAAATCTTTTGAAATAGGAAAAACAGAAGGCAAAGATTTAGTTTTTTTTGTAGAAGATGATTATTTACATTTTGAGAGCGCTTTAGAGGAGATGATTGCAACGTATGAAAGGATAGCATCTCAATTAAACAAAGAGATTTTCATATGTCCTTCTGATTACCCTTACCTTTATATGAATAATGAAAAAACTAGTTTGCTACTTGGCAGTAAGAGACATTGGAGATCAATTAATAAAACCTTATGTACATTTTTAGCTCCTATTAGTTTTATTGATAAATATTGGGATAATTTCAAAAAGAATTGTCAAGATAGACATGATCCATTTGAAAAATATCTTAATGAACTTTATGAAAAAGAATTATGTATTTCACCTGTAAAATCTTTATCCGTGCATTTTGCAAATATTAATTCTAGCTATGGATTGTCACCTTACATAAATTATAAAGCTTTGTGGGAGGAAAATAATTATGACCAAAAATATTAAAGCTCCAAATTTTAAATTAGAGTCTACATCGGGAAAAATTATTGAACTTAATAAGATTAAGTCAAAATATATTGTTTTGTATTTTTATCCAAAGGATGACACACCAGGATGTACTTTGGAGACTAAAGATTTTAATAAACTTTTGAGTAAATTTAAGAACTTAAATTCTATTATTTTAGGTATCTCAAAAGATAGCATTGAAAGTCACAAAAAATTTAAAAAAAAACATAGTATTAAATTTGATTTATTATCTGATGAGGAAAAAAAATCTATTAAAGCCTATAAAACCTGGGGTAAAAAGAAATTTATGGGTAGAGAATTTATGGGTCAAATTAGAAGCTCTTTCGTTATATCCAAAGGTAAAATTCTAAACGAGTGGAGAAATGTCCGTGTAAAAGGTCATGCTCAAGAAGTTTTAGAATTTTTAAAGAATTTAAAAAAGGCCTAATTTCTTAGGCCTTTTATTTATTTAAACTAAGGGAGAATAAACTTTTTTTTAAGGGCCCCCTGAGAGTAGACATGTGAAAATGCAGAAGGCCCTTAATCATATGATACTTTAATCTCTTATTGCGTAAGCAATAACTCCAGTTTCAGTTACATCCGTACCTTTGAGTTCACCTTCTTTACTCAATCTAATACCAAATGTATTTTTCATAAATGCCCATACTATTAATGACACTATGAAAACAAATGCATTGATTGAGATAACTCCAAGTAACTGTGCACCAAAATTAGTATCCGGATTAGTTATTGGAACAGCCAATGTTCCCCAAATACCAGCAAATAAGTGTGCTGGAATTGCACCTACGACATCATCAATTTTTAATGATAATAGCAATTTAGTACCGTAAACAACTATTACTCCACCAACTGCACCAATTAAGATTGCAGCTAAAGGAGATGGCATTAATGGTTCAGCTGTTATAGCAACTAATCCACCGATACATCCATTTAACATTTGAACTACATCTGTCTTGCCGAATGCTAATCTAGTAACAATAGCTGCTGCCATTACACCACCGGCACCTGCAAGAAATGTGTTCATAAATATTGTTGATACTGCTATTGCATCATCAGCTGTACCCATTGCAAGCTGTGATCCACCATTAAATCCAAACCAACCTAACCATAAAATGAATATACCAATGGTTACAAGAGGAATTGAAGATGCAGCAAAAGGTTTTACTGGTGCTGCTTCACCGCTTTTCGTAAATCTTCCTAGTCTTGGACCAAGTAAAATTACTCCTGCTAAAGCCGCAGCTCCACCAGTTGAGTGAACTAATGTAGATCCAGCAAAGTCAGAAAAGCCAGCAGATGCTAACCATCCACCACCCCATTGCCAACCCATTACTATTGGGTAGATAATTCCTGATAAAATTGCTGCGAATAAGAAAAATGGCCACAATTTTATTCTTTCAGCCATTGTTCCAGATACAATTGAAACAGTAGTTGCACAAAATACCATCTGGAAATACCAATCAGATCCATCTGAATATCCAGTATCTACTGCACTTGCATCAGACCATGGTAGAAATTTTCCGATATAACCGCCCTCTGGAATACCGTAAGCTAAGTTATATCCAAACATCCAAAACATTATACCTGCAATAGAAAACAAACCGATATTTTTTGCACAAATTACAGATACACTTTTTGATGTTACCATTCCCGCCTCGAGCATTGCGAATCCTGCCGCCATAAACATGACTAGGAAACCGCAAACTAAAAATAGAAATGTATTAAAAATAAATCCGACTTCTGCTGAAACTGTAGTTTCTGCTGCAGCAGGCATTATAAACCATAGCAAAAAACCAACAGCTAGAAGCGAGATCTTTCTAAAAATTTTAAACATAAAAACTCCTTAATTAATTTCAAAAGAGTTTTTTTATATTTAATTTAAAAATTAAAACTAATGATGATTGTTAAAAATAGGTATGCAGTAATTGCATATAGTAACAGCCTTATTACATTTATTATAATAAGGCTGTTAAATTGATTTACTTATTGAATACTTCTTTAAGTGCTTTTGCAGGTAAAAATTTTACTTTTTGAGAAGCAGCGATTTGAATTTGTTCTCCTGTTCTAGGATTACGTCCAATTCGAGCTTTTCTTTTAGCCACTTTATATGTACCAAAACCAGCAATTTTCACAGAATCGTCATTTTTCAATGCATCTAGAATAGTGTTGGTGATTGTATCAAAAGTTCGCTCTGCATCAGCTTTACTTTGATTTAAAGAACCAGCCAATTTAGCGACTAATTGTTTTTTGTTCATTTTAGCTCCGGTTATTAGGTTATATTTATAATTACCATAATCGTTGATTTTTCAAGCTTTTTTTTAGTGTTATATCTTTATATAAACACAATATATTGTTATGAAAAAAGCTTGATTTTATTGACTTTTTTACGGAATAAAAATGGCTTAAAATAAGCCTAAATCTTTTAAGTCGTTAAAAGTTGCAAAAAACATCAAAAAAAGAAGCAAAAACATTCCGATTCGAAAAAAACCTTCCTGCGTTTTCTGGCTTAATGGTCTCCCTAAAATTTTTTCAAAACTATAAAACATTAAATGACCCCCATCTAATAAGGGTATTGGAAATAAATTAATCAATCCTAAGCTTATCGAAATATAGGCCATTATACTCAAAAACGGTATAAACCCAAATTCAGCAACTTGACCTGTGACTTTAGCTATTCTTATAGGTCCTCCCAATTGAGAGCTGTCACCTGAACCAGATAAAATAGATCCTAAATATTTTAGTGATGAAATACTTACAAAATAAACTTCACTTATTGAATGGTATAATGCTTTAGTTGGACCTAATTTTACGTGATTAATTTCATTATTAAATGGGCTTAATTTAATCCCTACCATTCTTTTTTTTACTTTATTACCCATATTATCTTCTCCATCAACAATATTAGGTTTAACTTTTAGGATAAGTTCATTTTCTAGTCTAGAAACTTTAAAATCAATTGTTTCAGAAGTAGACATCATTATCAATTTTGATACATCTAAAATACTCTTAACTTTATTACCGTCTATTTCTAAGATGACATCATTATTTTTTAAACCTGCAACTTCAGCCGGGCTGTCTTTTTGCACTTCATCAATCATGGCTGGGGTGAAATCTTTTCCTACAAACATATAAATTGATAAAAAAATCAGAATTGCCAACAAGAAATTTGCCATAGGTCCCGCAGCGACTATCAAAGCTCTTTGATATAATGGCTTTAAAACAAACAATTTCTCCTGATCTTCCTTTGAATATTTATTAAGAATTTTTTCTTGATCTGCCTGACTAAAAACATTTCTATCACCAAAAAACTTTACATAGCCTCCTAAAGGTATCCAACATATTTTCCATCTTGTGCCAGATTTATCATTCCAGCCAAAAAGCTCCTTTCCAAAGCCTATTGAAAAATCTGTTACTCCAACACCATATTTTTTTGCAAAATAATAATGCCCATATTCATGAATGAATACCACAACTAAAATTAAAGCGATAAATGGAAGTATATAGGTAAGCATTAATTAAATATAATTAATTTTTTAAAGTATACAAGTTGCAAATTTTTCATTTTTTCCCAAATTTCCATGCAAAAATAGGAATAAATGTAGCAACTATAAAAGAAATAAATAATAAAGATTGATTAACAAATTGTGGGAATAATTCTTTGGGTATTAAGTAACCAACCAAAATAGATTTTGAAAAATCAGGACTTGGAAAGAACAACAAACCTGCTATTAAACCCAATAAAATAGAAACATAAGCATTTTTTTCTTTAATCGATTTAGTATAAAAACTCCAAAATATTGTCATAACAGCTGAACAGCATAGAAGATCTGCTAGCAAAAAAAGATACAAAATACTTAATCCATTAGATGCAATAATAAAAACTATAATTGAAATAAAAAAAATAATATAATTTGATATTTTTGAATAGTTGCCATTTATTTTAATAATTTTATTTCCATCAACTATAATCAAACTTGAAATTGCATTAATTAATGTATCTATACTACTTATAGTAAGAGAAAGAGCTAAAAAAATTATTATTATCGACAGCAAAAATAGTTCATTTGATAGAAGCAAAGAAAAAAAAGCAAGATCAGGAATTACTGAAGAATTAGCTGATACTGCAATTAAACCAGTAAAACCCATTATGAAAACTATAGGGATGATAATCAAAAAAGAAAAAAATAAACTTTTTTTTAAAACGTTATTATTTTTGGCAGCATATACTCTTTGCCAATTACCTTGATGAAAAAGATTTGTTGCTGCAACAGCAATAAAAAAGGTAAGACCAGCTGTAAAATTTGGTAGATAATTAGAACTTAATAAATAAGGTTTATTTAATTTAATAAATTCGAAGTTGAACTGATTATCGCTAAAAGAAATTAAATAACCAAATGAAACAATAATTAAAATTATAAAAATAATAAATTGTAAGCTGTCAGTAAAAATAGATGCTCTTAAACCACCATACAAAGTATAGATTAAAGAGGAGCTAATAACAATTAATGCTGTAATCCACAAACTAGTTCCAGAAATATATTTAAGTAAAATTGAAACCGCAGTCACCTCTGCAATTAAAAAAATAATCATATAAAAAATAGATAAAAATAAAATAAGTTTGTATAATTTATTTCCAAATTTAATTCTGATAACCTCAATTAACGTTTTTGCTTTTGGATAAATATTTCTAAATTTTTGTCCTAGGTAAATTAAAATATATAAAGGGAAAGCTGCTCCAATTGCATAACCTATCACAGCACCTAGTCCACCCCAAGTTGCTGCGGAAGCTGGACCAAATAAAATCCACGCACCTAAAGCTGAAGAAACTAAACTAGCGGTTAATGAAAAAGTTCCAATATTTCTATTTGCAACTAGATAATTATTTAACCCTTTATATTTTTTTGAATAAAAAATTCCACATATTACAAATGTTATACTTAAAAAAAATGTTAATAAAATTGAGGTTGTTTGATTGAGTATATTTAATGTTTCCAAAACTTCTCCCTTTCTGAATTACCGGACAGGTTCTTAGGGTTTAATCTCAGTCTTTATGACACCCCTTTTATAAATATAATTTATAATATAGATTATTGATAGCATTTTTTAAAATCCATGCCTACTTATACTGTTACTAATTCAAACTTTAATTTAAATTCCAAAATTAAGAGAGAAATAGCTAAAGATATTACAAAAACTCATAGCAAAGTAACAGGCGCTAACACTTATTTTGCACAGGTAATTTTTACAAAAACAAAAAAAAATAATCATTTTATGGGTGGTAAAATAACTAAAAACCCTCAAATCTTTTTATTAGGACAAATAAGAGCTGGAAGATCAATAAAAGTAAAAAATAAACTTATCCTAGGATTAAGAGATGTTTTAATTAAAAAAACAAAATTAGATAGCTCTCAAATTTGGGTTTATATTATCGATTTAAACCCATCACAAATGATTGAATATGGAACGATTTTACCCAAATCTGGAAAAGAAAAACAGTGGTTTTCAAAACTTCCACCTAATTTAAAAAAAAAGTTATTAGACTTAGAAAAATAAAATAATCCAATAGGAAATTAATCCAGATAATATAGTTGCAATTACATTCCTTGAAAAATATCCTACAACAATTGCAATTATTGATGCAAATATTTTTGGGTCGCTAATCTCTACATAACTACCGTTGTCATTAAAAAAAATCGCTGGAAATATAATTGCTGGAAACACTGCAGATGGAACATAAGCTAAAACATCTTTGAGTTTATCTCCTAACATTTCTCTTTTTACTAATGCAACCATGGTCATTCTAGTTAAATAAGTTAAAATTCCTGCAATGGTAATTGATATCCAGCTCATTTTTTAAACCTCAGTAATAATGCAGCAATAATTAGAGCCAAAATAGGAGAAATAATTATATATAATTTAAAAGGAGCATCAAAAAATAATAACGAGCTTATTCCACAAGTTAACATTACTATTACATGATCAATTTTTTTTAGATCTTGTACAACTACCGCAATAAAAGTTAGAGGTATTGCAAATTTCAATCCTAATTCCTCAGGTACGAATGAACCTAATATAATTCCTGCCAATGTAGAAATTTGCCAACAAACCCAAAGTGTACTTCCTGTTCCAATTAAATGATAATGCAAATATTCTTCTGTTTTATTCCTTTTGAAAAATTTATTAGACTCAGCAAAACCTTGATCTACAACCAAATATGAAATTAAAAGTTTTTTAATAAAAGATAATTTTTCTAAATATTCTGACAAAACCGCACCATATAACAAATGTCTAGAATTTATTACACCTACAGATGTTACAGCTATCAAAGATGAGGCACCACCTGATAAAAGTTGTAAAAAAACAATTTGTGACGCACCGCCAAAAATAATTATAGACATTCCATAAACTAAATATGGATCAAAACCAAGCTCAATACCTATTGCTCCGCAAATAATTCCAAATGGAATTACAGAAAGCATGTGCGGGGCAACATCCATCATTCCTTTGAAATATAATTGTTTTTTTGAAAGCATCTATTTTGTTTTATTAAAAACAAACTATATGATCAATGTAAATTGGTCTTTTAATACCAAATTTTTCGTCTATATCGTGTTGATGAATATGATGTGAATGAACTAAAACTGGAATTAAATGGTTGGTAGATGTTTTAAGAGTATAGATAAAATTTGTACCTCTAAATTTTCTATCAACAACCTCAAACTTTAAATTACTTTTATCATCATGCTGCAGATCTTCTGGTTGAATTAAAAGTTTTACTTTTGATCCGATTGGGAAAGGTTTAATAAAGTTTCCAGTTATAGTTCCAAGATCTTTATTTTCTAAACTTTTAGGACTAGTTACCTCGGCTGGAATTAATATTCCTCTATTTAAAAAATTTACAACTTCCACTGAATTTGGAAAATGATAAACTTTATACGGATCGTCGTATTGTTTTAACTCTTTATTAAGAATAATTCCACATTTGGAGCCAAGATAAAAAGCTTCATAAGAGTCATGCGTAACTACAATGGTCGTTATTTTTAAAGAATTAAGAATTTTTTTTAAATTTACTTGTATTTCCTCTTTAAAACTTTGATCTACATTTGACAAAGGTTCATCTAATAAAAGTAAATCTGGTTGAGTTATTAATGATCTTGCTAAGGATGCTCTTTGAGCTTCTCCTGCACTAATTTGATGAGGATATTTATTTAAAATAGTAGGAATATTCAACAAATCAATTACTTCATTAAATTTGATTTTTTTATTTTTGCTATCTTTGTTTTTTTCTGCTCCTAATAAAATATTTTTTTCAACAGTGTAATGAGGGAACAAACTATTGTCTTGAAAAGAGAGTGATACATTTCTATTTTCTGGTTCAATATTAATCTTTTTTGATGATAAAATTTGATTTTTTAAACTTATTGATCCTTCATCTATTTTTTCTAAACCAGCTATAGTTCTTAAAATTGTAGTTTTTCCAATTCCTGATGGACCAAGCAAGCATATTATGTCACCTTCATTTTCAATTGAAAAGGAAACATTTTTTACTTTAGTTTTGTCTGCAACTTTAAAATCAACGTTTTTAACTTCGAAATAATTACTCATTATTCTCTCTTAAAATATATTTGGATGTAAGTAAAATAAAGAAACTTGCAATAACAATTAAAAATAGAGAAGGAACAGCTGCGGCTTCTAGCAAATCCTCTGATGCTGATATATATGCAGTTGTTGCAAATGTTTCAAAATTAAAAGGTCTCAAAATTAATGTAATAGGAAGCTCCCTTACTATTTCTAAAGATATAAGTATTAAAACAAATAGAAGTGAGTTTCTTAAATATGGTAAATGAATATATGAAAAAGTTTTAAATTTTGAATATCCAAGTAGATAAGCGCTTTCATCTACGGCAATATTCATTTTTTCATATCCTGATTTTATACCATTAAAAGCTAATGAATAAAATCTTATACAATAAACTATAACTAAACCTAGAACCGAACCTATAAATATTTTTTTAATTGATAGAAGTCCCAATACTTGAAACATATTTTCATCAAACCAAGCTATTAAAGTTATAAAAGCTATAGCCAATATAACTCCTGGAATTGCATAACCAGAAATAGATAAAGTAGATAAAATATTTAAAATTTTGTTTTTAGAAACTCTATTTCCGTAATTAGATATTAAAGAAAAAAACAACAGTACAAAACTTGATAAGAAAACTAAATATAAGGTATTTAAAAGAAGTTCTGTTAATTTAAGATCAAATAAATTATCTGGAAATTTTATTGTCCAGTATAACATTTGACTTAACGGAAATAAAAAACTTAAAAAAAACAAAATAAAACAAAATGCAAATGCTAAAAAAGATTTAACACCATTGAGTTTAATTTTTTGTTTTATTTTAAATCCACCTCTTGTTTCCAAATGATACTTTGCCTTTTTTCTAGATAAATTTTCAGTTAAGAATAATATGAAAATAAACAATAAGAGAAAAAAAGATATCCGATTTGCAAATGCAAGATCATCAAAAGCTATCCATGCATTATAAATTCCTGTTGTTAGTGTATTAACAGAAAAGAAATCAACAGCTCCAAACTCAGCTAATGTTTCCATGGCTACTAATGACAATCCCGCAACAATTGCAGGTCGAGCAGCGGGCAATATTACAGAATAAAAGGATTTTATTTTTGAAAAACCTAAATTTTTACCTAATTCTATTAAATTTTGGGATTGATATAAAAACGATGATCTAGCAAGTATGTAAACATATGCATATAAAGAGAATGATATTGACAATATTAAACCAAACATTCCATCAAATTTAGGTATTAATTGATTATAATTCCCTTCGCCAAATAGATTTTTTAGAATTGTATAAGCGGTTCCATAATTCTCGAAAAAAGCAAACAATGAATAAGCATAAATATATGGTGGAACTGCAAAAGATAATATTAGGGACCATTTAAAAAAATTAGATCCAGGAAATTCATAAAAGGAAACAATGTAGGCTGCACCGACACCTAAGATAAATGTAAAAAATAAAACTCCTATTAATAGAGTTAAAGAATTAAAAACATATTCAAAAAAAAATGTCTCTTTAAGAATTTCGAAATAATTTGAAGTATCTTGAAAAAAACTACTAAAAACTACCAAAATTGGAAGTACAACAATTATTGAAATAATTATAGAGCTTAAAAACCAAAAATTTATTTTCATATTATAATCCGCCTTATAATAAAGAAAAGAAAAAGTATCCATGTGAAAGGAGATGCAGTGAGACCCACAACACATGGACACTATTCAAGAAAATATTAAAAATCAAATAACTTTAGGATATGCGGAACCTCCTTGTCTTTAATCTCTGATAATTTTCTTTTATTTATCCTTTTTTCGATTTTTTCACACTCCTCAGAACATGCGGGGCATGCTTCGGCTGAGTTATTATAATCGAAATCAGAAATAAATTCTTTTTTTTCCATTTACTTCCATCCAGCAGCTGTCATTACTTCAACTGCAGCAGCTTGGTTTTTCCCATAGGAAGAGAGTTTAGTATTCATATCTTGTTTAAAATCTAATCCTAAGTTGTTTACTACTAAAGGACTTGGTGAAACACCATTAATCATTGGAAACTCAAAAGTATTATTAGTAAAGTGTTCTTGAGCTTCTGGTGTTAGCAAATATTCAACAAGTGCAATGGCATTTTTCTTGTTAGGAGCACCTTTTACTAAAGCTGCACAACTAACATTCATATGTGTTCCTCTTCCATCTTGATTTGGAAAAAATGCTTTAACTTTTTTAGCAGCTTCTTGTTGTTCTGAACCTTTTTTACCAGATAACATAAGAGCTAAGTAATATGTGTTAGCTACGGCTATATCAGCTTCACCAGCAGCAACTGCCATTATCTGAGCTCTATCATTACCTTTTGGCGCTCTTGCCATATTAGCAACAACTCCTTCAGCCCACGCTGCAGTAGCTTTCTTTCCATTGTTTTTAATTAATGAAGCAACAAGAGATTTATTATAGATATTGCTAGATTTTCTAATTACTAATCTACCTTTCCATTTAGGATCAGCCAAACCTTCATAAGTCATTCCAGATAATTCAGCTCCAGTAACTCTTTCAGGTGAGTAATAAATAATCCTTGCCCTTTTTGCGATACCTACCCATTTACTTGTTCTAAAGTTTTTAGGAACAGCTGATTTAATAGCTGCAGATGATAATCCACCTTGAAGTGTTCCTTTAGCATCCATTGCTCCACATCTTCCAGCATCAGCAGTAATGTAAAGGTCTGCAGATGAGTCAGCGCCTTCCTCTATTATTCTTTTTTCTAAAGCCCCAGATTTCCCGTTAATTAAATTTACTTTAATTCCAGTTTTAGCTGTAAACTTTCCATAAAGTTCAGCATCGGCTTTGTAATGCCTTGCGTTGAAAATATTTACTTCGTTTGCTGTTGCAAAAGTAGATAATATCAACGAAACAAATACACTAATAATAGTGATATTTTTCATGTCTTCTTCCTTTTCTCCGCATTCGTTTATATTGAGTATATTAAGTATATTGAGAATGATAACTATTATCATTGATAATGATTATCAATTGCAATTATGTCGCAGTATTTACCTTATTTTATTAGAAGATTAAAATTTCCACTCAGAAATCTTGCTATATAAGAAATTTCTAAATGCTTGAACTCTAGCATTATTTTTAAGTGATTGAGGATAAACAAAATGTGCCTCTGTTATGGGACCCTCTATTTTAGGAAGCACTTTAACTATGTTTGGCACATTAACAGTTATGTAATCTGGTAATGCAGCTAAACCAACACCACTTTGAACAGCTAACAATAGTCCATAAACGCTATTTACCTTCATTACTGCACTTCTTTTCTTGCTATCTTTAATACCAAGTTTAAGTGCCCAATCTGGATTAAATACTGGAGAAGGAGCGCCTTTTCCAAATGAAATAAATTTATGTTTATTTAAATCATTTATTGTTTTTGGATAGCCAAATTTATCTAAATATTTAGTTGAACCATATAAATGATAATTAATATCAATCAATTTTCTTTGTATATAATTGAGTTGCTTTGGTCTTCTCATAAATATACCAATGTCAGCTTGTCTTGTGCTTAAATCCAGTTCTTTGTCATCAAATATCAATTCAATCTCAATTTCAGGATGTAATTGCATAAATTCCTGAATTCTAGGAGTTAGCCAAGTTGTACCAAAACTTACTACTGTTGTTACGGTCAGTTTACCGTGTGGTTTATCTTTTTTGTCTCCTAAAGTAGTTTCAACTTCTTTAAGTTTGCTTATAACTTCATGGGCAGTTTTAAATACATATTCTCCATTTTCGGTTAAAGTAAGTCCTCTTGCATGTCTTTCGAATAATTTTACTTTTAAATCATCTTCTAAAGATTGAATTTGTCGACTGATAGCGGATTGACTAAGATTAAGATTAACAGTTGCGTTAGTAAAACTACCTGCTTCAGCGACTGCATGAAAAATTTTTAATTTATCCCAGTCCATTATTTATTTAAATCAACTATAACTCTTCCAGAAATTTCACCTTTTAAAATTTTTGGATAAGTTTCAATTAATTCCTCTAAACTTACTGTAACAATTGATTTTTCAAGCAAATCAAAATCAACTAATTTTGGAGCTTCTGACCATATAAAATCTCTTCTTTTAATACTGCAGTTTGCAGAGTCCATTCCCCAAAGTTTAATTCCTCTTAACATAAATGGTATAACGCTTGTGTTAAGTTCATTGTTGTTCGCATTTCCACATACAGCGATAATTCCGTTAGACTTAGTTTGAACTATTGCATTAGCCAAAATTTTTCCTCCAACAGTATCAACAACTCCATCCCATAAGCCTTTATCAATTAGTCTTGGATCTTTGTCGAATTCTGACCGATTTATAACGTTTTTTGCGCCTAATGATTTTAGATAATCAGCTTTAGTATCTTTTCCTGTAACGGCAGTAACATTATAACCTAACTTTGTTAAAGCCATAACTGCAACACTACCTACGCCACCCGTAGCTCCTGTTACTAAAACATCGTTAACTTTTTCACCTAACAAAATGCTTTCTCTTGCTTGAATTGCAAAAGCGCTCATTAAAGAAGTAAATCCAGCAGTACCTAAAATCATCGCTTGTCTACTTGTTATATCTTTAGGTTTTTTAACTAAAAAATCTGCATTAACTTTTGCTATTTGAGAATATCCACCGAAGAAAACTTCACCTACTCTAAAGCCAGTTAAGATTATTTCGTCTCCTTCTTTAAATTTTGAATTTTCACTTTCTATAACTGTCCCAGAAAAATCTATACCTGGAATATGAGGAAATTCTTTTACTAGTCTTCCTCCATTTTTTAGAATCATTCCATCTTTAAAATTAAGATCTGAATATTCTACTTTAATTGTAACATCACCATGTTTTAAAAAACTTTTATCTATTGATTTTATTTCTCTTGTAAAATTCTCACCTTCTTGGTTAAGAACCAATGCTTTAAATTTATCCATTATTGTTAGTTAATATTATTTTGCTATGAATCTCAAATATCTATTCTGATAGCTTAGGTCATCTTTGAATTGACCAAGATAATAGTTTGTTACTGTAGTTGCTTGTTCTTTCTTAATACCCCTCATTGTCATACACTGATGGGTTGAATCAATTGTTACTGCTACACCCTTCGCATCTAAAGACTCCATGAGTGTAGTTGCTATTTGCATAGTTAATCTTTCTTGGGTTTGTAATCTTTTTGAAAAAACTTCTACTACTCTAGCTAACTTACTTAAACCTACAACTCTGTCTTTAGGTATATACGCGACATGAGCAATTCCGATTATAGGTGCCATATGGTGTTCACAATGACTTTGAACTGAAATATTCTTTTGAACAACCATATCATCGTAACCTTCTACATCTCCAAAAGTTTTCTCTAAAATAGCTTTTGGATCCTCGCCATATCCTTTAAAATATTCTTTAAAAGCTTTTACAACTCTTTTTGGAGTTTCTAATAAACCTTCTCTTGAAGGATCCTCACCCATCCATTTAAGAATTACTCTGAATGCCTCCTCAGCTTCTTTATCGGAGATTTGTTGTGTTTTTTCGTTTTCGTTTTTAACCAATTTCATAGCGCTCTTATATAATACATAATAAGCCTTTTTTAAAATATTTAATATCTGTGCTAATATGTTACATAAATCAATTATTATGTTTAAAAAAAGGGAAAATATTGAGGAAATTGAGGAAGGAAATCTACTTTCTCCAAAATTTGATAATGATGGTTTAATACCTGTTATTACAACATGTTCTAATACTAAAGAAATTTTAATGCATGGCTACATGAATGTTGAGGCTTTAAAAAAAACTATCGAAACAAAAGAAGCTCACTATTGGAGTAGATCAAGAAAACAAATATGGCACAAAGGTAAAACTAGTGGTTTTGTTCAAAAGGTTAAAGAAATCAGAATTGATGATGATCAAGATTCTATTTGGTTAAGTGTAGATATAGGTGATGGTGCTAGTTGTCATGTTGGTTACAGGTCATGTTTTTATAGATCAGTGCCATTAGGAAAAATTGATAATGCTAGAGAAATTAAAATGAAATACGAAGAAAAAGAAAAAAAATTTGATCCAGAGAAAGTTTATAAAGGGCAACCTAATCCTACAAAAATATAGAAATAAAACTTAATAGTTATGGATAAAAAAGTTAAATTTGAAATAATTAGACAATTTGGACCCTCTATTTTAGGAAGCACTTTAACTATGTTTGGCACATTAACAGTTATGTAATCTGGTAATGCAGCTAAACCAACACCACTTTGAACAGCTAACAATAGTCCATAAACGCTATTTACCTTCATTACTGCACTTCTTTTCTTGCTATCTTTAATACCAAGTTTAAGTGCCCAATCTGGATTAAATACTGGAGAAGGAGCGCCTTTTCCAAATGAAATAAATTTATGTTTATTTAAATCATTTATTGTTTTTGGATAGCCAAATTTATCTAAATATTTAGTTGAACCATATAAATGATAATTAATATCAATCAATTTTCTTTGTATATAATTGAGTTGCTTTGGTCTTCTCATAAATATACCAACTAGCACAAACACACCAACAATCTCCACTCTTAAGTCCTGGAAATCCAAATTCTGGATGAGGTGTTATCAAGTCATTACCTTCTTTTTTGCACCACACTAAAAATTCATCAGTTACTTTTGCACAAACTGTGTGTAAACCATGATCATTTTCATCAGTATTGCAACATCCATCTCTAAACCATCCCGTCAAAGGATCTAATGAACAACTTTCAAGTTCTTCGCCTAATACGTTTTTTTGTTTATTATTTTCCATAAACATTAAATATTTCTTCATCTATTGTAGCATTAAAAGATATTGATCTTCTTTCTTCTTCGCTACCCCTAAATGGAAAAACTGTATGCATAAGATAATGTGGAAAAAAATAAAAGTCACCAACTTTAGGTTTGATGTCGAGTAATGAAGGACATAAAAATAATCTATTCCCATGTATAAGTTGTAAATTTCCTCCTTGATAATCTATATTTTTATCTTGTACATGTTTACCAAAAGTTTTTGGTAACTTTAGAAATCCAGCCCCAGATATGTACATTTTTGGTAAACTTTGTATTCCACCTTCAATCAATGCTCTTGCCCCATAAGATATTCTTTTACCACCTTCCAAATATGTTTTTATTGATGGATGAGTTTTAAATCTTTGAAATTCAT
>CACFKI010000013.1 GCA_902566785.1 uncultured Pelagibacteraceae bacterium | reverse complement strand
ACATTGAGCATCATAACTACAAATAAAAATAGAACAGCAACTGCTCCTACATAAACAATTAACATTATCATCCCAACAAATTCTGCTCCAATCATGATAAATAAGCATGAAATACTAATAAAATCTAAGATAAGAAAAAAAACTGAGTGAACCGTATTCCTTGATACTGTTACCATAATTGCTGAAAGTATTGCTATTATTGAAAAGAAATAAAAGAAAATTGAATGAGCTATCATATTTTATCTATAAGGTTTATCTGCTTTTATATTTGCAGCTAAGATACTTTCCCATTTATCTCCATTATCTAGAAGTTTTTCTTTATTATAATATAATTCTTCCCTAGTATGAGTCGCGAATTCAAAGTTTGGACCTTGAACAATGGCATCAACTGGACAAGATTCTTCACATAGTCCACAGTATATACATTTTAACATATCAATATCATATCTAGTTGTTTTTCTGCTTCCATCATCTCTTTCAGTAGATTCAATAGTTATAGCTTGAGCTGGACAAACTGCTTCACACAATTTACAAGCTATGCACCTTTCTTCACCATTTGGATATCTTCTCAATGCATGCTCACCTCTAAATCTAGGACTAATTTTCCCTTTTTCGAAAGGATAATTTAATGTTTTTTTTGGTTTAAGGCTCTCTCTTACTGCTAAGAATAATCCAGTTATAAATTCAGTTAAAAAAATTGTTTTTAAAATTCTAGAAATTTTCATTAATTTGTACCTGGAAGTAAATTGAAATAAAGCAAAAAAGATGCTGTAAGAACAACCCAAATCAATGAAAATGGTAGAAAAACTTTCCAACCAAGTTTCATTAGTTGATCGTATCTATATCTTGGAACTATAGCTTTTACCAATGCAAATAAAAAAAACAAAAGTAATATTTTTAAAACAAGCCATATAGGTGAAGGAATTAAATCAAATGGATATATGCTGATAGGTGACAACCAACCTCCCAAAAATAGAATTGAACCAAGAGCACACATTAGAAGTATGTTTGCATATTCTCCAAGCCAGAACATTGCATACATCATCCCAGAATATTCTGTTTGATATCCTGCAACCAGCTCTGCTTCTGCCTCAGGCAAATCAAAAGGAGGTCTGTTTGTTTCTGCTAGTGCAGATATAAAGTATATGACGAACATAGGAAATAATGGAATTACGAACCAAATTTTTTCTTGAGCTAAAACAATATCTGTTAAATTTAATGATCCTACACACAACAAAACATTAATTATTATCACACCTATTGAAACCTCATATGATATCATTTGAGCAGCAGATCTTATTGCACCTAAAAAAGGATATTTTGAATTAGATGCCCATCCTCCCATAATTATTCCATAAACTCCAAGTGAAGAAACAGCAAAAATATAAAGAATACCAACATTAATATTTGCTAAAACATAATTTTCACTAAATGGAATAACTGCCCAAGAAATTAATGCAAGTGTCATAGTAACAATTGGCGCAAGTATAAAAATTATTTTATTAGAGCTTGCAGGTATAATTATCTCTTTAAAAATATATTTTAAAGCATCTGCTAAAGATTGGAACAAGCCAAAAGGTCCAACTACATTGGGTCCTTTTCTTTTTTGCACAAAAGCCCATACCCTCCTATCTAACCAAACAATCATAGCTACGGCCGTTAATACTGGTATGAGTAAAAAAAGTATTTTGTAAACCTCTGAAAGCAAAATATTTAAGTTTTCCATTTTTAACCCTCAGTACCTGTTTTTTTTATGTTATTTCTTATATTGCGGCACTCAGACATTGTTTTAGAAGATCTAGAAATAACATTAGAATAATAATAATCTGTATATTCGGTAAATATCTTCTCATCGCAAAAATTGCCTGAATTGGTTTCAGTTTTTTTGTTTTTATTGTTATTAATAAAATGGATCATTTTTGAAACTAATTCATCTTTATTGTTATAGATTTTTTTTCTTTTTAAAAGTTCTGATAAATTATTTATAATTTCCCAATCTTCTTTAGCCTCACCTGGTGGATATGTTGCTTTGTATGCTTTTTGTAAAACACCTTCTAAATTAGTATAATGTCCATCTTGCTCTGTATAACTTGATCCTGGAAGAATAACATCAGAAATTTCTGCTCCTCTGTCTCCATGACTTCCAATATAGATTATAAATTCATTTTTTTTTTTTAATTTTAAATTATCTTGACCAATTAAAAATATAACTTCAAATCTGTTATTTAATGTTCTATCTAAAACATCATTGTTATTAAAGTTTTCTGAAATTATATCCAAATCATATGAGCCAACTGTTGATGCATGCTTTGATAGAATATTTATTGGACTCCAGTTTTCATTAATTTTATTTAAAGATAATAAATATTTTTTTAATTCATTTATTAAATAAGTTGATGATTTAAGTTTAAAAAAGGATTGACCTAAAATAAACATTGGTCTATTTGAATTTTCAATTTCTTTAGAAATTGGATTATTCCCACTTAAAATTTCTTTAAACTTATAAGTATTACTATCAATTATATCATAATCGTAGGTCAAATCCCCAACATCGCCAAAAGAATAAATTTTACATTTGTTTTTTAAGAAAGTATTTCTTATTCTTGAGTTGAGGATAGTTGCTTCAAACCTTGGATTGGTTCCAACTAAAACAATTAAGTCGCTGTTATCTATTCCATTCAATCCTGAGTTAAAAATATAATTTTCTCTGCTACTTGTATCAATGATGTAATAATCATCTCTAGATTCTAAATTTTTAGACTTAATAGTTTTGTTAAAAAATTCTTTTGTTATGTATGAGGTTTCCATGTTTGATAAATCGCCAATAAAACCTGCTATTTTATCTGAATTAGTGTTGTTTATCTTTTCTACAATTTTTTTATATGCTGTATCCCAAGAAACTTTTATAAATTTGTTATTTTCTCTCAGATAAGGGCTATCTAATCTTTGATTTTTTAAACCATCACATGAATATCTAGTTTTGTCAGAAATCCACTCGCCATTAATATCCTCGTTTACTCTAGGTAAAACCCTTTTTACCTCCCAACCATAAGTATCAACTCTTATGTTTGATCCAACAGCATCCATTACATCTATAGTTTCAGTTTTTTTTAGTTCCCATGGTCTTGCCTCAAAAACATATGGTTTTGATGTAAGAGCACCCACTGGACATAAATCAATTACATTTGCTGACAATTCGGACTCCATAGATTTTTCAAGGTAAGTTGTTATCTGCATATCTTCCCCTCGACCAATAGCCCCTAACTCAGGAACTCCAGCAACCTCTGTTGCAAATCTTATGCATCTTGTGCAATGAATACACCTTGTCATCTGGGTTTTGATTAATGGGCCCATATATTTTTCAGGCACAAATCTTTTATTTTCTTTATATCTTGATTTATCTATACCATAGAACATTGATTGATCTTGCAAATCACATTCGCCACCTTGGTCACAAACTGGACAATCTAATGGATGATTAGCAAGTAAAAATTCCATTACACCTTTTCTCGCCTTCTCAACGAACTTTGTATTAGTTTTTATATTCATTCCATTTGCAACTGGCATCGCACATGAAGCTACAGGTTTTGGAGATTTTTCTATCTCAACAAGACACATTCTACAATTTCCTGCTATTGACAACTTTTCATGATAACAAAACCTTGGGATTTCAGCTCCGGCTTGTTCACAGGCTTGTAAAACTGTTAGTCCTTCTTCTACTTCAAGATCTATATCATTTACTTTTACTTTAAGCATTATCTTTTTCCAACAAATGTTGATCAATTAAATAGGGAATATTTTTATTTGAATCTATTAATGGTGAAAAATTATTCCTTTTTTGTATTTCTTTTTTAAAATGTCTTAACAAACCTTGCACTGGCCAAGCAGAACCTTCTCCAAATGCACATATGGTATGACCTTCTATTTGCTTAGTTACATCAAATAGCATGTCAACTTCGTCTTTTGAAGCCTCACCTTTTGCCATTCTCTCCAACATTCTCCACATCCATCCTGATCCTTCTCTACAAGGTGTACACTGTCCACAACTTTCGTGTTTATAAAATCTAGCGATTCTTGCAATACATTTAATTATGTCTTGGTCCTTATTGATAACAACTATACCAGCAGTTCCAAGGCCACTTTTATTTTCTACCAAAGAATCAAAATCCATTGTGATTGTCTCACAAATTTTTTTAGGTAAAAGAGGCATTGATGAACCACCGGGAATAACAGCTTTTAAATTATCCCATCCACCAATTACTCCTCCTGCATGTTTTTCGATTAATTCTTTTAATGGAACTCCCATTTCTTCCTCTACATTACAAGGATTATTTACATTGCCAGAAATACAAAAAATTTTAGTACCTGTATTTTTGGGTTTTCCAATACTTGAAAACCACTTGGCTCCCCTTCTTAATATTGTTGGAACTACCGCGACAGTCTCTACGTTGTTTACTATTGTTGGACAACCGTATAGACCTACCAACGCTGGAAAAGGTGGTTTTAATCTTGGTTGACCTTTGTTTCCCTCTAAGCTTTCAAGTAAAGCTGTTTCTTCTCCACAAATATATGCTCCAGCACCAAAATGAATATAAATGTCTAAATCCCAACCTGTATCTGAAGCATTTTTTCCAATTAATTTTTTTTCATAAGCCTCATTAATTGCATTTTGTAAAATTTTACCCTCTTTTACATATTCACCTCTAATATATATGTAGCACTTCTTTGCATTCACTGCGTACGAAGCGTATAAACAACCTTCAATTAATTTTTGTGGTTCAAATCTTAATATATCTCTATCTTTGCATGTTCCTGGTTCAGATTCATCAGCATTAATAACTAAATAGTGTGGTCTTGAACCCACTTCTTTAGGTGCAAAAGACCATTTTAAACCAGTAGGAAAACCCGCTCCACCTCTTCCTCGTAATTCAGAAGATTTTACCTCATTAATAATCCATTCTCTTCCTTTAGAAAAAATTGATTTCACATCTTGCCAGTCTCCATTCTTCATAGATGTATCAATATCTATTTGATTATCATTATATAAGTTTTTAAATATTCTGTCTTCGTCTCTAAGCATTTTTATTATTGATTAAAGTTTTTCTGTTACTCACCGGCTCTGAATTTTTTCTTCCTTTGTATGAACCAGGTAGAGGTTTTTCGTTATTCATTATTTTTTCAATTATTTTTTCAACATCACTGACATTTAAATCCTCATAATAATCATCATTTATTTGCATCATTGGTGCATTTATGCATGCACCTAAACACTCAACCTCTGTCCATGAGCAACTAGCTTTTTTAGAAAGTTCATTTTGATTTTCATTTATTTTATTTTTTAAAATATCAACTAAATCATACGCACCTCTTATCATGCATGGTGTTGTTGTGCATATTTGAATATGATATTTTCCAACAGGAGCTAAGTTATACATAGTATAAAAGGTAGCTACCTCATAAACTTTAATGTACGGAATGTTTATAAGTTTTGCTATACATTTCATTGCTTCTAGAGGTATCCAGTTATCATTTTGTTTTTGAGCTAAATACAATAGTGGCATCACTGCACTTTTTTCTCTTCCATTTGGATAGTTGTGTTTTATTTTATTTACTAGTTCCATATTTTTTTCATTAAATTTGAAAGTTTTTGGTTGCTGTTTTGATATTTTCTTAATGCTCATCTATCTATTTCTCCAAAAACAACATCCATTGATCCAAGAACAGCTGGTACGTCTGCCAACATATGACCTTTTATTAAATAGTCCATTGCTTGTAAGTGTGAAAAACCAGGTGCTCTAATTTTACATTTATAGGGTTTGCTAGTTCCATCTGATAAAAGATACACGCCAAATTCTCCTTTTGGAGCCTCAACAGCAACATATAATTCATCTTTATCCACTCTAAAACCTTCTGTAAAAAGTTTAAAATGATGTATTAATGCCTCCATTGACTCCTTTAATTCCTTTTTAGGTGGCGGACTGAGTTTTCCATCTAAGGATTTAACTGGACCTTTAGGTATAGAAACCAAGCATTGGTTTATAATTTTTACACTCTCTTTCATCTCTTCTATTCTGCAAAGATATCTATCGTAGCAATCACCATTTTTTCCGATAGGAATTTTAAAATCAAATTGTTCATAACATTCATAAGGTTGGGATTTTCTTAAATCCCAAGGAATTCCAGAACCTCTTAACATTACTCCTGAAAATGAATAATCAAGTGCATCCTCTTTGCTTACAATTCCAATATCAACATTTCTTTGTTTAAAAATTCTGTTATCAGTCAATAAATTCTCTAAATCATTAATTATTTTTGGAAAATTTTGGCAAAATTCTCCAATATCTTCTGCTAATCCTCTCGGTAAATCTTGGTGTACACCGCCTGCTCTAAAATAGTTTGCATGTAATCTTGAACCAGAAACTCGCTCATAAAAAGTCATTAAGGTTTCTCTTTCCTCAAACCCCCATAAGGAAGGTGTTAAAGCTCCAACATCAAGTGCTTGTGTGGTGACGTTTAAAATATGACTTAAAATTCTTCCTATTTCGCAAAAAATAACTCTTATATATTGTGCTCTGATTGGAACGTCTATTTTTAGTATCTTTTCTATAGCTAATGCAAATGCATGTTCTTGATTCATTGGTGCTACATAATCAAGCCTATCAAAATAAGGTATAGCTTGAGTGTAAGTCTTATTTTCGATTAATTTTTCAGTTCCTCTATGAAGTAAACCAATATGCGGATCTGCTTTTTCAACAACTTCTCCATCTAATTCTAGTATTAACCTTAGAACACCATGAGCAGCAGGGTGCTGTGGACCAAAGTTTAAGTTTAGTTTTTTTTTTTGTTTAGACATTATTCTTTAATTTTATCTTTGATATATTGAGTTCCTTTCCATGGGCTTTCAAAATCAAAATTTCTATAATTTTGCTCCAATTTAACATCTTCATAAATTACTTTCTTTTCAGTTTCACTGTATCTAACTTCTGAGTGACCTGTTAAAGGAAAGTCCTTTCTTAAAGGATGTCCTTCAAAGCCATAATCTGTGAGTATTCTTCTTAAATCTGGATGATCTTTGAATTTAATACCGTACATATCAAACACTTCTCTTTCCATCCAGTTCGCAGCTGGAAACAATGGAATTACAGTTGATACAAAATCACTTTCATTGATTAAAAAATCAACTTGAACTCTGTTATTGAATTCATGGCTTAGCATTAAATAAACCATCTTAAATCTTTTTTCAGTCTCAAGATAATCTACAGCTGTAATATCAATTAATTGTTTAAACTTTGTATTTTTATTTGTTTTTAAAAATAATATTACATCAATTAAGTCTTCATTAGTAATATTTAAATAAATTTGGTTGTGTTTTATTTTAGAGCTTTTTATCTTTGTTGACAGTTCGGAGTTTACAATTTTTTCTAAATCAATAAGTGAATTCATATTTTATCTTTCTAAAGATCCATGTTTTCTAATTTTTTTTTGAAGCTGCATTATTCCATATAAAAGAGCTTCAGCAGAAGGGGGGCATCCAGGAACATAAACATCAACAGGTACAATTCTATCACAACCTCTAACAACGGAATAAGAATAATGGTAGTAACCACCGCCATTTGCGCAGCTCCCCATTGATATTACATACCTTGGTTCAGGCATCTGATCATAAACTTTTCTAAGAGCTGGTGCCATTTTATTAGTTAATGTGCCAGCTACAATCATAACATCTGATTGTCTGGGTGAACCTCTAGGTGCTGCCCCAAATCTTTCCAAGTCATATCTTGGCATAGATGTTTGCATCATTTCAACAGCACAACATGCTAAACCAAAAGTCATCCAATGTAGCGAACCTGTCCTCGCCCAATTTACCAAATTGTCAAAAGAAGTTGTAATAAAACCATTTTCACTAAAATCTTTTGCTAATTGTTTGAATTCATCAGGAATTTGTTTTTCATTATTTTTTAAATTCATACTACTCCCAATCTAAAGCTCCTTTTTTCCACTCATAAACAAATCCAACTGTAAGAATAAATAAAAATATCATCATTGAGATAAAACCAAAAATTCCTATTTTCCCAAGCGAGATTGCCCATGGAAAAAGAAAAGCTATTTCTAGATCAAATATGATAAATAATATTGCAACTAAATAAAACCTTACATCAAATTCCATTCTTGAGTCGTTGAATGGTTCAAAGCCACATTCATAAGCTGATAATTTTTCAGGATCAGGATTTTTAGGTGACAATAAGTAATTTAAAATTATAAATACACAGCTTAATCCAAATGCTATAATTAAGAACAATATAATTGGTAAATAATCTTTTAAAAAATCCGCAAGCATAAATAATTTCTTTAAATTAACAAATCTTTGAATAAGAAAATTCTGAAAAGAATCATATTATATTAGTTTTTTAATTTTATTAAAGCTTTTAAAATCTACGTTATTATTATAATTGTTTTAGATATATGTAATTTTAGATCAATTTACAGTGTAATTTAGTCACGTATTTAAAGACTATAATATTAACGAAATTAAAACTTTGAGAACAATTATCATTTTGGCGGGAGTGAAGGGACTCGAACCCTCGGCCCCGTGCGTGACAGGCACGTGCTCTAACCAACTGAGCTACACCCCCGTTTTTGGTGGGCAGTAAAGGACTCGAACCTTTGACCCCCTCGGTGTAAACGAGATGCTCTACCAACTGAGCTAACCGCCCAAAAACATGGTACTAATACAACAAGGTGATGTTAATGTAAATTGTTATTTACTGAATACTGGCTTGTGATTTTTGATCTTTATCTGTTTTTGAAATATTTTCAACTTCAGTCCATTCGACTCTTTTTAATTCTTTTTTAAGAGCAATTTTTAATACTTCATCTACATTTTCAACTACAGTAATCTTAATATCTTCTCTTACTTTTTTAGGTATATCTATTAAATCTTTTTCATTTTCTTTAGGAATAATTACTTGATTGATGCCTGCTCTATGTGCGGCTAGTAATTTTTCTTTCAATCCACCAATTGGTAAAACTTGTCCAGTAATTGTTACCTCGCCAGTCATAGCAATATTTTTATCAACTGGATTCTTTGTAATTGAAGAAACAATTGACGTAACCATTGCTATACCTGCTGATGGACCATCTTTCGGTGTTGCGCCTTCAGGAACATGTATATGAAAATCTTTTTTTTCAAAAACAGGTGGTATAATTCCATAATCAAGACTTTTAGATCTTACAAATGATTTTGCAGCTTTTACGGACTCTTGCATAACATCTCCAAGCTTACCAGTAATTTGCATTCTTCCTTTGCCTGGCATATTTACTGTTTCAATTTTAAGAATTTCACCTCCAAATTCTGTCCAAGCTAAACCAGTTACTATACCTATTCTATCTTGAGCCTCAACTTCACCATACTTAAATTTTTTAACACCTAAGAAATCTGGCAAATTATTTTTATTTACATTTACTTTTGACTTTTCACCATTGACTACTTTTTTAACAACTTTTCTCGATACTTTTGATATCTCCCTTTCAAGATTTCTGACACCTGATTCTCTTGTGTATGACCTAATTATTTCTTTTATTGTACCCTCTTCAAGATCCAATTCATTTTCCTTAACTCCGTTTTCCTTTATTTGTTTAGGTAATAGATACTTGTTAGCAATATTTATTTTTTCATCTTCTGTATAGCCAGGAATTCTAATTACCTCCATTCTATCCAATAAAGGTTGTAAAATATTCAAAGTATTTGCAGTTGTCACAAACATTACATCTGAAAGATCATAATCGACTTCCAAATAGTGATCATTAAAAGTAGTATTCTGCTCTGGGTCAAGAGCCTCGAGTAAAGCTGAGGAAGGATCACCTCTATAATCGTTTCCGACTTTATCTATCTCATCTAAAAGAATTAAAGGATTTTTTGTTCCAGCTTTTTTCATCATTTGTATAATTTTTCCAGGCAACGAACCTATGTAGGTTCTTCTATGACCACGAATTTCTGCTTCATCTCTAACACCCCCTAAAGACATTCTAACAAATTGTCTATTAGTAGCTTTAGCTATCGATTTACCTAAAGAAGTTTTTCCAACACCTGGGGGACCAACCAAACATAAAATTGGACCTTTTAATTTTTCCATTCTTTTTTGAACTGCTAAAAATTCGATAATTCTTTCTTTGACTTTTTCAAGTCCATAGTGATCCTCTTCCAATTGTTTTAGCGCTTTATTTAAATCTATATCAACTTTATCTTTTTTGAACCACGGAATATCAATCATCCAGTCTAAATAGTTTCTAACAACAGTTGCTTCGGCTGACATAGGGCTCATATTTTTTAATTTTTTTAATTCAGACATGCATTTTTTTTGAACTTCTTTTGGCATTTTTGCCTTTAAAATTGATTTATTTAAATTTGACGTTTCATCTTTCCCATCTTCAATTTCACCTAATTCTTTCTGGATAGCTTTCAATTGCTCATTTAAATAATATTCTCTTTGGGTTTTTTCCATCTGAGTCTTAACTCTGCCTCTTATTCTTTTTTCAACACCTATAATACTCGTTTCATTTTCCATTATTTTGATAACGCTGTTTAATCTTTTCTTAACATCTAAAGTTTCAAATAGTTGTTGTTTTTCGGAAATAGTACAATTAAGGTGAGACGCTATATTATCAGCAATTTTAGAAGCATCTTTTAGGTTCTTTATATTTGTTATTGTTTCTGATGAAATTTTTTTATTTATTGACGTAAGCTTTTCCAATCTTCTTATCGCAGTTAGCCCTAAAGCAAGTAAATCATCTTGAGTACTTAGAATATCATTATTGTATTCAAATGCACATGAAATGAATTCTTTTTCATCTTTAAAATCAACAATTTTTACTCTTTTAATTCCTTCAACTAAAACTTTTACTGTTCCGTCTGGTAATTTAAGTAATTGTAAAATTGAACTTTCGCATCCATTAGTGAAGACATCAGTTTTCTTTGGGTCATCAACTTCAGAGTTTTTTTGAGTAACCAAAACAATTTTTTTATTTCCTTTCATGACTTCATTTAAGGCATTTATAGACTTGTCTCTTCCGACAAATAAAGGAATTACCATACTTGGAAAGACAACTATGTCTCTAAGCGGCAAAAGTGGTGAAGAATGTTTAACTTCCATATCATTAATATGGAGATAATATTATATTTTGCAATAGATAATTATGGCTTATTAACTTATTTTTAAGCTGCAGATGTTTTTTCTGACTTCGTTTTACTGTTTTTTGAATGAACTATTATAGGATCAGTATCACCTTTGGCCGCACCTAAATCTATTATAACCTCTTCTATATTATTTTGACCGGGAAGATCAAACATAGTTTTTAATAATAAATTTTCAAGAATCGATCTCAAACCTCTTGCACCTGTTTTTTTCCTTATAGCTTTTTTTGCTATTTCTTTAACACCTACATCTTTAAAAGTTAGTTTAACTCCTTCGAGTTTGAAAAGTTCCTGGTATTGTTTTATTAAAGAGTTTTTTGGTTCTAGTAAAATTTTTATTAAAGATTTTTCATCTAAATCTTCTAATGTAGCTGTAATCGGAAGTCTTCCAATAAATTCTGGTATAAGACCGTATTTTAACAAATCTTCTGGTTCTAGACCTTTCATCCACTCGCCAACTTTTTTATCTGCAACTGTTTTAACTTCGGCGCCAAATCCAATAGAACTACCTTTGTCTCTTTGAGAAATTATTTTGTCCAATCCTGCAAATGCCCCACCACAAATGAATAAAATATTGGTCGTATCTACTTGAAGAAATTCTTGTTGAGGATGTTTTCTTCCACCTTGTGGAGGCACACTTGCAACTGTGCCTTCCATAATTTTTAAAAGAGCTTGCTGCACACCCTCCCCAGAAACATCTCTGGTTATTGACGGGTTTTCAGATTTCCTACTTATTTTATCAACCTCATCAATATAAACAATTCCTCTTTGAGCTTTTTCTACATTGTAATCAGCTGCTTGAAGTAATTTCAAAATAATATTTTCAACATCCTCACCAACATATCCAGCCTCTGTTAGAGTTGTTGCATCCGCCATAGTAAAAGGAACATCTAAAATTCTAGCCAATGTCTGGGCCAATAATGTTTTTCCACAGCCAGTTGGGCCTAAAAGTAGTATATTTGATTTTGCAAGCTCAACATTCTTACTAGTTTTATTTTCATAGTTTAATCTTTTATAGTGGTTATGAACGGCTACAGATAAAACTTTTTTAGCATGTTGTTGTCCTATTACATAATCATCTAAAACTGTACAAATCTCTTTAGGTGAAGGTAAGCCATCCTGATGTTTAACAAAAGTATCTTTGTTTTCCTCTTTAATAATATCCATGCAAAGTTCAACACACTCATCACAAATAAAAACTGTCGGACCAGCAATCAATTTTCTTACTTCATGTTGGCTCTTACCACAAAAAGAACAGTACAAAATATTTTTATTATTACTCATAATTTTTATAACGAATCAATTTAAATACTTTATTACACTTGAGTCATCTTAATCAAGCTCAGGTTGAGGATAAAACTATATATTGTAAATTATTCGCGCTTATCTACTACTTTGTCGATTAATCCAAAGTCTTTTGCATTTTCAGGAGTCATAAAATTATCTCTTTCAAGAGCCTGTTTTATTTCATCAACTGATTTATTTGTATGCTTAGAATAGATTTCATTCAATCTTTTTTTAAGTGCCAATACTTCGTTAGCATGAATTTCAATATCAGTTGCTTGTCCCTGAAATCCCGCAGATGGTTGATGAACCATAATTCGGGAATTTGGTAATGAAAATCTTTTTCCATTAGTACCAGCAGCCAATAAAAATGATCCCATGCTTGCGGCTTGACCAATGCATAAAGTGGAAACATCTGGTTTTATATATTGCATGGTATCATAAATACCTAAACCAGCAGTAACTAAACCACCTGGACTATTTATATAAAGTGAAATTTCTTTCTTTGGATCTTCAGACTCTAAAAAAAGTAATTGTGCTGTAACTACTGATGCTACACTGTCATTTATTTGACCAACTACAAAAACTATTCTTTCTTTTAATAACCTTGAATAAATATCATAAGCTCTCTCACCTCTACTTGATTGCTCAACAACCATAGGAATAAGATTACTTAAATGTTCAGGTATTTTAGTTGTCATAATTTGATTCGTTATACTTATACAACTTGTGATTACTTTTTGCTAACTTTTTTTGTTTTTGAAGTTTTCTTTGCAGTTTTGTCGGATTTTTTAATATTTTTTTCTTTTTTTTCAGCATCATGATCGTGGGTATGTTCTTTCATATGCTTTTCATTTTCAGCTTTTAGCAATTTTTCAGCGTCTTCTTTAGAAATTTCTTTTTTATTAGCTTTAGCCTTTTTCTTAATTTCTTTTAAAATTTTTTCTTCATATAAAGAACCTCTTAAATTTGCAAGAACTGATGGGTTGCTTTTATAATACTCTTGTAACATTTTTTCTTGTCCAGGCATCATTCGTAGTTGTTTTTGAATTTCATTTTGCATTTCTTGTTCAGTAACAGTAATTTTATTTTCCTCACCAAATTGATTTAGGATTAATCCAGCTTGAATTCTTTTTTTAGCTTGATTCTCATGGGATTTTAGATTTTTCTTTTTATCTTCATCTTTCATACCTTGAGACAAAATTTGGATTTCTTGATCAACTAAGTTTTGAGGAATTTCATTAACTTTAATTTTGTTTATCTGCTCCAAAATTTCCTTATTTGTAAGTGTGTCTAAAGAATTTTTATATTCTTCATTTATTTGTTTTGAGATTAATTCTTTTAAATTTTTTAAATCTGCAGCTCCTAAATTCTTTGCAAATTCATCATCTATTTTTACATCTTCTGATTTTTTTACAGATAAAATTTTACAAACAAAAGCTGCATTCTTATCAACTAATTCTTTTTCTGGAAAACTTTTAGGTAGTTTTACCTCAACTTTTTTCTCATCATTTTTTTTAACCCCAATAAGTTGCTTATCAAATCCTTTTATAAAAAGATCTTTTCCTAATTCTAACTGAGTATTTTTGCCTTCATTACCTTTAAAATCCTTTCCATCAACTGTTGCTTTGTAATCAAAAACTACTAAATTACCTTCAACAGCTTTTGTATTTTCTTCAACATCTTTAAAATTTTTTTGAGATTTAGCTATTTCCTTAATTCTATTATCTGTTTCCTTAGGGTCAATTTTAACTATGTATTCATTAAATTTAATATCTGATAATGATTTAGTATCTATTTTGGGTAATTCAGTTACTGAAATTATATATTCAAGATCTTTATCTTCACCAAAAGTTTTTAAATCGATTTTAGGTTGTCCTGCTGGTTTGATTTTATTATCCTCTAAGGCTTTAGTAGTCGTATCTTTTAAAACTTTATCTAGCACTTCTCCAAATATTGCTTTACCAAATTGCCTTTTTAATATTTCTCTTGGTACTTTTCCTGGTCTAAATCCTTTTAAATTTACGTTATTCTTAACCTCTTCATACTTTTCATCCATATATGAAGACATTGTTTTCTTATCTATAAAAACTTTTACGTCTTTATTTAAACCTTTTTTATTTTCTACAGTTACTTTCATATATTTTGGTAGGCGAGAAAGGACTCGAACCTTCACATGTTGCCATATTGGTTCCTAAGACCAACGCGTCTACCAATTCCGCCACTCGCCCAGTTATCAGGCTTTATATATTATAGTTTCAATTTGTCCAATTAGAATAATAGTATAAAAGTACTATAATATATAAAGAAATGATTGTTTCACCTTGTATAAGCATCTGCAAAACTGACCCTGTGACAGGATATTGTTATGGATGTGGAAGAACTAATGAGGAAAAAAAATTATGGAAAAATGAGAGCACTTCTAATGATTGGAAGGAAAAAAATCTTCACGAAATCCAAGAAAGAATGGACGGCTGGCAGTTAGAAAGTTTTAAAGAGTCTTATGAACATAAAAAAAACAATGGGATTTCCTTGTTCAAAAAGAACATGAGTAAATGATTTATCTTATTAAAATACTCCCTAAATCGTTATAATTTTTATCGGTAATTATAATTTCACCAGATGAAACCCCTTTATTTAAAATTTCAGCAATCACAACATAATGAGTAACCAAAATAAGATTACCTTTACTATCCCACTGTTGGATAAGGCTTTTTAAATCATTTATTTGTTTTGTTTTATTTTCTTCAAATCTTGGGTCATAAAAGGAATTAAGCCCTTTAAATGTTTGAAAATTTTTAAAAGCATATTGTGCTGTATCTTTACATCTACACCACTCGCTGGATAAAACTTTCTTAAATTTAATGTTATTTTTTATAAAAAAAATACCAATTTTTTTCGATTGTTTTATCCCCTCTTCACTAAGGTTTCTTTGTGTTGAACAATCTAGAATATTAAAATTTTCTGGATCTCCATTACCCGGGGCTATAGCATGTCTAATAAAAACTATCTTCCCCCCAGATTGTAATTTAGATATAACTTCATCATTTGAATAAGAATTTGAAGTAAAAACAATTGATAGTAAAAAATAAAAAATTAAAATAAAATATTTCACAAATGAATCTTAGTCTAAATTCTTTAAATAATAAAATTATAAAATGTCGTGCTTGCCCTAGATTAATTAAATTTAGAAATAAAATTATTAAAAATAAGAGAAAACAGTTCAAAGATGAAGTTTATTGGGGAAAACCTATAACTGGTTTTGGAGATCCAAATGGGAAAATTTTAATTGTAGGTTTAGCACCAGCTGCTCATGGTGGTACTAGGACGGGAAGAGTATTTACAGGAGATAAATCATCTGATTTTTTATATAAATGTTTATTTAATGCAAAAATTTCAAATCAAAGTACATCAAATCACATAAACGATGGGTTGAAACTTAAAGAAGCATTTATTACTCCAGCATTGAAATGTGTTCCACCTGAAGATAAACCATTAAAAATTGAATTAAATAACTGTTCGAAATTTTTTAATAATGAATTAAATATTTTAAAAAATCTTAAAGTTGTTGTCGCTTTGGGTAAAATTGCATTTGATACGTGTAAAATATTTTATAAAGATAAATTTGATGTACCTAAAGATTTTCAATTTGGTCATGGAAAAATATATAAATTAGAAAATGGAGTAAAATTAGTTGGTTGTTATCATCCTAGTCCAAGAAATGTTAATACTGGAAGAATTAATGAAAAAAAAATGACAAATCTCTTTAAAAAGGTAAA
>CACFKI010000012.1 GCA_902566785.1 uncultured Pelagibacteraceae bacterium | reverse complement strand
ATCGATTTCACGGAAATTTAATTTTCCACCAGATTGAGTGTGCATGTGAACCATAGGTGTCCATCCTCCACTTATTCCCAAACAATCACAAAAAATTTTATTTTTTTTACCAACAACATTAGATCCATCTTCTGATAAACCCATAATTTCTATAGAATTAATTTTCCTATAACCAAAAGTGTTTGTAATTGTTGAATTCCAATAGATTTTAATCCCTAATTTTTCTGTCTCTTTAATTAACTCTGAATCTGATCTTTTTCTAATATCAATAATTTTAACAGATATACCTTTTCTATTTAATGAAATAGCTGTCTCATATGCGCTATCATTATTAGTGAAAATCACATTTTTTAAACCACATGTAACACCAAAATAATTTAAATATTTATTTATTGAACTGGCTAAAAGGATTCCTGGTCTATCATTATTATTAAAAACCAGTGGTCTTTCAATAGCACCCGTTGCTATAATAACTTTTTTTGCTCTTATTTTCCAAAGTCTTTGTCTTATAGACCCATTCTTTTCATGTTTTGGCAAATGATCATTTAAACTTTCCCTAGCTAAAAGATAATTATAATCATGATAGGCTGCTACACTAGTTCTAGTTTTTATTTGGAGATTTTTAAGTTTTTTAATTTCATCAATTTCATTTACTAACCAATCTTTTGAAATCTTGTTATTAATTTTAAAAATTTCATTATCCTGAAATATATTAGAGCCACCTAACTCTTTTTTATCATCAATCAATATTGTATTTAAATTATTTTTTGCAGATAACTTTGCTGATATAATACCTGAAATACCACCCCCGATTACTAGAACATCGCAATGAACATATTTGTGATCATATATTTCTGGATCTGGCTTTATTGGTGATTTTCCTAATCCTGCAGTTTTCCTTATTAAAGGTTCGTATACACTCTTCCAAAAACTTTTTGGCCACATAAAAGTTTTGTAATAAAACCCAGCTGGTATAAATGGTGAAATTAAATTATTAATCCCTCCAATATCAAATTGCACACTAGGCCAACAATTTTGACTATTTGCTTCTAAACCTTCATATATTTCAATTTCTGTTGCTCTAACATTCGGTTCTGTTAAATTAGATTTATCGTTAATCTGACATATTGCATTAGGTTCTTCTGAGCCACATGACATTATTCCTCGAGGTCTGTGATATTTAAAACTTCTTCCAATTAGATGAATACCATTAGCTATCAATGCAGATGCTAGTGTATCACCCTTGAAACCAAATAAAGTTTTCCCATCGAATTTAAATGATATTCTGTTTGTTTGGTCTACAAAGTTAGTTTTGTTTATCCTAAAATTAGACATAGATTAAACTTTTGGAGGTTTTTCACCCATTTTGTATACACTGTGTATTTTATCATTTGATGTATCCCTGACTATATTAAACCATTTCCTACATCCATGTGAATGATTCCATCTTTCAAATTGAATACCTTTAATATTTTTTCTCATAAATAAAAAATCAGCCCATTCATCATCACTGAGTTCTGTTGGTTGTTTTGGTCTTTCAATATGAGCTTCTCCACCAGATGAAAATTCACTTTGGTCTCTTTCACCACAATATGGACAATTAATCAAAAACATTAATGTGCTACAGCTGCTGCCCCATGTTCATCGACAAGGTCGCCACTTACAAATCTATTTAAACTGAAAGCAGCATTTAATTTATGTGGTTCATCATTTGCTATAGTATGTGCAAAAAGATCTCCAGATCCTGGAGTTGCTTTAAACCCTCCGGTTCCCCATCCACAATTAAAATACAAACCTTCTATATGCGTTTTACTAATTATTGGACTTGCGTCAGGACAAATATCTACAATTCCTCCCCATTGCCTTAACATTTTCATTCTACTAAATATTGGATAAAGTTCTAAGATAGCTTTTAATGTACCTTCAACAACATCGTGAGTTCCCTTTTGCGAATATGATACATAAGAGTCTGTTCCTGCTCCAATAACTAATTCACCCTTATCTGATTGACTTACATAAGCATGTACAGCATTAGACATTACCACAGTATCGATTATTGGTTTAACTGGTTCAGAGACTAATGCTTGCAGAGGTTTACTTTCAAGTGGCAATCTAATATCAACCATACTTGCTATAACACTAGAATGACCAGCAGCAACTACTCCAATTTTCTTTGCTTTAATAAATCCTTTGGTTGTTTCAATTCCTTCAATTTTGTTTCCATTTCTTCTAATACCTTTAACCTCACAATTTTGAATTATATCTACGCCAAGTTCATCTGCTCCTCTTGCGTATCCCCACGCAACAGCATCATGTCTTGCTGTTCCAGCTCTTTTTTGTAAAGTGCCACCCAATACTGGATATCTAATATTAGGCGAGGTATTTATTATTGGACAAAATTTTTTCACTTCATCTGTATTTAACCAAACAGCATCAATACCATTTAGTCTATTAGCGTGTGTTCTTCTTTTTAAATCTCTTACATCTTGAAGATTATGAGCAAGGTTCATAACTCCTCTTTGACTAAACATAATATTATAGTTAAGTTCCTGAGATAAACCTTCCCAAATTTTTAATGCATGATCATATAAACCAGCGCTTGCATCCCATAAATAATTTGACCTTATTATTGTTGTGTTTCTTCCTGTATTACCTCCACCAATCCAACCTTTTTCTATAACAGCAATATTTCTCATATTATGTTTTTTTGCTAAATAGTAAGCAGTGGCTAATCCATGTCCACCACCCCCTACAATTATTGCATCATATTCTTTCTTTGGCTCTGGGTCTCTCCAAGCTCTTTGCCAATTTTCATGCCCCGAAAAAGCATTTTTAAATAAAGAAAATATTGAGTATTTATTTTTCATTGAGCAATAAATACTTGATTAATATTGAATATTCAATGATTTCAAGTTACACACTATATATATTGTACGGAAAGGTGGGTGAGCTGGTTTAAACCAACGGTTTGCTAAACCGTCGTACGCTTGAAAAGGTGTACCGAGGGTTCGAATCCCTCCCTTTCCGCCATTTATAGATTAATATAAAGGATCATTTTTAAAGAAATTTTTGAGCTTTATCGGTTTTTGAGACAAAATGTATCTATATACATTATAATTTTCTAAAACTCTTTGAACATAATTTCTTGTTTCTTTAAATTTAATTAACTCAATCCAATCAACATAATCAACCTGATTTTTTTGAGGATTTTTATTTATTTTTTTCCAATATCTTACTCTTTTTGGTCCTGCATTATAAGCTGCAATTGCAAAAGGGTAGGAACCATCATATTCCAAAATAAGTCCAGCTATATAATGCGATCCTAAATTAACATTGTATTCTGGATCAGAGGTTAATCTAGACTTGGAGTATGGAAGTTTAGCCTGTTTAGCAACTACTTTAGCTGTATAAGTCATCAATTGCATTAGACCCTTTGCACCAGCATGACTATTCGCTGATATATCAAACTCACTTTCTTGTCTTATAATTGAAAGTATAAAAGCACTTTCAGGGATTTTTCTACCATTAATGTATTTAGGTGTGCTTATTACTGGATAATTATATTTATTATGAAATCTTTTTTCATAAGACGCTATTTTTGCGATTTGTATTGCAAAATCAAATCTTGATATATCTGTTGCAAGTTTTGCAGCAAGTACTTCGCTACCTAAACTTGGATCTCTGTTGGCCAGTCCTCTTAAAAGATGTTTAGTATATTTATCTTTATTTAACTCATTTAATAAATGAATAATTTTAACTACATTAAAATTATAAAATTTTTCTGCATATTTTTTATCTACTTCCATAAGTTCATCTAATTGAAATTCTTCATTAGGTTTAACTTTTAAATGAGCTAGTTGACCATAATAAGTAGTCAGAAATTTTGATGCCTCATTATACCATTCAAAAGCTAAATCTTTCTTTCCAATTTTTTCATATGTTCTTCCAAGCCAATAAGCACCTCTAGATAAACTTATTGGATACCCAACATTATTATAAAAGTTTTTAAAATGATTTTCTGCAAGAATTGGATCTTTTAAAAAACTTAAAGCTATCCAACCACTCATCCATTCAGCTTCAGCATATTCAGGTCCTTCTTTAAGAGCGTGATTACTTACTATTCTATATGCAGTTTCGTATTTCTTTTTATATATTAAAGATCTTCCAATTATAGCTCTTTCCACCCACCATTTATCAGGTCTCACCATATAATCTTTAGTATTTTTAATTTTTAACAATATTTCTAAAGATCCATCTACTCTCCCTCGTTTTCTTCTCCATTTAAGTCTGTCATAGTTGAGACCTGCGTCATTTTTAAGTTTATTTGGAACTTTGCTAATTGCTGCGTCAACACCGTAAGATCTACTCATTAAGAGTTGTCTTGCTGTATAAAGAAGTTCGTAATCCTTAGGCAAATATCTTAGCATTCTTTTTAAATCCCAATATTTATTCTCATAAGATAGATAATCGGCTCTTTTAATATAATCTGATGAGTTAAGAATTTTTTTAAACTTTTTTCTAAATATTTTCATTTCATTTCTACTTAAGTCAGCATTAATCCAGCCTGATTTAATTAGATTTTTTCCATTAGCCAAGTCTCCTTTGCTAATCAAAGCTTCTCCCAAAACTAATTTACCAAATCCACTAAGTGGAGGATGCTTATTGAACCATTCAATTACTGAATTAGCAGATAAATTTTTTATAGAAATTTTATGTTCAGCTAAATATTTAACTCTACCAATTCTTGGATAGTTAGGGTTATTTTCAATAAATCCCTTATAATCGTAAAAAGATAATTGATTTCCTGGTGTAATCAGATGTTTCCATCTTATAAATGTGTAAATAGATTTATCTTTTGCTTTTTTTGCTGTTTTCTCAGCTAAACTCCATTTTCTTTGCTCCATGTAATTTATAGAATTCCTTGCAGCTTCAAAATCTTTTTTAGAATAATATTTTGACCTTTTAGCTTTTTTTGATTTTGCAGTATTTACTATCAGTGGTTTGTTTTTTGGTATTATTTCCCCATCAATTATTTTTGTGATTTTATTTTTTTCTATTATTTCTTTTTTTATAATTATTGTCTCTTTTGTCTCTGAGGGTTTTTTTAAAGGTATGATTTCTCCCTTAGAAAGTTTTTTATTAATTACTTCTTCTGACAGTATTGGTTTCTTTTTAGGTAAAATTAATTCATTTGATAAGGCAAAATGTAACGGTGCCGAAAAAACTATAAATAAAGCGATAATTTTAATTGTTTTTTTTAACATAATTTATAAATGAATCTTTAATTTATGTTATAAGTATTTATGTTTAAAGGATCAAATGTTGCTCTAATAACACCATTTAAAAACGATAAATTAGATACTGAAAATTATCTTAAATTAATTAATTTTCATATTGAAAATGGAACAAATGGACTAGTACCTGCTGGAACAACTGGTGAATCTCCCACTTTAAGTCATGAAGAGCATCAGAAAGTAATTGAACTCTGTGTACAAGAAGCAAAAGGGAAATTGCCGATAATTGCTGGGACTGGATCTAATTCTACAGAAGAAGCTATTTCACTTACTAAGCACGCAGAAAAAGCAGGCGCAGATGGTGCATTAGTAGTAACACCATATTACAATAAACCTACACAGGAAGGTTTGTATCAACATTATAAGGCAATTAATGATAATACAAGCTTGCCAATTATAATTTACAATATTCCCAGCAGATGCGTAATAGATATGTCAGTTGATACAATGGCAAGATTGTTTGAATTAAAAAATATAGCTGGTGTTAAAGATGCTACGGGAGATTTGAATAGACTCGATGAGACAATTAAAAAGTTAGGTACAGATTTTATACAGCTTACAGGTGAAGATGGACTTGCGTTTGAATTTAATAAAAGAGGTGGAGTAGGAATTATTTCTGTAACAGCGAATTTAGCCCCTAAATTATGTTCTGACTTTCAAAAATATTCTAAATCAAAATCTGACAATGAAATAAAAGAAGCAGAAAGAATTGATCAAATGTTACAACCTCTGCATAAATCATTATTTATTGAAAGTAATCCAGCTCCAACAAAATATGCTGCAAAACTTTTAGGATTGTGTAGCGATGAAATTAGACTTCCTTTAGTAAAAATTAAAAAAGAAACAGAGATAGAAGTCAAAAAGGCTTTGAGCATTGCTAAATTAATCTAATGATAAAAAAAACCAATTCTGGTTTAAAAATTATTTGTATTAATCGAAAAGCAAGTTTTAATTATTTTCTTCAAGAATTAATTGAGGCAGGTCTAGTGTTAAAAGGATCCGAAATTAAATCTATTAGATCTGGAAAGATTAATATTGCTGATTCATATGCTGTTGAAAAAAATGGAGAAATATTCTTAGTAAATTCTCATATACCTATATATGAACAGGCTAGTTCTACAAACCACAAACCATATGATGAAAGAAAACTTTTATTAAATAAAAAGGAAATAAACAAAATAATTGGTAAAATTAATACTGATGGTTTTTCCTTAGTTCCAACAAAAATGTACTTTAAAAAAGGAAAAGCAAAAATTGAAATTGCTCTTGCAAAAGGAAAAAAACAATTTGACAAAAGACAATCAAAGAAATTAAAGGATTGGAACCGTGATAAAGCGAGATATTTTAGAAAATCAAGCTAATATATGTTTTTTAGCAATTGGTTCAAATTTAGGTGATAAAATTAATAATATTAATAGTTCTAAGAAATTATTAGAAAAAATTCCAGTTAAAATTTTAGTTAGTTCAAGTATTTACCTAACACCAGCGTGGCCAAACCCAAAAGACCCAGCTTTTAACAATGTTGTTGTTAAAATTAAAACTATGCTAAACCTAAAAACTCTTTTTAAGGAAATAAAAAAAATTGAAACCACTTTAGGTAGAGTTAATAAGGTGAGAAATAGTCCAAGAACGTGCGATATTGATATTATTGATTTTAATGGAAAAAACATGAGTATTAACTTTGGATCTCAGAATATAATAGTTCCTCACCCCAGAATGAAAAATCGTAATTTTGTATTATTTCCATTATTCGAAATTGAAAAAAATTGGCAACACCCAGCAAATAATAGAAATATAATTGATTTAATGTATAATTTGAGCTCTAAATCTCTTACTACTATTAAACAAATATAAATTAATGATATAATAAGTAATGCTTAAATCTGAAGAATTAATATCTAAAATTAAAACTTATAATAAGTTTTTAAATCCTGACACTTTAAATAAAGCATATGATTTTGCTTTAAAAGCTCACAAAACTCAAAAAAGAGAAGAAGGTGTTCCATACATTTTTCATCCAGTTGCTGTTGCAAATATACTAACAGATCTTAAGCTGGATAGTGCAACAATAGCTACTGGTCTCTTACATGATACAATTGAGGATACACATGCAACTTATGAAACTATAAAGTCTGAATTTGGAAAAGAAGTTGCAGATCTTGTAGATGGTGTAACTAAAATTTCAGAGTTTGAAAATAAAGCAGTAGAAAATTCAAAAGCAGAAAATTTTAGAAAATTAATTATAGCAACATCCAAAGATATACGTGTCCTGCTTGTAAAGATTGCTGATAGACTTCATAACATGAGAACTATTCAGTTTCTTAAAGATAAAAATAAGCAAATAAGAAAAGCAAAAGAAACGATGGAAATATATGCACCTTTAGCCGATAGAATGGGAATGAACAGGATTAGAGATGAGTTAGAAGATTTGTCTTTTAAAGTATTAAATAATGAAGCAAGAGAATTAATTAAAAGTCGTTTAGATGATATTAAAGACAACAGAACCAATACATTCAACGCAATATCGTATGAATTTAGTGATATTCTAAATCAAAATCATTTATCGTCAAAAATTTTTGGTAGAGAAAAAACTCCATTTTCAATATGGCGTAAAATTCAAAAAAAAAGAGTTTCTCTTGAACAAATAACAGACATCATGGGTTTTAGAATAATTTTAGATAATGTTGATGATTGTTATAAAGCATTAGGAGTTTTTCACTCCAACTATAATTGTATCCCAGGAAAATTCAAAGATTATATATCTTCGCCAAAAATTAATAATTATCAATCTATTCATACTGCTATAATAGGTCCAAATAAGAGACCAATTGAAATTCAAATAAGAACTATGCCTATGCATGAATTTGCTGAAAGAGGTGTTGCATCTCATTGGAAATATAAATCATCAGAAAAATTTAATTCTTTAACTTGGAAAGAATATGATTGGTTAAAAGATTTAGTTGAAATTATAGAAAAAAATCAGAATCCAGATCATTATTTTGAATACACCAAACTACAAATGTTTAAAGAAAATGTCTTTTGTTTTACTCCAAAAGGAATGATAATAAAATTACCTAAAGATGCAACTCCTATAGATTTTTCTTATGCTGTTCATACAAAAATAGGTGATGCAGCGATTGGATGTGAAATTAATGGAAAAGGTAGTCCGCTTCAAAGTACCTTGGTTAATGGCGATGTTGTAAAAATTATTACATCCAAAAAAGCATCACCATCTTTACATTGGTTAAGCTCAACAAAAACAGGAAAAGCAAGGGCATCAATAAGAAGATATTGGCAATATAAAGAAACCGATAAAACTTATAAATTAAAAAAGTATAATACAACTTTATGGATTTCTTTACCTGACCAACCTGGAAAATTAGGCGATGTGACAACTATGATTGGTCTTAATAATGTAAATATTTCAAGTGTAGAAATGGTTGAAAAAACAAGTAAATCAATAAACTTTAGATTTAACCTTATAATACATGATTTGAAAAACTTTACAAAACTTATCAGTGAGTTAAAACAAAAAGAATATAACTTCAAAATTATAAGACATAAAAATAAAAAATATGCTTTCTTTAAAAGACTCTTTGGTGGTTTTAAGAAAAACTAATGCTCTTTTAGAGGGTCATTTTGTATTATCTTCAGGTCTTCATTCACCCAAATATGTGCAATGCGCAAAATTACTCAGCCACCCTCGTTTAGCTTCAAAAATATGTATTTCATTAAGTAAAAAAATTAAAAGTAAAATAAAAAAATTTGATTTGATTTTAGCTCCAGCAATGGGTGGTATAGTTATAGGTTATGAGATTGGAAGATTATTAAATAAAGAGACAATATTCTGTGAAAGAGTTTCAGGAAAATTTAAACTTAGAAGAGGTTTTTTTATACCCAAAAACTCCAAAGTTTTAGTTATGGAGGATGTTGTAACTACAGGAAAATCAAGCTTAGAATGTATAAAATTAATTAAAAATTATAATGCAAAAGTCTCGGGGATTGCATGTATAATTGATAGATCGAATAAAAAAAATTTAAAAATAAAAAAAAAAATAATCTCACAAATTAAGATAAAAATTCCAACATATAAAAAAAATAAATTACCAAATAATCTTAAGCACTTACCTATAACTGTTCCTGGTAGTAGGAAATTAAAATGAAAAGATTAGGTGTAAACATAGATCATATCGCTACTTTAAGAAATGCAAGAGGAGAGGGTCACCCTAATGTTATTCAGTCAGCAAAAAAAATTATGAAATTTGGTGCACATTCTATAACTGTTCATTTAAGGGAGGACAGAAGACATATAAAAGATAAAGATTTATTTCTACTTATAAAATCTAAAATACCAATCAATTTAGAAATGGCTGCAAATCCAAAAATGTTGAAAATTGCGCTTAAAAGAAAACCAAAGTATGTATGTTTAGTTCCTGAAAAGAGAGAAGAAATAACTACCGAAGGAGGTTTAAATATTTCTAAAAATAAGAAAATTATAAAAAAAATTATAATTGAATTAAATAAAAAAAAAATTCGAACCAGTTTGTTTATAAATCCCAATAAGAAGGATATAAAATTAGCAAAAGATCTTGGTTCAAATTGTATAGAACTTCATACAGGTAAAATATCAATTCTAATAAAAAAAAAGAAAAAATTTAAATCTGAACTTAAAAAAATTATAAGCTGCACCAAATATGCCAAGTATTTAAATTTAGAGGTACATGCTGGACATGGAATTGATTACAGGACAGCAAAATTTTTATCAAAAATTGATGGAATCGAAGAATTTAATATAGGACACTTTATAATTGGAGAATCAATTAATATTGGTTTACTTAAAGTAATAAAAACTTTCAAAAAAATAATAAGTACTAAATGACTATACTAGGTATTGGCACAGATGTTGTTGAAAATCAAAGAATAAAAAATAGTATAAAAAATAAAAAATTTATTAAAAGAGTATTTTCTAAAAAAGAAATAAATCTTTCTAAAAAATACAAAAATAAATTTAATTACTTTTCAAAAAGATTTGCTGCAAAAGAGGCTTTAGCTAAAGCAATTGGTTCAGGCATTAGAAATGGTTTAAATTTTAATGATATATCAATAATAAATGACAAATTAGGCAAACCCAAGTTCCATATTATTGATAAATTAAACAAAATTTTAAAAAATAAATTTAAGTCAAAAAAAATAGAAATTTTTTTGTCACTATCAGATGAAAAAAAGTATTCTATAGCATTTGTAATTATACAAAAAAAATAATGTTTAATAGATATATAATTGAAAATATAAAAACTTTAATTTATGCACTCATTATAGCTATAATTATAAGATCATTGTTTTTACAACCTTTTTATATTCCTTCATCATCAATGGAATCAAATCTTTTAATTGGTGATAGATTGTTTGTTACTAAGTATACTTATGGATATAGCAAACATTCTTTTCCTTTTAGTCCCAATTTTTTTCAGAATAGATTATTTTTCAATGAACCAAAAAGAGGTGATGTAATTGTTTTCAAAACACCTGCTGACAATCGAACAGATTATATAAAAAGATTAATAGGTCTACCTGGTGATGAACTTCAGTTTATTAACGGTGATTTATTTTTAAATAATAATCAAATATTTAAAAGCCTCATTTCGAGCGATCAAAAAGTTTACTGTGGAACTGAGCAAATTGATGTAAATACTTATGAGGAAAAACTTCCAAATGGTACAAAATATATTACTGTTTATAGAAAGAATTATACCTTTCAAAATTCAGATAAATATATAATTCCAGAAGATCATTATTTTTTCTTAGGTGATAATAGAGATTGTTCAAAGGATAGTAGATTTTTAAGTGAAGTTGGTTATGTTAATAAAATTAATTTAGTTGGTAAGGCTAGGTTCATCTTTTTTTCATCTGATATTAAGGTTGGTAGTATATTTAAGTTTTGGGATTGGAGTAATATAATTAGATTTGATAGATTCTTTAAAAAAATTATTTAATGGATATTAAAATACAAAAATTACAGAAAAAAATTAATATAAGGTTCAAAAATTTAAATTTAATTAAAAAAGCTATTACTCATAAAAGTTATGACCCTGAAAATAATTTTGAAAAACTTGAATTTTTAGGTGATAGAATTTTAGGAATGGTTATATCAATTAAATTAATAGAATTATATCCTAACGAAAAAGAGGGTATATTAGATAAAAAATTGGCCTCTTTAGTAAATAGAAATAAATGTTTAGAAATAGGAAAAAATATTGGTCTAAATCAATTTATAATAGTTGGAAAGCAGTTCAATAAAAAAATTACAAATAATGTAATTGTAAATAAAATTATTTCAGATTGTATGGAAGCTCTTATTGGAGCTATTTATTATGAAAAAGGTTTCAAATTTACTGAAAAGTTCATTTTAAATTGTTGGAAAAAATATCTTAATTATTCAGAAAATACTTTCATAGACTCAAAAACTAAGCTGCAAGAATATTCTTTGAAATATTTTAAAAAATTACCTAATTATAAATTTATTTCTTCAAGTGGACCAAAGCACAATCCTAAATTCAAAATGGCTGTTAAATTAGAAAATACAGTATTTTATGAAGGTATTGGTGAGTCAAAGAAAAAGGCAGAACAAAAAGCTGCTCAAAATTTATTAAATACTTTGGAATTGTAATGTTTTGGGATGACAAAGGTTATTTGCTTTCTAAAAATAGATACGGTGAAAATTCTGCAATTATTGAATTTTATACTATATCTCATGGAAAAGTTTCTGGCATCTTATACGGGGCGACATCAAAAAAAATTAAGAATTATCTTTTAATTGGTAATAAATTTCACATTTCATTTAAATCTAAAAATGAAAATCAATTAGGATATTTTAAAATAGAAATTGATGAAATAACAACTCCATTTTTCTTCGAAAATCAAAAAAAACTATCATGTATTGTAACAACCATGAATCTTATAAAAATACTAACTGTAGAAAACCAATCAAATACTGAAATATTTAATCTTATAAACACTTTTTTTAAAAATTTAAAAAATGATAATTGGATTAATGAGCTTATTTTTTGGGAATTAAATTTCTTTAAATTAATTGGCTACGATTTAGAACTTAATAATCTTGTAAATAAAGAGTTCAAAAATGGAATTTATCAATATTATGTATCAAACAGTAATGAAAAAAAATATATTCCTGCATTTTTAGTTGAAAACAATAAGAGTGAAAAAAATTTATCACAAATATTTTATGGACTAAAATTGGTAACTGATTTCTTAGATAAATCTATATTGAAACCAAATAATATTTCATATCCTAAATCTAGAATGGATTTTTTAAATATTATTAAAAATTAACTTATTTGAGATCTTTAGCAATTTGATTAGCAAAATATGTAATGATAGCACTAGCACCAGCTCTTTTAAATGCAGTCAAAATTTCAATTATAGCATCTCTATTGATTAATTTTTTATTTATAGCATTTGAGATGATGCTGTATTCCCCAGAAACCTGGTAAGCTAATACTGGTAATTTAAAATTTTCTTTTACTTCCTTTATTATATCTAAATATGGCATGCCAGGTTTTACCATCACCATATCAGCACCTTCTTTAATATCTAGGGCAACTTCTCTAATTGCCTCTGAATGGTTATTATAATCCATCTGATAAGTTTTTTTATCACCTTTTAGGTTTTTTTTAGATCCAACAGCATCTCTAAAGGGTCCATAAAAATTAGATGCATATTTGATTGCATATGACAATATTTGAACATCTTTAAAATTATTTTTATCAAGTGCTTTTCTAATTTTTCCAATTCTACCATCCATCATATCTGATGGTGCTATAACATCACATCCCATTTCTGCTTGGAGTAAAGATTGTTTTATTAAAATTTCTACAGTTTCGTCGTTTAAAATTTTATTTTCGTTTATTATACCATCATGGCCATGTGAGGTATACGGGTCCAATGCAACATCGCACATTATTCCAATTGAATTTTTATATCTTTTTTTAATTAATTTTATTGCTTTGCAAACTAAATTATTTTCATTTAGCGCTTCTGTTCCTAAATTATTTTTTAGTTTATGATTAGTAAATGGAAATAATGAGATCATAGGTATTTTGTTAGATACAGATTTATCAACTTCTTGAGAAATTCTATCGATACTATATCTGAAAACATTTGGCATACTTTTTACGGGGATTTTTTTATTTTTACCATCAACTAAAAATATCGGTTGTACAAGGTCATTTGCAGATAACGAATTTTCCTTAACAAGTCGCCTTGACCAATCATATTGCCTTGTTCTTCTTAATCTTAATTCTGGGTATTTTCCGGTGATAATCATTCTCAACAAATTTTATATATGCGACAATAGATATATGTATTATATTTAGAAATAAAGTATTTATTTTAAAAATGACTCAAGTAATACCTATTACACAAAATCGCTCAAAAAATAAGTCAGGTGATTTTCATAAGCAAGAAATTAGATTTGATATAAAAAGACTTCAAAACGCATGTAATGAAGTTTTGAAAATTAAAGGTTTCGATACAAGTTTAGGCATCCCACATTTTGCAGGTATATCACTTAATCAAATTCCTGGCGACCCTGACTCTATCAAAGGAAGTAAAGTAAGAGGTGTTTACTGGACTAAACCTGATTCAACTGGTCACGAAGTTGTGAGAGATGTAAAAATAAACGAGCACGATTACACAGAGTTTTTGAAAGAATTTGAACACACATACTTTAAAGAAGTTTTCGATACACTATCAAAGAAATATAAACTTGGAAGAGTTAGATTATTGCTTAAAGAACCTAGATCGACTTTAAGCTGGCATAGAGATCCAGAGCCAAGGTTACATATTCCAATTTATACTAACCCTGGATGTTTAATGGTAATTGATGAAAAAGCAAAGCATATGCCTGCTGATGGATCTGTTTGGATAACAAATAATACAAAATATCATAATGCATTTAATGGTGGAGAGGAAAATAGGGTTCATCTTGTTGCTTGTGTCTTAGATTATAAATTTAATTAGATTGAAAAATATATATATTGCATCTGATCACGCTGGATACAATTTAAAAGAATACTTAAAAAATAAATTTTCCAAAAAATATGACTTCATAGATTTAGGCACAAATAGAGCATCTGTTTCTGTGAATTACGCTCAATTTGCACATAAGTTATCTAAAAAGGTTACAAAAAATGATAAAAACTATGGTATATTGATATGCGGTTCAGGTTTAGGCATGTCTATGGCGGCAAATAGGCATAAAAAAATACGTGCTGCTTTATGTTACACCGTTAAAAATACCAAATTATCTAGATTGCATAATAATTCAAATGTCATTACATTAGGCTCTAGATTGATTAAAAAAAATCTTGCTGTAAAGCTAATAAATGTTTTTTTTAAAACAAATTTTGAAGGTGGAAGGCACAAAAAAAGAGTAAAAAGTATTTAATTATGTCTAGTGAAAGCAAATATATTAATTCTAGTTATCAGGATTTTTTTGAAAAAAGTTTATCCGAAGCTGATCCAGATTTGTTTAAAGCAATTAATGATGAATTAATTAGACAACAAAATCATATTGAATTAATTGCTTCTGAAAACATAGTTTCACAAGCTGTATTAGAAGCTCAAGGTTCGGTTCTAACCAATAAATATGCAGAAGGTTATCCGGGTAAAAGATATTACAATGGTTGTGAACATGTAGATGTTGCAGAGGAACTTGCGATTGAAAGATTAAAAAAACTATTTAATTGTAAATTTGCTAATGCCCAACCTCATTCAGGTGCTCAAGCTAATGGAGCTGTATTTTTAGCTTTACTAAAACCCGGCGACACGTTTATGGGTATGAGTCTAAATTCAGGCGGTCACATTACACATGGTCTTAAAATTTCAATGTCAGGAAAATGGTTCAATGCAATTGGATATGATGTTGATAAAAAAAGTGAATTAATTGATTATGATCATGTTGAAAAATTAGCTTTAGAAAATAAGCCAAAATTAATTATCGCTGGTGGAAGTGCATATTCTAGAGTTATAGATTTTAAAAGATTTAGAGAAATTGCTGACAAAGTAGGTGCGTATCTAATGGTTGATATGGCTCATTTTTCTGGTTTAGTTGCTGGTAAAGGTTATCCAAATCCATGTGACTATGCTCATGTAGTTACATCTACGACCCATAAAGTTTTTAGAAGTGCAAGAGGAGGTATTATCTTAACCAATCACGAAGATTTAGCAAAAAAATTTAATACTGCTGTTTTTCCAGGATATCAGGGGGGTCCTTTAATGCATATCATTGCCGCAAAAGCAGTTGGTTTTTTAGAAGCTCTAAAACCAGAATTTAAAGATTATATAAAATCAGTTTTAGCTAATGCAAAAATATTATCTGAGACATTAAAAAATAATGGTTTTAAAATCTATTCAGGTGGTACTGATACACATTTAATGTTGGTTGATTTAAGACCTTTTAATGTTAAAGGAAATTTGGCTGCTGAAAGTTTATCAAGAGCAAATATCACATGTAATAAAAATGGTATTCCTTTCGATACTGAGAGTCCTATGGTTACATCTGGCATCAGGTTAGGTTCACAAGCGGCTACTACGAGAGGATTTGGTTTAAAAGAGTTTGAAAAAATAGGACATTTAATAACAAAGACCATTACTGGTTTATCAAAAAATCCAAACGACAATAGTAAAGTAGAAGAAGAAGTTAGAAATGAAGTTGTATCTTTATGTTCATCATTTCCAATTTACAAAAATCTTCGTAAATGATTTGTCCAATCTGTAAAAAAGGTGAAACTTCAGTAGTTGACTCTAGACCTACAGAAGATGGGACAGCTATCAGACGTAGAAGACTTTGTATTTGCGGCCAAAGATTTACTACATTTGAACGTGTCCAATTCAGAGAATTGGTAGTTGTAAAAAAAAATGGTAGAAAATCTGCTTTTGATCGTGAAAAACTTTCAAAATCTATCTATATTTCTCTTAAAAAACGTCCAATAGATACAGATACGGTTGAAAAATTTATTACAAATATTTCAAGATCTTTAGAGGAACTTGGTCAAAGTGAAATAAATTCGTCAACTATAGGTACAATGGTTATGGATGGTTTAAAAGATCTAGACCCAGTAGCTTATGTTAGATTTGCCTCTGTTTATAGAAACTTCAGAGAAGAGAAGGATTTTGTGCAATTCGTGGACAAAATTGATGTCTTTAAGAAAAGATAATCACAAAGAAAAAGATAATTTTTATATGAACCTTGCTTTAAAATTAGCAAGAGATAGGGTGGGTTTGACTGGCATCAATCCATCAGTGGGATGTGTAATTGTAAAAGATAATGAAGTAATCTCAATTGGTCAAACTTCACTTAATGGTCGTCCACATGCTGAATTTAATGCAATAAAAAATGCTAATAAAAAAAAATTAAAAAATTCAACAATGTATGTTTCTTTGGAACCTTGTACCCATTATGGTAAAACAAACCCCTGCACAGATTTAATTATTAAATCACAAATCAAAAAATTGTTTTATGCCAGTGACGATATAGATTTAAGAACAAGTAAAAAGGCTAAAAAAATTCTTAATAAAGCAAAGATAAAGGTAGTCAAAAATTTATTATATAAAAAGGCTAAAAAAATTTACAATTCATATTTCTACAATAAGTTAAACAATTATCCATATGTAACAGGAAAAATAGCTTGTTCTAAAGATAATTTCTCAGCTCACAAGAGCAAAATAATTACAAACAAACATAGTCAAAATGTTTCTCACTTGTTAAGATATAAAAACCAAGGAATATTAATAACATCCAAAACATGCAACTTAGATAATTCAAGATTAAATTGTAGAATAAATGGTTTGTCAAACTTTTCACCTAAAATATTTATTTTAGATACAAATTTAAATATAAATTTAAATTCTAATATTGTTAAAAATTCAAAAAATATTGATACATTTATATTTTACAACACTGCTTCAAAATTGAAAAAAAAATCTTTAATCAAAGCAGGTGTTAAACTTATTAATATAGAAGTTGATATCAACAATTATTTAAATATCTATAAAATTTTAAAATATATCAAAAACAAAGGTATAAATTATTTATTAATTGAAGGTGGGTATACTTTAACAAAAAATTTATTACAAAAAGGATTATTTAATGAGTTTTATTTATTTAAATCTAGTTTAAAATTGTCCAATAAGGGTAAAAATAATATATCCAGTATTATTAATAAACTAAATAATCAATATAAAAATAAAACAAAAATAAATACTTTTTTAGACAAAGATATTTTAATAAATTATAGATAAATTATGTTTAACGGAATTATTTTTAATCAGGGTATAGTTAAAAAAATCAAAAAAAGATCGAAAGGTTTAAATATATTTATTTCTTCAAAAATTAAGTTATCTCAAAAGGATCTTGGAGCATCAATAGCATGTGACGGTGTGTGTTTAACCCTAATTTCTGTTAAAAATAAATTGTATGAATTTTATCTTTCGAATGAAACAATATTAAGATCAAAATTCAAAAAA
>CACFKI010000011.1 GCA_902566785.1 uncultured Pelagibacteraceae bacterium | reverse complement strand
CTCCATATAATATTTGCGATGCCAAACCAGATCTTGTATTTGGTTTTTCATATAAGTTTATATATGGGACTTTACAATAGAAGCTATTTAGCACTTATCTTAATTTTATCTTTAATAAACCATAGAAATATTAGTGAGGGTATTACCATAACTGTAGTCATTATAAAAAATGTACCCCAATCTCCATTTAGCCAATCTACCAATGCTCCCGAGGATGAGGCAAGAGTCGTTCTTCCAGCTGTTCCTATTGAGGCTAATAGGGCATACTGCGTAGCTGTATATGTTCTATCTACCAGTAAAGAAATAAATGCTACAAATGCAACAGTAGCAAACGCAGCAGATATATCGTCAGCTATAACAGCTATTGCGAATAATAAATCTGATTTTCCTGTCCAAGCCAGTAAAGCAAAAAGAAGGTTCGTTGCCGCCATAAAACCACCCGCTATAAACATTGTTTTTATAGTTCCAGATCTCATAGCAAAAATTCCACCAAGCAATGTAAATATTACTGTAGTTATCCATCCTAAAGTTTTAGAGTATATTGCAATTTCACCTTTTGAAAATCCTATCTCTTTATAAAAAACTATCGACATTCTTCCAAGAAAAGCCTCTCCAATTTTAAATAAAAACACAAAACCCAAAATTCCCAGTGCAATTGCAAACCCATTTTTCTTAAAAAAACTAATTATTGGACCCCCAATTGTTCCAGATATATATGCAATAAAATTAGTTATAAAATTTGTTGATCCTAACTTATCTTTTATCAAATTATCAGTTTCTTTTTGTTTGGACTGTCTATCAGTTTCAATAGGTTCATGAACAAACATTAAACCAATATTCATTAATATTATAACTATGCCCAAAACTAAAAATGTTGTCTGCCAATAATTTGAAATACCAATATTTTGAAAATATTCTGCAGTGAATAAAGCTATGACACCTCCAAGTTTGTAACCAGTCCACCAACCAACTACTGCCATTGCGGCACCTGCAGCCATAGATTTCCCCTCATCAGCGTTTATTTGTTCTATCCTTAAGGCATCAACAGTTATATCCTGAGTTGCAGATGCAATAGCTATAATTAAGCCAACAGAAATTAGTAGAGCTAAGTTTTCTGAAGGATTAATAAAACTCCATATAATTAAACTTAGCAAAATTGTTATTTGCATTAAGACTATCCAACCTCTTCTATGACCAATTTTTTTAGTTAAAAATGGAATTTGAACTCTGTCAATAATTGGAGCCCATAAATAATTAAATGCATACACGCCGAAAATTAATCCTGCCCATCCTATAGTAGATCTACTCAGACCCTCTTCTTTTAACCATAAACTTAAGCTACTAGCAATTAATACCCATGGAAATCCACTTATTGCACCTAACAATAAAATTCTTAACATTCTGATATCTTTGTAAACCAACAAAGACTCTGACCAAGTTTGACTCTTTTCAATCATTAAAATTTTCTCCAAAACGAAGGAATAAATAATACTAATATAGCAAATAACTCAAGTCTACCTAAAATCATGCCTAAACTAAGCACCCATTTTGATGAATTTTGCAAAGATGAAAAATTACCATTTGGACCTATAACCTCACCTAATCCTGGACCAACATTAGAGATTGAAGTAGCCGCTCCCGAGATAGATGTAATAAAATCTAAACCAGTTAGAGATAATATAGCAGTTAACGAAAAAAAAATAATTATATACAAAAAGATAAATGATATTACAGAAGACATAAATTTATCATCTATAATATTTTGATCATACTTTATTACAAAAACTCCTCTTGGATAAATCATTTTTTTTAATTGATTAGATAAAAAATAATAAAGCAATTGAACCCTAAAAATTTTAATACCACATGCTGTTGATCCAGCACAACCACCAATAAACATTAAAATTAAAAAAAATATTAAAGGAAAATTTCCCCATTGATCAAAATCTTGGGTAACATAACCTGTTCCAGTAAGAATAGAGATCACATTAAAAGAAATGGATCGTAAACTTTGGTTTTCAAATCCCTTTATGAAAAATAAATATATAAATAATACAATTATTGAAAAAAAAACAACTTTTAAAAAAGTAACAACCTGAGAATCAGAAATAAAAATTTTTTTATTACCATTTAAAAATTTGATATAGGCAATAAATGGAATACTACCCAAAATAATAAAAATCATTGAGGTAATTTCAACTAGAACACTATCAAAATGTCCTATGGATTCATTATAGTTTGAAAAACCCCCAGTTGCTATAGTTGTCATTGAATGAGTTAAGCTGTCAAAAAAATTCATTCCAAATAATTTATAAAATAAAGCACAGATCAATGTTAGAATTGAATAAATTATCAATAATCTAATACTAATTTGTTTTGATTTTGGCAAAATTTTTTCAGCAGTATCATTGCTTGAAATTTTAAATAATTGCATTCCTCCTACATTCATAATTGGCATTAGTGTAATTGCCATAACTATGATTCCAATACCGCCAAGCCATTGAAGAAGGGCTCGCCATAGTAAAATACTTTTTGGAGCAATTTCTAAGTTTTGTATAATTGTAGAACCAGTTGTAGTTATTCCAGACATACTTTCAAAAAATGAGTCTGTAATACTGAGATTCAAATTTGAAAATATAAAAGGCAAAGAGCCAAATATAGCAATGCTTAACCAGGATAGAGCTGTTAATAAAAAAGCCTGAGGTAAATTTAGTTTTTTTTCATGATCTAAATTTGAAAGAAAAAATAATACTCCAAAAATTATAGTGATAATACTTGAGCCTACAAAAGAGGAATCAAACTCCTGGTATATTAATTGTGTTATAACAGGTATAATCATAGCAAAACCAAGTATCACCTGTAATAATCCAAGTGTGAAAAAGACTGTTTTATAATTCGACATTTTGAATGAACATTATTTTATGGTAAATAAATTTCAACTCTATAAGAATTATTAAAAGCTACATTTTTATGAGTAAATATTAAGTTAAAATTGTGATTGATAAAAACAACATTGAAAAAACTAACGCTTGGCCATTTGTTGAGGCTAAAAAAGTTCTTCGAGAAAGAAAAAAATATATTGAAAAAAAAAGCAAGATAATTCTTCAAACTGGTTATGGACCAAGTGGATTACCACACATTGGCACCTTTGGTGAAGTAGCAAGAACTACAATGGTTTTAAATGCTCTAAATCAAATAACAGATATGCCAAAAGAGATTATAACTTTTTCGGATGATATGGATGGTCTAAGAAAAGTTCCAGAAAATATTCCAAATCCGGATGTATTAAAAAAAAATTTACATAAACCACTAACCCAGATTCCAGATCCATTTGAAAAGTATAATAGTTTTGGTGAACACAATAATGAAATGTTAAAAAAATTTTTAAATGATTTTAATTTTAATTATACTTTTAAAAGTTCAACTCAGCTTTATAAAAGTGGTTTTTTTAATGAAAGCTTAAAATTAATTTTAAATAAATATCAGGAAATTATGAATATAATTCTTCCTACTTTAGGCACCGAAAGACAAAAAACTTATTCACCATTTTTACCGATATGTCCAGATACAGGCATTGTTTTAGAAATACCTGTTTTAGAAGTAGATAAAAATAATTCAAAAATTATTTTTGATAATTTTGGTAAGAAATTAGAAAAAAGTATTTTGGACGGAAATTGTAAACTCCAATGGAAAGTTGATTGGGCGATGAGGTGGTTTGCATTAGATGTTGATTTTGAAATGTATGGAAAGGATTTAATTGAAAGCGCTGTATTGTCTTCCAAAATAATAAAATGCTTAGGAAAAACAAATCCCTCTGGTTTCGCTTATGAGTTATTTTTAGATGAAAAAGGAGAAAAAATTTCCAAATCAAAAGGCAATGGTATTACAATTAATCAATGGTTAGAATATGCTTCTCCTGAGAGTCTTTCTTTGTTTATGTATCAAAACCCCAAAAGAGCAAAAAAATTATATAAAGAAATTGTACCAAAAGCAGTTGATGAATATCTAGATTTTATTGAAAAAGCAAAAAATCAGACCGAACTTCAAATATTATTAAATCCAGTTTGGCATGTTCATAGTGGACAGATACCAAAAGAAAACATGATTATGTCCTTTTCGATGTTACTAAATTTAGTCGAAACTAGTAACGCAAATTCGAAAGAATTACTTTGGAAATTTGTTAAAAAATATAAGAGCAATATATCAGAAAAAAATCATCAAATTTTTGATAAGTTAATTGGATATGCAATAAAATATTTTAATGATGTAATTAAAAAAAATAAAAAATATAAAATACCTAATGAAAATGAAAAAAAAGCTCTTACAGCCTTAGTTCAAATGCTTGATAAATGTGATGAAGAAATGAAACCTGAAGATATACAAACCTTTATTTATACCGTCGGAAAAGAAAATGGTTATAAAGATAATTTGAGAGATTGGTTTAAACTTATTTATGAGGTTGTATTTGGTGATGAAAATGGTCCTAGAATGGGTTTTTTTATAAGTTTTTTTGGAGTTAAAGAAACACAACAGATTATTAAAGATAAGATTAAATAATGTTTTCAAAAATAAGATCTCTAATTTTTAAATTTGAACCAGAAACAGCACATGATTTAGCCATTAAAGCACTTAAATTTAACTTTGCTCCTCCTAAAAAAATAATTAAAAATAAAATGCTTGAAACTAAATTATTTTCAAAAAAAATACCTAATCCTATAGGGCTTGCTGCTGGTTTTGATAAAGATGCAGAAGTATATAATTCTATCTTTAGTTTAGGATTTGGATTTGTTGAGGTAGGAACAGTTACACCTCTTAAACAATTTGGAAATGAAAAGCCAAGGGTATTTCGATTAGAAGAAGATGAGGCTCTAATTAATAGATTGGGCTTTAATAATTCAGGATCAGAAAAAGTATTATCTAGAATTAAAAAAAATAAACCAAAAGGCTTGCTGGGAATTAATATTGGACCTAACAAAAACACAAAAAATAGACTGGAGGATTATCTTATATGCTTCAGAAAGTTTCATAATATTGCAGATTATATAACTATTAATATTTCATCACCAAATACTGAAAATTTAAGAAGTTTTCATAACGAAAGTGAATTAAATGATCTATTAAAAGCAATTAACAATGAAAAAACAATTTTAAACTCAACTATTCCTATAGTAGTTAAAATTTCTCCTGATATTCATGACAATGAAATATCTCCTATTTCAGATTTACTTTTAAAGTTTAATATTGATGCTCTTATTATCTCAAATACAACAGATAGTTCTAGGGAAAAGTTGATAAATATAAATAAATTAGAAAAGGGTGGTTTATCAGGGAAACCATTAGAAAAAAAATCAAATTACCTTATAAATAAATTTTATAAAACTTTAAGAGAAAAAATAATAATTATTGGGGTTGGAGGAGTTGATAGTGGAGGTAGCGCTTATGAAAAGTTTTTAAATGGAGCTAATCTAGTTCAACTTTACACTGGTATGGTTTACCAAGGACCAAATATTGTATCCAAAATAAGTAAAGAATTAACAAATATTTTAGAAAAAAAAGGTGTGAAAAATATATCTGAAGTAATAGGAAATAAAGAATAGTCTTGACTGGAAAGTTTATTACACCTATACAATCATAATTTTTATGTCTAAAAAATGTGAACTCACTGGAAAAATACCCTTAAAAGGTCATAATGTTAGTCATGCTAATAATAAGACAAAAAGAAGATTCCTACCAAATTTAAAAAAAGTTAAATTTAAAAGTGAAATATTGAATAAAAGTATGAGACTGACTGTTTCAAATGCAGGTTTAAGATCAGTTGATAAAAAAGGAAGTTTTGATCAATTTATAAAAACTGCTAAAAGCAAATATTTGTCAATGCGATTAAAAAAACTAAAAAAAAATTTAATTAATAAATCGGCATAGTGAATAAATATTTTTTAAGCCTATCATTTTTGATGGGATTAGTTGTATTATCCTCAAACTATCTTGTACAATTTCCAGTAAATTATTACGGTCTTCAAAATATTCTTACTTATGGAGCGTTCAGTTATCCTGTAGCCTTTTTAATAACTGATCTTGCCAATAGATCTTATGGGAAATTAGTAGCTAAAAGAATTGTATATATCGGTTTTATAATTGGAATCATTTTTACATTATTTTTTTCTACAAATTTTACAGATCTAATATCTATAAGAATTGCAATAGGATCGGCTAGTGCCTTCATTATTGCACAATTGTTAGATATACAAATCTTTGATAATTTAAGGAAAAAAAAATGGTTCATAGCACCACTTACCTCTTCATTAGTTGGATCTACAATTGATACTTTTTTATTTTTCTCAATATCATTTTATGCAACAGGAATTCCATGGTTTACTTTGGCTCTAGGAGATTTAGCTGTTAAGATATTAGTTGCCTTAATTATGTTAATTCCTTTCAGATTACTTGCAGGAACTTTTAAAGCAGTTTAGTTTTTAGACAAAATTTATAAGACAATATTTTATAGGCTAGTTTTGCAGTAAGAAAATTATATGAATTAAAACCTTTTATTGGGGCTAATTCATTAATATCAGCACCTACAATATTAGAATTCTGAAAAGCAATTTTAATGATATCTAATGTTTCATCCCAGAATAGACCTCCTGGTTCTGGTGTTCCAGTGGCAGGCATAATACTCGAATCAAAACCATCTACGTCAAATGTTAAGTAGACTGTTTTACCTTTTATAAGACTTTTAAATTTATTTAAATTCCATTTTTTTTTATCTTTAGCCCAAAATATATTTACTCTATTTGAATTTTTTTTTAGTATTTGCATCTCACTTTGAGAAATATTTCTTATTCCAAATGAGATTATTGATACATTTTTATTATCTAAACAACGTTTCATTGCAGAAGCATGAGAAAACTTTTCACCATTATAACTTTCTCTTAAATCTGCATGGGCATCAAAATGTAGTAAAACTAATTTTTTATATTTTTTTGTAAAAGGATCAATGCATCCTGGTGTAATTGAGTGTTCTCCACCTAAAGTTAGAGGAAATTTCTCTTCTTTTAAAATTTCGCTATTTATTTTTGAAATTGTTTTTAGCGCTTTATTTATATTTTTATCAATTTTAAAAAATTTGTGAGTCTTTATTCCAATTTTTTTATAAGGTTCACATTTCAGTTCTTCATCGTACAACTCAACTTGATGTGAAGCTTTTATTATTTCTTTTGGCCCATTTTTTGTACCTCCACCATAACTTACTGTTTTTTCTAATCCAAATGGAATTACAACTGCTTTTTCTTTAGTTTTAAATTTGTTATCAACACCTAAAAAACCGCTTTTATTCGATAAATACTTCAAGCTATTACCTAAAAATATTTGTAAAGTTTTTTCTATCTCTTTTTTTCCAATAACCTTGATGATAGGCATCACTTGCAATTAAAGGCAATACACTTGTTGCTTCAGCAAAAACCATTTGTTCTTTAGTAACATCAACTTTACCCCAAGAACTTGCTTCCTTTAAAGTAGAGCTGCTGCAAGCTCCGTCTCTTGAATCTGCAACAGTAATTTGTATAGCATATTTGTGCATATCAACATTTTTGCCCAATAACTCAGCACAAATAACAGTATCTTGAATAAAGTTCTTTGGCACCCCACCCCCAATCATAAATAGACCAGATCCTTTTGATTTAATCTTTATTTCTGTCAATTCTCTAAATTCTCTAATTGAGTCTATTGTAATATGTTTATTCGGATTTTTTTCTTGGTGCATTACCAATCCAAATCCCGCACTAGAGTCTGTGAATGCTGGACAAAAAATTGGTACATTATTGTCATATGCTGTCTCAATTAAAGATCCTTTTTTTTTTGAGTTTTTTTTCAAATATTTTCCCATTTCTAAAATAAATTCTCTAGATGTATAACTTTTTGGATTTAGTTGATCAGCAATTTCACAAACTATTTTATCACACATTTGAAGCTCGTCCTCATCAATATATGTATCATAAATTCTATCTATATAATTTTTTCTTAGTTCAGTATCGTCTTGAAACTGGGATCCTTGGTAATGTTTAAAACCTAAAGCTTCAAAAAAATCCATATCAACAATAGAAGCTCCCGTAGCAACTATTGCATCTACCATATTATATTTAACCATATCTCTATAAATATGCATACATCCTGCTGCTGATGTAGAGCCTGCTAATGTTAGAAAAATTGAACATTCTTTATCTTTAATCATTTCATTAAATATATCTGCAGCATTAGATGTTTCTCTAGAAACAAAAGACATTTTTTTCATTGATTGAATTATTTTTCTAGAGTCAAATGAAGTAATATCAATATGCTCTACAGGAGATTTTAAAAAATCTTTTTTACTATTGTGGCCTAGGTTTTTTTTATCTGACATTTAAGCAACAAGAAATTGTTTATCAAATTCTTTGTCATACATAGTCATTATTGGCCTATCTTCCACTTCAAATATATTATTTGAATATAGACCATTAAAATCAGTTCTGAATGTTAAACCATATGCCCCAAGTTGTCCTAGCTCTATATAATCATTTTCTTTAATATTATTTGGTAAAACAAATGGGCCTTTCATATAATCCATGCTATCACACGTTGGTCCATAAAAGTCAAATGAGTTTAGTTTTTTTGAAATAACTCTTCCATTAGTAATTAATTTACTTGGATAAACTATATTTGGAAATCCAGCATCAAATAAAGTTCCATATGTTCCATCATTTATATAAAGTTTTTGTTTTTTTCTTAAATTCACTCTAACAATGGTCGAACCACTTTCAGCAACAATAGCTCTTCCTGGTTCACAAATAATTTCTGGAAGTTTTTTTAATTTCAAATTATTTAGTGCTTGTTGTATTTCATAAAAATAATTTTCAATTGATTGTGGAATTAAATCTGGATATATTGTAGGAAAACCTCCACCAACATTAATATAATCAGGGATAATTTTTGTACGTTTAATAATGTTTCCTATTTCTTGAATTCCTTTACTGTAAGAAATTGGATGCATACATTGTGAACCTACATGAAAACTTAACCCAATCTTTTTGGCATATTGTTTGGTTAATCTTAACAAACCAGTTGCTTCAGCAAAAAGTGCTCCAAATTTTTTTGACAAATCTATTTCAGCATGTTCATTGGATACTCCTACTCGAACAAATAATTCTAGGTCTTTAGCATGATTAGTACTTTCAATTATTTTTATTAATTCATCTTTAGAGTCCAAAGAAAAGGTTTTTACATCATAATTGAAATATGCTTCTTTAATACTTTCCCTACTTTTTACTGTATGCATATAAGAACATTTAACAGTTTTATCTATTTCTCTAATTGCTTTAATTTCGTTAATCGATGCAACATCAAAATTTTTAATCCCACTTTCGATTATGGTTTTAATTACAAAAGGATGTGGGTTAGTTTTGACAGCATATAAAACCTTACCTGGAAATTTTTTAAGAAACAGTTTTGATGCGATTTGTATAGAATTCTTTCTTATACAATATATTGGTTCATTAGGTCTCAGTTGATTTATTAAATTTTCAACTGTTTTAAATTTTTCCATATTTAGCCCCTCAAAAAAAATTTAACAAAAAAAAAGCGCATATCAGCTATGCACCTTTATAAAATCAGCATTTATTGGATATATTCGTTAAAGTAAAGAAAATAATACCATTGAAATTAATTTATTTGACACCATATAGGGCCTATGGCACCGACACAAAACATTAAAAACATTAGTCAATATGAGGATAAATCTCTACTCATAGTTGATGATGACAATCCATTTAGAGAAAGGCTAGCTAGAGCCATGGAAAAAAAAGGTTTTGAGGTATCTCAAGCCGAAGGTGTTAAAAAAGGCTTAGAGTCTGTAAAGCAAAAAAAGCCTGCATTTGCAGTGGTTGATTTAAGATTAGGTGATGGGAACGGACTAGAAGTTGTAAAAGAAATTCAAAGTTCTAATTCAAAAAGTAGAGTTGTAATGTTAACTGGATATGGAAACATTCCAACTGCAGTTGCAGCCATTAAGCAAGGAGCAATTGATTATTTAGCTAAACCTGCAGACGCTGATGATGTTGAAAGAGCTCTTTTAGCAGATCCAAATAGTAAAGCTGCGCCTCCTGAAAACCCAATGTCTGCAGATAGAGTTAAATGGGAACATATTCATAGAGTTTTTGAGCTATGTAATAGAAATGTTTCTGAAACTGCTAGAAGACTTAAAATGCACAGAAGAACTCTTCAAAGAATACTCTCAAAAAGATCACCTAGATAAATTTTCTTATTTTAATAATTTTTTTTGCCAACAAAGTTATAATTCCCATTTTGAATAACTCCGCTAAAAGAAATGGGTATACACCAAGTTTTAAAATAGGCTTATCCCATCCTATAAGCATACCAAGCCACAATACCCCTAAAATATAAATACTTGAAACAGATAAAATTATTTTACAAAAATTTAGAAATAGGTTTTCTTTAAAAGTAAACAAACCAGCTAAAAAAGTAGCAACTAAAAAACCAATTAGATATCCCATTGTTGGACCAGTAAAATATACCATACCAACTCCTCTTTCGGGAGAGTTTGAGAAAACTGGAAAACCCAAAATACCTTCTAATAAATATAGCCCAACAGTTGCTAAAGCGATTTTATATCCAAGTGCCATCCCTAAAAAAATAACTAAAAATGTTTGCATAGTCATTGGCACTGGATAAAAAGGTATTTTTATTTTAGCTGATATAGTCAATAGAATAGTCCCAAAAAAAATTATTAAAAAATATTTAAAAGTTTTTTGTAAATTATTTGATTTAGTTATTTCCATAAATCTACTTTACTATTATTCATCAAATATATCTAGTTTTTTGTTAATGTTAAAAACACATCCTCTAAATCTCCATCATCTGTTGATATATCTAATATATTAATACCTTGTTTTTCTATAGTTTGAATTAAATCATTAATATTAATTTTACTTTTTTCGTAAATAACAGAAAGACCATTTTTGTCATTTGATGATATTTTGAGAGAATTAAATATATTACTTTTAATATTCACCTGTTTATTTACAGTAAATTTAACTTTTTTTGTTTGAATTTTTTTTAATAGATTATCAGTACTGTCTAATGCAACTAGTTTTCCATTATTAAGAATCCCAATTCTATCACACATTTTTTCTGCTTCTTCTAAATAATGTGTTGTTAAAATTATTGTAACACCTTGTTTATTCAAAGATCTTACATTGTCCCAAAGGTTCCCTCTAAGCTCAACGTCAACGCCTGCAGTTGGTTCGTCTAATATAACTATAGGTGGTTTATGAACTAAAGCTTTTGCAACCATTAACCTTCTTTTCATACCGCCAGACAAGCTTCTGGTATAACTTTTAGACTGACTTTCTAAAGAAACAAGTTTAAGAATAGTATCTGTAATTCTATCCTTTTTTCTTATCCCATACATTCCAGCCTGTAATTCCAAGAGCTTTCTTGGGGTAAAAAAAGGGTCAACGTTTATCTCTTGGGGAACTATCCCAATTGATGCTCTTACCTGTCTTGGATTTTTGTCAATGTCAAACCCCCATACATTGACATCTCCTGAAGATTTCATCGTTGTGCCACTTAAAATATTAATGAAAGTACTTTTTCCTGCACCATTAGGTCCTAGAAGACCAAAAATTTCTCCTTCTTTCACTTCTAAGTTTAAATTATTTAATGCTACAATAGATTTAGCGCTATCTTTAAAATAAGTTTTACTTAAGTTTTTTACATGCAAAACATTTTTTTTGTTCATATCTCAATATACGTTTATAACATTAGAATAAATTAGGGTAACATTATTTATGACTAAAATAAAAAAAACGGATCATTTTTATTTAATTGATGGATCAGGATATATTTTTCGAGCTTATTATGCTTTGCCACCACTAACTAGAAAAAGTGATGGTTTACCAACTGGTGCTGTAAATGGATTTTGTAATATGTTATTTAAATTGTTAGAAGATTCAAAATCAGAAGACAATAAGGAAAAACCAACACATTTTGCAGTAATTTTTGACTCTGCAAGAAAAAATTTTAGAAATGAAATTTATTCAGATTATAAAGGAAACAGATCTGATGCACCAGATGATTTAATACCTCAATTTGAATATATAAGAAAATCTGTTGAGGCATTTAATTTACCATCAGTAGAATTATTAAACTATGAGGCAGATGATTTAATTGCAACTTATTGTGAAAGTATTATATCGGCTGGTGCAAAGGTTACAATAATATCTTCTGATAAAGATTTAATGCAGCTTTATAAAAAGAATATAAGAATTTATGATCCTATGAAAAATAAATATATTTATGATGAAGATATTCAAAATAAATTTGGAGTAGAAGCTAGTAAAGTTATAGATGTACAGTCTTTAGCAGGAGATAGTAGTGATAATGTTCCTGGTGTTCCAGGAATTGGTGTTAAGACTGCAGCTGAACTTATAAATAAATATAAAACGCTAGAAAATTTATTAAATAAAGCGGAAGAGATTAAACAAAATAAGAGAAGACAAACTTTAATTGAAAATAAAGATAAAGCTTTGATAAGTAAAAAATTAGTAACATTAAAAAAGGATGTTCCAATTAAAAATAAAATTACAGATTTTAAATTAAAAGAAATTGATAAGAAAAAACTTTATGAATTTTTAAGAGAAATGGAATTCAATAGATTATTAAGCACTGCAATCTCAACATACGGAGAAATGGGATTTGAACTAGATAAAAAGGTTAAAAAAAATAAAGACCAAAAAATAAATAATAAAAATTATAAACTTATTGAAAACGAGAAAGATATTGATGAATACTTACGCGAAGCTGAAGAACAAGGAGAATTTGCAATTGATACTGAGACGACTTCTTTAGATCCTCACCAAGCAGATTTAGTCGGTATTTCATTATCTACCAAATTAGGTAATGCTTGTTATATACCCTTAGGACATACATCAAAAAAAAATTTAAATGAGAAATCAGTATTAAAAAAAATAAAACCTATTTTAGAAGACAAAAGTATAAAAAAAATTGGTCAAAATATAAAATTTGATTACATAATTTTGTATCATAAAGGTATCGATATGAATTCAATGGAAGATACGATGTTAATGTCTTATGTGCTGGATGCAGGAAAAAATCGCCATAATATGGATACATTATCTCAAATTCATTTAGAGCATAAAACTATCTCATATAAAGATTTAGTTGGATCAGGAAAAAAACAAATTAATTTTAAAGATGTAGATGTAAATTTAGCAAAAAATTATGCAGCAGAAGATGCCGATATAACATTTAGATTATATAAAGTTTTTGTTAAAAATCTTAAATCTGAAAAATTAGTCAATATTTATGAAATATTTGAAAAACCATTAATAAAAATTTTGGCCAATATGGAAATTAATGGGATAAAAGTTGATAGCAATTTTTTAAAAACTTTATCTCAAAAGTTTGAGATCAAAATAAATAATCTAGAGAAAGAAATTTTTAAATTTTCTAAAAAGGAATTTAATATTGGTTCTACGAAACAATTAGGTGAAATTATGTATAATGATTTAAAAATTGCCAACACCAAAAAAACTAAAAAAGGAAGTTTTGCTACAAGTGCGCAAGTTTTGGAGGATCTTTCTTTTAAGGGTCATAAATTTCCAAAACTAGTATTAGATTGGAGACAAGCTACAAAACTTAAAAATACTTATTCAGATTCATTACAAGAACATATTAATAAAAAATCTAAAAGAGTTCATACATCATTTTTACTTGCTGCAACCTCTACAGGTAGATTGGCTTCTAGTGATCCAAATTTACAAAATATACCAATAAAATCAGAAGATGGAAAAGATATAAGAAAATCATTTATATCAGATGAAAACTCTTTACTAATTTCAGCTGATTATAATCAAATTGAAATGAGAATTTTAGCTGATCTAGCTGATGTTAAAGAATTAAAAAAAGCTTTTAAAAATAATGAAGATATACACTCGTTGACCGCAAGCCAAGTATTCAATGTTAAAGTTAAAGATGTAAGTTCTGATATGAGAAGAAAAGCAAAGGCAATTAACTTTGGAATTATATATGGGATTTCCCAATATGGTCTTGCCAAACAAATAGGTGTATCAAATATAGAAGCAGAAGAATTTTTAAATTCTTATTTTATTAAATTTCCAGAAATAAAAAATTATATGGAACAAACCATTAAGTTTTGTAGGAGAAGTGGTTTTGTAAATAATATTTTTGGAAGACGAACACATATTACAGGAATTAATGACAAAAATTTCAATATTAGAAATTTTCAAGAGAGGGCTGCAATCAATGCACCCATTCAAGGGTCAGCCTCAGAAATCATGAGACTTGCTATGATTAGAATTAGTAAGAAATTCAATACAATTAAAAACCTTAATTGTAAAATTTTATTACAAATCCATGATGAATTAATTTTTGAGGTAAAAAAAAATGAGGTATCAAAATATGAAGAATTGATAAAAAAAGAGATGTCCAGTGTAAAGGATAGTGATTTACATACATTTTCAATACCTATTTTAATTGATATTAATCATGGTAATAATTGGGGTGAATTACATTAGCCAAAACCTTCTATTGCCCAAATTAGAACAATTTAGTATTTTTAAAGTATTCTATGAAAGAAACAATTGCACTAATTGATGATGATAGAAATATATTAACAAGTTTAAGTATTGCTTTAGAAAATGAAGGTTTTAAAGTTCAAACTTACTTAGATGGAGAAAGCGCTCTTATTGGGCTAACTAGGTCACCCCCAGATTTAGCAGTAATAGATATTAAAATGCCAAGAATGGATGGAGAAGAATTATTAAGAAAACTCAGGAAGAAAACATCGATGCCAGTAATAATGTTAACTTCAAAAGATGAAGAAGTAGATGAATTATTAAATTTAAAGTTAGGTGCGGATGATTTTGTAAAAAAATCGGGAGGTTTTTCTCAAAAAGTTTTAATAGAAAGAATTAGAGTCCAATTGAGAAAAAAAGATACAAACGTTGAAGATAATAAAAATATTATAACCCATGGAAAACTAAAGCTTGACCCATCCCAATTAGAATGTGAATGGGCTGGTAAACAGTTACCTGACAAGTTAACAACTACAGAATTTTTAATTGTAAAGGAACTTGCAAAAAGACCTGGTATAATCAAAGAAAGATCACAGTTAATGGATATCGCATACAGAGAAGATACCGACATTGAGGACAGGACTATTGATAGCCACGTTAAAAGAATAAGAAAAAAATTTAAAAAGGTTGATAGTAACTTTTCTGCCATTGAGACAAGATATGGAAGTGGGTATCGTTGGAACGTTAGTTAATGTTAAGTAATTTTTTAAAAAATCTATCAATTTTAAAAAAATTTCTTTTTATTAACTTGATAATTCTTTTGGTTATTGGGGTTTTAACGTTATTATATTTAAGAAGTATCGAACCCTCTTTAATAAAAAATAAAGTATCTAATCATATACAAACAATTATTAATACGACTGATCACTTAAAAAGATTAAAAATAAATTTAAATGTTGAAGAAATCAGGAAGTTTTTAGTTTCTACAAGGTTCCTTTTTCAAAATTTAGATAGAGTTGTATTATTTGATAGCAATTTTATATTAATTGGAGACACAGACACTCTTGATCTTGATCCAAGATCTTTTTCTCCAAAACTTGAAATTTTTGAAATGGATATTTTAGAAAGTGAAGTAAAAAAAATTGAGCAAAAAGAATTAACATTATTAGAAAGTAAAAATATTTCTTTTTTAAAAGATAAACTCATAAATTATGTTAACTCTTCTGAATTTGGAAAACCTATTGCTTTTACTCAAGATACTTATGAACAATTCTTTTTATTTACTATTAAGAATATAAATATTGATGAAAAAAATAGCGGCTACATAGTTATACAAGAAAATGCTAATGAAATAAGAGTTGCAATAAATGAAAGAAAAAATTTTATATTAAGAACAGCAGCAATTGTTGTAGTTGTAATATTAATTTTTTCATTTGTCCTTAATAGATATTTTCTCAAACCAATTAAAAACATTGTTAATTATACCAATATTATTAAAGAAAAAAGTAATGAGAAGACCAACATAGAAAACATTAAAAAAAGAAATGATGAACTTGGAGTGTTATCAAAGTCAGTTGATGAGATGACTAAAGAGTTAAATAAAAGAATAACTAGTGCTGAAAATTTCTCAACAGACTTAGTACATGAAATTAGAAATCCATTAGCTTCACTTAAAAGTGCCTCAGAAATAATTTCAGATACGGAAAATAAAGATTTAAGAGAAAAATTAATTAAAATTATTTCTCACGATGTTGAAAGAATTGAAAGATTAGTAACAGATTACTCACAAATGTTGAAAGATGAGGCTGCTATTTCATCAGAACAAATGAAAGAGTTAGATCTTAGTTTAATAGCAAGTTCAGTTGTTGATGATTATAATGGCGTGTATAATTCAAAAAGAGGCATATCAATTAAGTTAAATACTAATGGATCAAAAGATTATAAAATTTTAGGAATTGAAAATAGAGTTGAACAAATTATTGCAAACTTATTAGATAATTCTATTTCTTTTAGTAAAGACAATCAGGAAATAGAGGTTGAGCTTAAAAAAGATAAAAATGGTTATATAAATCTAAATGTTATTGACCAAGGTGAAGGTTTCAAAGAAACTGATACAAATAAAATTTTTAATAGGTTTTATAGTAATAGACCGGAAAAATTCGGAGAACATTCAGGACTAGGTTTAAATATTGTAAAAAACCTAGTTGACCTTCATAATGGTCAAATTCACGCATCAAATAATGAAGATAAAGGTGCAAAAATAGAGATAAGATTTCCTAAAGTATAAATTAAAGTAATAAGTTGATTAAATTCGATAAAGTTGCTAAATACCGCCTCTTATGAGCGATTATAAAGTAAAAGACATAAATCAAGCAGAATTTGGTAGAAAAGAGATTTCATTAGCAGAAACTGAGATGCCAGGTTTGATGGCATTAAGAAAAGAGTATAAAGGTAAAAAACCACTTAAGGGAGCAAGAATTTTAGGTTGCTTACATATGACGATACAAACTGCAGTTTTAATTGAAACACTAGTCGATTTAGGTGCAGAAGTAAGATGGTCATCCTGCAATATTTTTTCTACTCAAGATCATGCGGCCGCAGCAATAGCTAAAGCTGGAATTCCTGTATTTGCTTGGAAAGGTGAAACCGAGGAAGAATATTGGTGGTGTGTTAGACAAACTATTGAAGGAAAAAAAGACTGGAAACCAAACATGATATTAGATGACGGTGGTGACCTTACTGCTTTAATGCACAAAGATTATAAAGAATTAATGAAAGATATAAAAGGTCTAAGCGAGGAGACAACAACTGGAGTGCTAGCATTAAAAAAAATGGAAGAGCAAGGTACTCTTTTAGTACCCGCAATAAATGTTAACGACTCAGTAACAAAATCAAAATTTGATAATTTGTATGGCTGCAGAGAAAGCTTAGTAGATGGTATTAAAAGAGCTACAGATGTTATGATGTCAGGTAAAGTTGCAATCGTTGCTGGTTTTGGAGATGTTGGAAAAGGAAGTGCTGCTTCTTTAAGACAGAGTGGAGCAAGGGTTATGGTTACAGAAACTGATCCTATTTGTGCGCTTCAAGCAGCAATGGAAGGTTATGAAGTAGTTTTAATGGACGAGATGATTGGTCAAGCTGATATAGTTGTGACAGCAACTGGCAATAAAGACATAGTTACAGCAGATCATATGAGAGCTATGAAAGATAGATCTATATTATGTAATATTGGCCACTTTGATAATGAAATACAAGTTGAAGCTTTAAAAAATTATAAGTGGGATGAAATTAAACCACAAGTTCACGAAATTACTTTTCCAGATAATAAAAGACTTATTTTGTTAGCTGAAGGAAGACTTGTAAACCTTGGATGTGCTACAGGCCACCCAAGTTTTGTAATGAGTGCATCGTTTACAAATCAAGTTACTGCACAAATAGAGCTATGGAATAATTCAGATAAATATGAAAATAAAGTTTATGTATTACCAAAACACTTAGATGAAAAAGTTGCGAGACTCCATCTTGAAAAAGTTGGTGCAAAACTAACTCCTTTATCAAAAGAACAAGCTGATTATATAAGTGTTAAAACTGAAGGACCTTACAAGCCAGACGCCTACAGATATTAGATCTGTTCAGATGAATATTTCATCACCCAAAGAATTAAAAAAAATTGCTGAAAAAATCAATAAAGTTATTCTACCTGGTGACTTTTTGTTTTTATATGGTGAAATTGGAACAGGCAAAACTACATTTTCAAGATTTTTAATAAATTTATTAGAGCTAGAAAATAAACTTCCTGAGAGCGAGGTTCTTAGTCCAACCTTTAATATTGTTTACGAGTATGAAGTGAACAAGAAACTAATAAAACATTACGATCTCTATCGTTTAAAAAGTAAAGTAGATATAAATAATTTAGGGATGTTTGATAATTCTAATGATTGTATAACCATAATTGAGTGGCCAGAGTTAATAGATCAAAAACCAATAAATAGAATAGAGCTATATTTCAAATATGAGAGTAATATGGAAAAAAGAAAATTAGAAATTTACCCTTATGGAAGGCTTAAAGAAAATAAATTTTAAAAAATATTCTCTTTTAAAAGGTGATGCATCCTTTAGAAAATTTTATAGGAAAAAAAATAAAAAAAGTTCTTCTATAATTGTGTTTGCTAAAAAAGAAAAAAAAAAGAATTTATTAGACTATGCTTCTGTAAATAAATTATTACTTAATCATAAAATATCAGTTCCAAAATTAATCTCAGAAAATTATAAAAAAAATATTATTGAAATTGAGGATATAGGAAAAACTACATTATACTCCGAATTAAAAAAGGGTAATAAAAAAAAAATTATCAATAAGTTATTAAAAGAGTTAATAAAAATTCAAAATATCAAAATTAATAAAATAAAAAATTTTCAAAATAAATTTTATAAAATTAAAAAATATTCAAATAAAATTTTGTTAGATGAAGCAAAATTATTCTTGAATTGGTATTTACCAGAATATTATAAAGGAAAAAAAGCAAAATATATCAAAAATATATTTATTAAGATTTTTAAAAAAATGTGTGCGCAGCTAAAAAATAATAATAAAACTTTTGTACATAGAGATTTTCACGTTTCAAATATAATGTTACATAAAAAAAGGTTATATATTATCGACTCTCAAGATGCTCTATTTGGAAATATAGCTTATGATTTGGCATCATTAATTGATGATGTGAGATTAGAGACAACAAAAAATTTTAAAAAAAGTGTTTATGATAAATATTTTTCTTTAAATAAAAAAAAAATTAATAAAAAGAACTTTAAAAGTGATTTTATAATCTTATCTATATTAAGAAATTTTAAAATAATTGGTATTTTTAAAAGACTTCATAAAAGGGATAAAAAGCAGAAATATCTTAAATTAATTCCTCATGCTTGGAGATTAATTGAAGATAGATTAATTGAAAAAAAAAATCTTAAAGAGTTAAAAATAAATATAGATAAATATTTTCCAAAAAGGGTAAGATATAAAATATGAAAATCAAAACTGCTTTAATTTTATGTGCAGGATTTGGTAAAAGACTGCATCCATTAACTTCTAAAACTCCTAAACCTTTACTTAAAATTAATAAAATTACATTATTAGAGAGAACGTTGAATATTATTAAACAATTAGAAATTAAAGATGTCAAAATAAATACTTTTCACCTAGAAAATGAAATTATTAATTTTTTGTCAAATTATAAGTCAAATATAAATATAGATATTATAAAAGATGGAAAAGATATTT
>CACFKI010000010.1 GCA_902566785.1 uncultured Pelagibacteraceae bacterium | reverse complement strand
TCAAATATAGCACTCGAATACGTTAAAGTATTATCAAGCCATAATGAAAAAAATTCATTTCCTAAATCATAATGTTTAGAAATATTTACCTTGCTTCTTTTTTTTGTATTTTTAATAAAAAATTTTTTTATTTGATTTAAAAATGTAATATCAATTATTCCTGATATTTTATGAACTTTTTTTATATTCCTAGCTGTGATTTCAATTAAGTTTGAAAGATTATCGGTTTCGAAATCACCTCTCATATATGATTCTGCTAATCCAATACTACCTTTGCTAATTATATTAAAAGAAAAACCTGGTTTATTTATTTTTATATTTGCCTTCAATTTATGATCAGTCGATCCAAGAATATATTTACGATTATCAAAATTAGTTAGATAAATAACCCCAAAACTAATATTCTTCAATGTTTTGAACATTAATTGGTCTGATAAACTGTAAAAATTCACTTATTCTCTATTGTTATATTGTTTTTAATTTTAATTTTTTTTTTAACTAGTTTAATTCCTTTTAACCATAATCTTAATGCCTCAAAATGTATCGCCGAAATTATTTTAAATGTCATTAGTGGATGTTTTAGGTATGAAAAAAGAAGGTTTTTTGATGTAAAATTACATCTTTCACCATCTTGAGATGCAAATAGTAATTTTCCCTCTTCATCTCTTTGATCAATTACAACTGATAATTTATTTCCAGGAATCAAAATTTTAAAAAAATATTCTGATTTTAAATCCATAAACGGGGAAACGAAAAATTTTTTAATACAATTATTTTTAATTACATTATTATTCCCATTTACCTTAAATACGTAAGTATGTTGTTCGCCAAAGGTATTTTTTACTTCATATAAAATTGAAATTAAGGATTTGTTTTTATCATAAACAAAAAAGATACTAAGAGGATTAAAAACATATCCAAAAATTCTTGGGTAACATAATAACTTTATATTTATATCATTATCGTTTATTCCAGAATTATTTAGATTTTTTTTTACCCATTTTTCTAAGGATGATCCATCTCTTGGACCGTGATCCATATCATAAAAACTTATTAAATTAAATTTGTTATAAGAAAAATAAGGAATTAAGTTATTTAATTTACTAAGTTCTTTTAAATCAATAAATAAGGAAAATACCTTGTACCTAAAATAATGAACTTTTGGTTTAAATCTTTTATGAATTACTTCGCCGTTATAAATAAAAGATTCTTTAATCATATAAATGTTCTATCATATTTAAGGATGATTTAATTCCATCTTCATGAAATCCATATCCAAAATAACTTCCACAAAATAGAATATTATCTTTATTTTGAATGGTTGATAAATTTTTCTGGTTTGTTAGTGCATTTACATCATAATAAGGATGTGTAAAAACTACTTTTTGATAAATTTTTTCCTTATTGATATTTTGATATGGATTAAGTGTTAAAAATATATTTTTATCAATTTTTAAATTTTGAAGAAGATTTAACCAGTATGTTACAGAATTATTATTTATATTATCTTTATCTACCGATGAATTCCACGAGCACCAATTTTTTCTATTTTTTGGCATAATATTTTCATCAAAGTGTATATAAGCTATATTTTCTTTATACTTAAAATTTGATAAAATTTTTATTTCTTCTTGTGAAGGTTTTTCAATTAATTTTAAAGCTTCATCTGCATGAGTTGCTACTACTACTTTGTCATAAGAAAAGAATTCAGTTTCATCACCATAATAAATTTGAACTCCTTTTAAATTTCTTTTAATTTTATTTATTTTATAATTCTTGTAAAATTCTCCACTTATAGTTTTGAGTATCTTATCAACATAAGTTTTGCTTCTATTGGATACTGTATACCATTGTGGTCTATTTTTAATTTTAAATAATCCATGATTTTGAAAAAATTTTATAAAGAAATTCAAAGGCATTTGATTAGCTTCGTATGGTGGCATTGACCAAATAGCTGAGACCATAGGTATTAAATGATAATTTATAAAATAATTTGATAGTTTTTGTTTTTTTAAATATTCACCAAGTGTCGAATTTTCTTCAATAGACTTTATGTTGTTGCTTTTATTGTAAAAAAATAAAATTTCATAAAACATTTTTAAGAATTTTAAATTAAATAGATTTAAACGATTTGAAAAAATTCCATCTATGCCCCTACCACAATACTCTATATTAGAATTATTAACTGATACTGAAAAGGACATATCACTTTTCTCAATTTCTATAGTATTTTCTTTAAAAAAATTAATTAGGTTTGGGTAAGTTTGGTAGTTAAAGACAATAAATCCAATATCGACAGCTATATTTTTATAGCCCAAATCAATATCTAATGTATGTGAATGGCCACCAAAATGATTTTCTTTTTCAAATAAATCAACCTTATGTTTTTTTGATAAATAATGTGCTGCGCTTAAGCCTGAAATACCTGAACCAATAACTGCAATTTTCATTTTTTTAAAAAATTCCTTTTACTGAAAATTCTGGGATGATTATTCCTTCAACATACAAAACCCAACTTTATACGTAAGTCTATTTTAACATAGAAAATAAAAATCTTAAAACTAAATTAAGATTTAGTATTTTTAATAGGATCAAATTAACAGCTTACTAATGTAAATTCGTTAGTGTAGCTATTTTATCTTTCAGAGCCAATTTTCTTTTTTTTAACTCTCTTAGGCTAAGCCATGAGTCAGATGTTCTGTCATTTAGCCTTGTTTTAGATAATTTTTTAATTTGAACTTCTATTTGTTTTTTTTCTTTTGATAAGTCTTTTATTAAAGACATGATTCATTTTATCATAAAATCTTATAATCATAAAACCTAATGAAAATTAATTTTCAATTTTACGGTTAAAAAATTGTAAAAAAACTGCAAATAAAATAATTGATCCACCAAATAAAACAACTAAAGGTGGATTTTCATTTATAAAAATCCAAGCCCATAGAGGGCCAAGCACAGCTTCTGTTAGCATTATTATACCTACTAGAGCAGATGGAGTTTTTCTTGCCCCAATTGTAATAAGTATAAAACCCAATCCAACTTGAAAAAAGCCAGCAATAAATCCTAATATAATGTCATGACTTGAAACAATTATTTTTGAAGAAAAAAAATATCCTAAAGTCATTGCGCCTAAACCAGCAATAAGCTGCAAAGGTACCATATCTATATCTGGAAATTTTCTAACTATTAATATCAAAACTGCGAAAGATATTGGCATTAAAAAAGCAGCAATATTACCAATCATTTGCCCTGCTGTTAGCGATCCACCTAGCATCAATGTGATACCACTTACGGCAAGAATAATTGAAATTAATGTTAATTTGGAGATTTTTTCCCTTAAGAAAATATATCCAAACAAAGCTAAAAAAATTGTTTGAGTTTGAATAATAAAGTTGGCATTTGTGACTGTAGTATTATACATAGCAAATACATACCCTGCATAGCCACCAGCTAAAATTATTCCACCTATAAGCCCTGGACTACCAATTTTGATTAGTGAGTTAAAAAAATTTTTCTTGTGTGTAGCTATTAAAAATAAAAAAACAACTATTGAAAAAAAAAAAGATCTCCAAAATAAAATTTGCCAAAGTGATGATCCTTCAAATGATTTTACAATCAATCCACCAAAACTTAATGCACAAGCTCCTAAAAAGACTATAAATGGACCTGGAAGTTTCAATAAGAAATTCATTTTACCTGATTCAATATATTTTCTGTCTCAATATTGTATAATTTAAATAAATTTTCAGCTTCTTTTAATGAGATATATTTAAATTTAATTTTCGACCCTGGGGTAAGTTGAGTTAATTTATCGTAGTCTGCAGATATTACTACTCCAATCTTTGGATAACCTCCAATTGTTCCATGGTCAGACAACATAATAATTGGATAACCATCTGCAGGAACCTGAATAACACCTTTTACCAAACCTTCTGATTTTATATTTGTATTTACAATATTTTTAATTTTTGGACCCTCTAATCTCATGCCCATTCTATCTGTGAGCTTTGATACCTTATATTCATCTTTTACAAAGTTATTTTGAGATAGCTCTGAGAAATAATTAAAATTTGTACCTTTTAAAACCCTAATAAATTCTATCTTTGAATTAATATAATTAATTTTTTTTTTTTTAAACTTATTTAAATTATCAAATAAATAAATCCTCTGATTAGTATCAAACTTTTTCCCTTCATTTGGACCCACCTCTGCTTTTGTATTTATTGAATAACTATTAAAATTTTTTTCGGCCTTTATTCCACCTTTAATAGATAAATATCCATATGTAGATTTATTGGTAGATAAAATGTCAATTTTATCTCCTTTTTTTAAATTAAAACTTTCATAACAATTCCCTTCTTCCTCAGATTTATCTTCTCTTATTATTTTAAAAGATACATTTCCTGTTATTGCACAAACTATGTTGTTTCCAAAAAATTCTAGTAAAGGACCTTGATATGCAAACTCAAGACACGCATCTTTTAAATTATTATCAACAAGTTTATTTGCAATTAAAAAATTTCTTTTATCCATGGCACCACTAAATGGAATTCCAATATGATACAAGTTGTCTCTCCCTATGTCTTGTATAGTTGTATTTATACCTGGTCTTAAAAAATTAAAAAAAGTATCAGTCATTTAATTTACTATATTCATTAGAGTCTATTTCGTAAAATTTTACATAGTCACCAGGATTTATTAATGATGGTTTGTTTTCATTATCTCTATCAAAAATTTTAAATGGAGTTCTCCCAATAATATTCCAACCTCCTGGACTTTCGAAAGAATATATATTGCAAAATTGTTCAGTAACACCAACAGATCCTTTAGGTACTTTAACTCTTGGGGTATCTAATCTTCTAAATCTTAAGTCATTTGAAATATCCCCTAAGAAAGGCATTCCAGCAATAAAACCTGTCATATAACAAAAATAATTTTTAGACAAAAAAGTTTTAAAAATTGCACTCTTATTCAATTTAAGATTTGCAACAAGTCTATCTAAATCTAAAGAAAATTCATCCTTTAAACAAATTGGGATTTCTATAATTTTTTTATCGATATTAAGTTTTTCATTTGTATTAACATTTTTAATTATTTTAATTAATTTTTCTGAAGAGGTTAAATTAAGATCGAATGAAATTATTAACTTATTGTAAGAAGGAGTTAAATTTAATATACCATCTATTCTAAGACTTCTAATTTGATTAAAATATTTTATAACAACCGAATTTGTTTCAATATTTACTTTATCTCCAAAATCACAGTATAAAGCTGCGTCGCCAAGATTTGTTATATTTTTTAACATGTCATGTTATACTCTTTCTATTAAAATTATGGAAATTAATATCAATTGTGATTTAGGAGAAAAATCAAAGCTTCATTCAAATGATAGAGATCCAGAGTTATTGGAGATAGTAAATTCAGCAAATATAGCTTGCGGTTATCACGCTGGAGATGAACAAACTATGGATGAAGTAATAAAAATTTCTAAAATTAATAAAGTTAGTATTGGCGCTCATCCGTCTTTTAATGATCCAGAAAATTTTGGAAGAGAGAGAATGAATTTAAGCTCTAGCGAAATAAAAAAATTAATATTTGATCAATATGAAATCCTTCAAAAAATAGCAATTATACATGGTGAAAACGTTACTCATATAAAACCTCATGGTGCATTAAATAATATGGCTTGTGAAGATTTAGAATTAGCTACTGTATTAGCAAAGGCAATTAAAGAAATAAATAAAGATATGATATATCTAGTGCCGACAGGATCAAAAATGCAGCAAGCAGCCAAAAATCTTGACATGAAGATTGCTTGTGAAATATTTGCAGATAGGAATTATGAAGATGATGGAAATTTAATATCTAGAAAAAAGCCAAACGCTTTAATAATAGACCCTGAAGAGGCAAGAAAACATGTCCTCAAAATGGTAAAAAATCAGTCGATTAATTGTCACAGTGGTAAGCAAATACCTTGTGAAATCGATTCTATTTGCATACATGGAGATAATCAACGTTCACTAGATACAGCTATATCTATAAGAAAAAATCTTTTAGATAGTGGACTTGATTTAAAACCATTAAACAAAATGAAAAAGTTTAATTAATATGAAAATAATTTTTATAATATTATTTATTTTAGCTAATATAAATAATTCCTTTTCTGCTGGCTCAAGTAGCGACGGAAGTTCGAAACAAAAAACAAATTATGAAAAAGCTGTTTCTTTAATTAATTCAGCCAAAAATTATGAAAAGAAAGGTAAGGTTAAAAAAGCTGAAAAAAGGTATCAAAAAGCACAAAATTTATTAATTAAAGCTAACGAAAAAAAACCTAACAATCCTGATACTTTGAATTATTTAGGTTTTACTACAAGAAAGCTTGGAGATTTTGAGCAAGGTGAAAAATATTATCTTCAAGGTCTTGATATTAACCCTGTTCATGTTGGAATAAATGAATACTTAGGCGAATTATATGTAGCTACAAACCGAATTGAACTAGCTAAAGAAAGATTAAAAGTCCTAGAAAACTGCAATTGTAAGGAATATAGCGATCTCGAAGCAGTTATAACTGGAACTAAAAAGTCTAAATATTAATATAATAAGTTAAAATTACTTTTAATTGAATTATAACAAATTTTTTATAGTATAATTATATTTTGATAGAAGAAGCAATCATACTAGTTCAAATTATTTTTATAGACATTATCTTGGCTGCAGATAATGCGATAATTATTGGATTGATTGCTGCAAACTTTGCTCCAAAACATAGAAAACAAATTATTTTATGGGGAGTTGCGGGAGCTTTAATATTTAAAGTTATTTTTGCAATATTCGCAACTTATTTGTTTCAATTTTATTTTATCAAAATTTTAGGTGGATTACTTTTAATTTGGATAGTTAATGATTTGAGAAAAGATCTTTTTGAAATAAAAAAAATAAAGTCACCAACAAAAAAATCAAAGGAACCATCCTATATCCAAAGTGTCTATAAGGTGTTATTTGCTGATATAACAATTAGTTTTGACAATGTTATTGGAGTTGTAGGTGCTGCAAAAGGAAATTTTGGTTTTATGATTTTCGGACTTGTTTTGTCAGTAATTCTTACAGGTGCTATGGCAACATATTTAGCAAATTATATTCAAAAACATTTGTGGATAGCTTATATAGGTTTAGGTTTTATACTATTAATTGCGATTCAATTGGTTATAGGTGGTCTTGTAGACTTAGAAATACTATCAATCAACGAACAATTTAAGAAGTATTTTTAATAAGAGTATTTTTTTAAGGGAAATTTTTTACTCAATACTTCTTTTTTAAATTTTAAAACTGATTTTTTTATATCCTTGTTTACATTTCCAAATTTTTTTACAAATCTAATTTTGGTTTGATTAAGACCAATTAAATCATCTGTTACTAAGACTTGCCCATCACAAAACTTTGAAGATCCTATTCCTATTGTTGGTATTTCTAAGTTTTTTGATATTTCTTTTGCTAGTGAAGTTTCAATGCACTCCAATACAATAGAAAACACACCTTTCTTTTGTAATAATATTGCTTCATTAAGTATTCTTTTTCTTTCACCTATTTTTTTTCCTTTATATTTAAATTTACCCTTTACACTTTGAGGTAAAATACCTAGATGTCCCATTACTGAAATTTTATTTTTAATTAAATGTTCAACTATTTCTAATATTTTTAAACCACCCTCTAGTTTTACTGCATCACACTTTGTCTCTTTAATTATTTTTTTTGCATTTTTTAAAGCCTCAATTTTATTTCGATATGTATTGTAAGGCATATCAACAACCATTAGACTTTTTTTAATTCCATATCTTGCACTTTTTGAATGCTCTATCATTGCTTTTAAAGTTACACTTCTCGTAGATTTATAGTCATATAACACTGAACCTAAAGAGTCTCCGACTAATACAATATCTACAACAGGATCAATAATTTCAGATATGTTTTTCGAATAGGAGGTTAAACAAATTATCTTTCTATTTTTTTTAAGTTTGATTATTTTTTTTATTTTTGAATTCATTTTTATAGCTCTATTTCACCACGTAAAAAAGTAATAGCTTCACCTCCAATAGATACTCTGTCATTATTATCAATACAATAGATTTTCCCTCCTCTTTCAGATAATTGATGAGCTACCATATTTTTTTTATTCAATATTTTTGACCAATATGGGATTAATTCACAATGGGCTGAACCTGTCACAGGATCCTCTGGTATTCCTAATTTTGGTGCAAAATTTCTAGAGACAAAATCAACATTGTCACCAGCTGCTGTTACTATTACTGCTGGATAATTTAATTTTTTAATTTTTTCCATATCAGGATAAATAGATTTAATTTCTTTTTCATTATTAAAAATTACTACAGCATCTCGATGTGCTAAAACTTTTTTCGGTTTTTTTCCTAAAGCAGTTTCAAATATATCAATTTCGTCTTTATACTCAGGATTCCTCGATGGAAAATCCATAATATATAAACCATCTTTAAAACTTACGTTTAATGTGTCTTTTATTTTTGTTTTGAAAGTTATTTTTTTCAAGTTTTTTTTAAATTCCTGCATAATCACATGAGCTGTTGCTAAAGTAGGGTGTCCTGCAAGGTCTAGCTCCGCTTTGGGTGTGAACCATCTTATGTGATAGGTATCATTATCTTCAATATAAAAAGCAGTCTCTGACAAGTTATTTTCCATAGCAATGTTTTGCATAACATCGTCAGGTATCCATTCACTTAAAGGGCAAACTGCTGCAGGATTTCCTTTAAAAATTTCCGATGTAAACGCGTCTACTTGAAAGATTGGTATTTTCATTTATTTATTCTAATTCAATTGTGCTTGGGGGTTTTGAAGTTACATCATAAACAACTCTGTTAACTCCTTTGATATTATTTATTATTTTATTTGATACTGATTGAATAAATTCTTTTTTAAATGTAAAAAAGTCTGCTGTCATCCCATCTTGAGAAGTAATTGCTCTTAATAAACAGATATACTCATAGGTACGATTATCACCCATAACACCTACTGTTTTAACTGGAAGCAAGGCTGCATAGGCTTGCCATATTTTACTATACAAATTATTTGAAATTAAACTTTGTATAAATATTGCATCAGCTTCTTTAAGAATCTTTAATTTTTCTTTTGTAACAATCCCTGGCATTCGAATAGCTAAGCCTGGCCCAGGAAATGGGTGTCTTAAAATTACATTTTTAGGTAAATTTAATTCTAACCCTAACTTTCTAACTTCATCTTTAAATAGATACTTTAAGGGCTCAACTAGTTTAAGTTTCATTTTTTTTGGCAAACCTCCTACATTGTGGTGAGATTTTATTTTAGAAGATTGACTTCCTGTTGCTGATTTACTTTCAATTAAATCTGGATAAAGAGTACCTTGGGCTAAAAACTCAACATTTTTAATTTTTTTAGAATATTTTTCAAAAACTTTAATAAATTGATTTCCTATTATTTTCCTCTTTTTTTCAGGGTCAGAAATATTTTTTAATTTATTAAGAAATAAATTTTTTGCATCTACATAAATCAAATTAAATTTGAAACGTTTTTTAAAAGTATTTAAAATTTCAAATTCTTCATTTTTTCTTAACAAACCTGTATTTACAAAAATACAAATTAAATTTTTACCTATAGCACTTTTAAGAAGCTTTGCTACTACACTACTATCAACACCTCCTGATAATGCGCAAATGACTTTGGATGATCCAACATAATTTTTAATGTTGTTAATAAGAATTTTTTTTTGAAATTTTGAAGACCAGTTTTTTTTAGATTTACAAATCGAAAAAATAAAGTTTTTCAATAGTTTTTTACCATTTTGAGTATGGGTAACTTCTGGATGAAATTGGATACCATAAAAATTCTCTGAAATACTCTCTATAATTGCAAATTTTGAGTTGGTACTTGATGCTACAACCTTAAAACCTTTAGGTATTTTTGTAACTTCATCGGAGTGGCTCATCCAAACATTATTAAATCCTTTTTTGTTGAAAAAATTCTTTGTCAGTTTGCTATTATTAATTTTTTTTATGTTTGCTAAACCAAATTCTCTTGTTTCGGATTTATTTACCTTTCCTCCAAATTCTTTAGCTATAATTTGATGACCAAAACATATTCCCAATATAGGCACTTTAGAATTTAATATTTTTTTATTAAATTTTACTTTTTTAACCTCATAAACATTTAAAGGACCCCCCGATAGTATTATACCATTAATATTTGGTGTTTCTAAAAGCTGATTATTAATTTTTTTATGGCTGATTATTTGTGAATAAACTCCTAACTCCCTTACTCTCCTGGCGATTAACTGAGTAAATTGTGATCCAAAGTCTATTATTAGAATTTTCTTAAGATTTACTTCAGGACTCATTTTTTGCTTCCATATTTTTTAATCTCTCTTCTATGGAGTCAATTTTAGAGCATAATTCATTGCAAATTTTTGCAAACTTGTCCTTAAGCTCTTTAACTTGATCAAAATCTGATTTTTCTAATCTTATATCAATAAGCATATACATTGCTTCTTCACTATCTGGTTTAAGTAAAAGAGTAGTATTAAGATTTTTTTCCATCTCTTTCTCATTTTCCTCAGTTTGATAAATTTTGGCTAGATATAAATATGATTGTGAGTCTTTAGGGTTAAAAACTATATTTCTTTGAAATAAAAATTTTGACTCCTCAATCTTACCTTCTTCATACAAATTTTTTGCATTGTTAAAAAAGTTTTCACCAGATGATACTTTTGTAACAAAAAAACTTAAGCTGATAATTAAAAAAACCAATAATTTTTTCATTTTATTTTAAAACTTGATCTATATTATGTACCATACTTTCATAAAAGCCAGCTTTGGTAATTTTTACAAACTTAGCCTTTTTTCTTAAATCTTTTATATTTTTCCTACCTAAATAACCCATAGATGACTTAAGACCCCCCACAAGTTGAAAAATTATATTACCTACTTCACCTTTATATTTTACCAAACCTTCTACACCTTCAGGAACATATTTTGATTTATCTTTTTGTTTAGTTTGAAAATATCTGTCTGCAGAGCCCTTATTCATGGCGCCAATCGAACCCATACCTCTAAAACTTTTGTAAAATTTCCCATTTTTTTTTATTATTTTTCCAGGAGCTTCATCTGTGCCTGCAAATAAAGATCCTATCATTACTGCATCAGCGCCCGCAGCTAGAGCTTTGGGAATATCTCCAGAAAATTTTATACCACCATCAGCAATGATTTTTACATTTTTATTTTTTAAACCTTTTTTAACAGCCAATATTGCACTAAGTTGCGGCACCCCTATTCCAGCGACCATCCTTGTTGTGCATATAGAGCCAGGTCCGATGCCTACTTTAATTACATCTACACCTAAATTAGCTAAAAATTTTGCTGCTTCCGGTGTTGCAATATTTCCAGCACACAATGCTGTATTTTTAGATTTAATTTTTTTTATTTTTTTTATGATCTCAGCAACCTTTTTTGTATGACCATGAGCAGTATCTACAACAATCATAGTTATATTCTGTTTTAACAAGGCTTGTGCTCTTTTAAATTCAGCAGATCCAGCACCTACAGCTGCACCAACAGGTAATTTTTTTGAAATAACTTTTTTTATTTCGATGATTTGTTTTTTAATATCTAAATTCCTGTGAATAATTCCTAATCCACCCGCTTTTGCAATTGAGATGGCCATCTTAGATTCTGTAACTGTATCCATTGCGGAAGATAGTAAAGGTATTTGTAAATTAATATTTCCTGAGAGATTTGTGTTAGTTGATACATCTGAAGGCAAAACATTTGAATAGTTCGGTGTTAACAAAACATCATCAAATGTAAGAGCTTCTTTTATAGGATCCATGTTATTGTATATACGATTCTTTAAAAAATGAAAGATGACCTAACGTAAATACTTGCAAATTATGAAGCTCTCTTTTGAATCTTTTCTACTAGCAGCAGGCTTAAATACTTTATTTTCTTTGAATATTTTTTTTGATTCCTTAATAATTTCATTAAAAGTAGATCCCATAAAGATTTTTGATACAAACTTTCCATCTTTTTTTAATATATCCTTAGAGAAGTTCATTGCTTCAATGCATAATTCGCTCGTATTTATCGAGTCTAGATTTTTGTTTCCTGTGGTATTTACGGCCATATCAGAAATTACTACATCAACTTTTGAGTTGAAATAATTTTTAATTTTTTCTTTCATAATTTCACTGGTAAAATCACCCTTCAATTGAAAAATTTTTTCAATTTTTTCAAAGTCTAAAAGATCTATCGATAATATTTTTCCATTTTTAATTTTTCTAGATGCATATTGTGACCAGCTACCAGGAGCCGCTCCGAGGTCTATAACTGAAATACCATTTTTAAATATTTTAAAGTTCTCATCTATTTCTTGAAGTTTGTAAACGGCTCTAGATTTATATCCCTCAACTTTAGATTTTCTAACAAAAATATCTCTTCTTTGTTTATTGATCCAGTCTTTAGAAATCCTATTTTTTTTCAATTATTCTAAATATCTTAAACTTTTGTTAATTGTTGAATTGTTTAAAGTTTTTAATTCAATTTCTATACTTTTATCAACACGCATGTCTCTTTTGTCTTTCCATATACCAGCTGCCAAATGCATAATTCCAATTTTATAATTTGGTAAAAAAGGTTCAACAAATGTTTTTTGGTTTTCATCAAATTTTGGCAACATGTTACTTGCAATCCAATTACAATTTAAAGGTAAAAATTCTGTCTCAATATTATCTATATATACACTCATATTTATTGCTAATCCTTCAGACCCAAAGATATTTCCTGCGCTCAAAGTTTTTTTTAAATTTTCTTGCCAGCTTTTCCAACAACTTGAATTATCCTCTAAAGAAAATACTCCAATATTTATATGTGGTGCAAATGCAAGCTTTCTTGCTTTATTAATTCCTATCTTTGAACTAATTGCATGTTTAAAATTTTGAGATTTAATTACAGCAATTTTTCCGAATAACCATTTTACTTTTGACATAATTTTGTATCCAGGACCCATAGTTTGAGTAATCCCAAGTTTCCCTTTTTCGCAAGCTTTGAAATAGAGTTCTACTGATTTCCAGTCATTAACCCAGGCGTCACAATCAATCCATAAATATTTTTTGTAACCAGGAAAATATTTTGGCAAGAAAGCTCTAGATACCTGGCTTTTTAACCATTCTTTTTTACCTACTTTGTAACCAGGAACTTCGATATCCCATTCAGCTTTTTTAATATGTTTAACTTTTTTTGATAAAATAGATATTTGTTCATCAGTTAATCCAGCATCAAGAATACATATATCTACATCTTCACTTTCACTAAATCGCTTTATTGAATTAACTAATTCGTTCAGTAAATCAAAATAATTTGAGTCAGCTAAAGAGACTATTGTTTTATTTATCATTATTTATAAGATATCTTCGTGTTCCTCTGAACTAATATCTTGGACTTTATTATTTTTATTAAGATTTATAAAATGTAGTGTACTTATTGGTATCATTAAAAAATATATCAATCCTGAAATTACTATAGCATTAAATGTGTATATTAAAATTAATCCAAAATATAATACAACTCCAAATAATAAAAAAATAGTCATATTTCTTGGGACAGAAATTCTTTTAAAAGAGTATGTGGGAAGTTTGCTAATCAATAATATTGAAACTAATACAAACAAAATTGGTACTATTAAATCATAGTTTAAATTTAAAAACTGAATATCGCTTAAACTATAAACAAGTGGCATTAAAACAATTACTCCTCCTGCTGGAGAGGGAACGCCTTGAAAAAAATTCTCTTTCCAGAGTGGACCTTGTCCAGAATAAACATTAAATCTAGCCAATCTCAAAGCTACGCAAATAACGTAAATTAAACAAATTAACCATCCTACCCTACCTATTTCATTTAATTTCCAAAAATACATAATAAAGGCAGGCGCAACACCAAAACTTATAATATCAGTTAAAGAGTCTAATTCTTTTCCAACCTTTGAAGTCCCTTGTATTAGTCTTGCTATTCTTCCATCTAGACCATCTATAATCGCAGCAACAATTATAGCTAATATTGATAAAGTAAAATTTCCATCAAAAGCAAATTTAATTGAGCTTAATCCTATACATACACCAATTAAAGTAAAGATATTTGGTAATATCACTCTTGTTTTTTTATTACTTACTAGTTTAAAATTTTTTTTATTTTGTTCCATAAATTATCTTTTTGCTAAAATTGTTTCACCAGCAATTGTTTTTTGGTCTACTTTTACTAATGGTTTATAATTTTCAAAGTATATATCTGCCCTACTTCCAAATCTTATCATACCTATTCTTGTACCCTGATCTAGCTCTTGACCTTCTTGAGACTCTGAAACTATTCTTCTTGCTATCAATCCAGCTATTTGAACAACAACAATATCCTCACCAAAAGAATTTTGAATTTTATAATAGTTTCTTTCATTTTCCTCGCTAGCTTTATCAAAAGATGCATTTATAAATTTTCCTGATTTATAAAGTATTTGACTAATTTTTCCTGAGCATGGTGATCTGTTTACATGACAATCAAATACATTCATAAAGATACTCACTTTAGTAAATTTTTTATTTTCTAAACCAAGTTCTTTTGGACCTTCTGTTTCTATTACTTGTAATACTAATCCATCAGCAGGACTTGTAAGATAATTTTCATCTCCTATAGATATTCTATCTGGATCTCTAAAAAAATAATAAACCCAAATAGTTAGAACAAACCCTACAAATCCTAAAAATCCATGTATTAAATACAGTATAATTGTTGCCACTGAAAAAATTACTAAAAATTTATATCCTTCAGAGTGAATTTTTGGAAAAATTTTATCTAGCATAGTTATTTCTTTTGATAATTTTTAAGTTAATATGTATATAAAAGCTCTAATTTCAATTACTTAGATATAGCTAAATATGAGCAAAATAAAGGTAAAAAACCCTGTTGTAGAGTTAGATGGTGACGAAATGACGAGAGTCATATGGGAATTCATCAAAAAAAAATTAATATTACCCTATATTGACTTGGGCATTGAATATTATGATTTAGGAATGAAAAGTAGAGATGATACTAACGATCAGATAACAATTGATTGTGCAAATGCAATTAAAAGAGTGGGCGTTGGTATTAAATGTGCAACAATTACTCCGGATGAGGCAAGAGTAAAAGAATTTAATTTAAAAAAAATGTGGAGATCTCCTAATGGAACAATAAGAAATATAATTGGAGGTACCGTTTTCAGAGAACCTATAATTTGTAAAAATATTCCAAAATTAGTTCCCTCTTGGACCGATCCATTAATAATTGGAAGACATGCTTTTGGGGATCAATACAGAGCTACAGATTTTGTGGTTCCGGGAAAAGGAAATTTAGAAATTAAATGGACATCTGAAGATGGTAAAGAGGAAAAGAAATATGAAGTATTTAAATTTCCAGGACCTGGAATAGCGTTATCTATGTATAATTTAGATAAATCAATCGGTGATTTTGCAAGATCGTGTTTTAACTATGGTTTAATAAAAAAATGGCCAGTATATTTATCAACTAAAAATACAATCCTTAAACAGTATGATGGTAGATTTAAAGATATATTTGAAGAAATTTATCAGAAGGAATTTAAATCAGATTTTGAGAAAAATAATATTCTATATGAACATAGATTAATCGACGATATGGTAGCCTGTGCAATGAAATGGCATGGTAAATATATATGGGCTTGTAAAAATTATGATGGAGATGTTCAATCAGATACAGTTGCGCAAGGTTATGGGTCTCTAGGTTTAATGACAAGTGTTTTATTAGCTCCCGATGGAAAAACAATGGAAGCAGAAGCTGCACATGGAACTGTTACTAGACATTTTAGAATGCACCAGCAAGGAAAAGAAACTTCAACTAATCCAATTGCATCAATATTTGCTTGGACAAGAGGTTTGTCTCACAGAGGTAAATTAGATAATAACAATGAATTAATTAAGTTTTCTGAAACTTTAGAAAATGTATGTGTAGAATGTGTAGAGAATGGGTCAATGACTAAAGATTTAGCAATTTTAATTGGACCCTCAACCAAATTTCAGACAACAAATCAGTTTCTAGATATAATCGATAGTAATTTAAAAAAGAAATTAAATTAATTCCTTAATTCTTTTTAAAGCATCTCCAATTTTAGATACATCCTGACCACCAGCTTGAGCAAAATCTTTCCTTCCTCCTCCACCTTTTCCACCGGTGATTTCTGAACCAAGTTTTGCAAATTTTACTGCATCATATTTTGTAGTTAGTTTTTCAGTAATACCAATTGCAAGACCAACTTTGTTGTCTTGGCTAGCGAACACAATTATTAATCCCTCAACTAAATCTTTTTTACCCTGATCTACTAATTTTCTTAAATCTTTTGGGGGTAATCCCTCTACAGTTTGAAACCTAACATTAATACCATTAATTTTTTCATCTTTTATTTTGTTTTTAGATTTATCTTTTAATATGTTTTGAACATTTAGTTGCTCTAATTGTTTAGATAAATCTTTAATTAAACCTTTTTGATCTTTATTGTCTAAATTTGGTTTATCTCCTAGTTTTATTATTTTAGATGAAAGATCATTTATAGTTTTTTCATCTTTTTGAGCTGATATATCTGATAGTTTTTCCTTATTATTTAGATAATCTTGTAGTTGTTGATCTCTTAAAGCCTCGACCCTTCTAATTCCTGCAGCAATAGAACTCTGGCTAACTATTTTAAATTTACCTATATCTCCTGTATTTTTTACATGAGTTCCACCACATAGTTCTGTAGAAAAATATTTATTTTTTTCATCTCCCATTGATAATACTCTTACTTCATCCCCATATTTCTCTCCAAATAATGCTAAAGCACCATTTTCAACAGCCTCTTTTGGTGTCATTAGTCTAGTTTTTACATCAGATTTTGTTTCCACCATTGAATTTACAAATTGCTCAATTTTATTTATTTCATCATTTGATATAGGTTTCATATGACTAAAATCGAACCTTAATCTATCTGCCTCTACTAAAGAACCCTTTTGAGTTACATGAGTTCCCAAAACTCTTCTGAGAGACTCGTGCAATAGATGAGTTGCTGAGTGGTAAGCTCTTATATTGTTTCTTCTGGTTGCATCTATTTTGAGTTCCACATTTTGATTGATTTTAACCTCTCCTGAAATTACTTTTCCATAATGAACAAATAAATCACCAAGTTTTTTTTGAACATCTAAAACTTTAAATTTAAATTCCCCTGACGAAATTTCTCCAGTATCTCCAACCTGACCACCAGATTCTCCATAAAAAGGAGTCTGATTAACTATAATCATACCTTCGTCTCCTGATACTAAAGTTTTGACTTCTTTATTATCTTTTAGTAACGATTGAACAATTGCTTCTGCTTGATTAGTTTCATATCCAAGAAATTCTGATGCTCCTAATTTATCTTTAATCTCAAACCATATATCATCAACAGCGGAATCGCCTGAACCTTTCCAGTTTTTCTTAGCAAGTTCTTTGCTATCTTTCATGAGTTGATCAAATTTTAAATTGTCAACTTCCATTGATTTGTTTTTTAAAATATCTTGGGTAAGATCTAATGGGAAACCATATGTATCATAAAGTTTAAAAGCTACATCCCCAGGTAAAACCTTATCTATTTTTTTTATCTCATCATTTAATATTTTCATTCCTCTATCTAAAAGAACTAAAAATTTTTCTTCTTCCATTTTTAAAGTTTCATTAATTAATGCTTCAGCTCTTATAAGTTCAGGATAGTTACCTGACATTTCTTCCATTAAAGTTTTAAAAATATTATAAAAAATTGGTTTTTTAGATCCTAATAAATGAGAATGTCTCATCCCTCTTCTCATTATTCTTCTGAGCACATAACCTCTTCCCTCATTTGAGGGCAAAACACCTTCTGCGATTAAAAATGAACTAGCTCTTAAATGGTCAGCTATTACTCTAAAGCTTGAAATATTTGTTTTATTGGATTTAACTTTAACTTCATCAGAAATAGATTGAATTAATTTTTCAAAATGGTCTGTTTTATAATTATCATGAGTACCTTGCATTAGGGCTGTAATTCTTTCTAGGCCCATACCAGTATCAACTGAAGGTTTGGGTAAATCTATTCTTTTATCTTTTGAAATTTGTTCAAATTGCATGAAAACTAAATTCCAAATTTCAATATATCTATCTCCATCTTGGTTTTTTGTTCCAGGTAATCCTCCTTGGAGGTGCTCTCCATGATCATAGAATATCTCAGAACAAGGCCCACAAGGTCCAGTTTCGCCCATAGACCAAAAATTGTCAGATGTAGGGATCTTTAAAATTCTATCGTCACCAAAACCAGTAATTTTTTTCCACAATTTTAGAGCCTCTTCATCCTCATGAAAAACTGTAAAATAAAGTTTATTTTTGTCTAAACCAAAATCTTTTGTTATTAAATTCCAAGCTAGCTCAATTGCTCTCTCTTTGAAATAATCTCCAAATGAGAAGTTTCCCAACATTTCAAAAAAAGTATGATGTCTTGGTGTATAACCAACATTTTCAAGATCATTGTGTTTACCACCAGCTCTTACACATTTTTGAGAAGTCGTAGCTCTCTTATAATCTCTTTTTTCAAGTCCTGTAAAAACATTCTTAAACTGAACCATCCCAGAATTTGCAAACATTAGGGTAGGATCATTATTCGGAACCAAATTGCTAGATTCTACAATTTTATGTTCATTTTTCTCAAAATATTTAAGAAATGAATCTCTAATTTCGTTAAGTGTTTTGTCCGCCATATTTTTAAAATACAGCATTTTTTTATGATGTCTATATGTCTAAAAATAAAAAAGGCGCCTAATTAGGCGCCTTTAAAGCTAAAAGTTTTTTGCTAATTCTTTTTTGAAGGTGTTTCTTCTTTAGCTGCCTCTACTTTTTCCTTATCTAAAGGATTGCCCTCAATTTTTTTTGAAATTAATCCAGCTTTTTCTCTAATAGCCATCTCAATTTCAGCAGCAGCTTTTGGATTTTGTTCTAAGAATAATTTAGCGTTTTCTTTTCCTTGACCTATTTTTTCGCCTTTATAAGCATACCATGCACCAGATTTTTCAACTATCTCTGCTTTAGCTCCTAAGTCAATTAACTCTCCTGTTTTGCTAATACCCTTTCCATACATCAAATCAAATTCAACAACTTTAAATGGTGGTGCAACTTTGTTCTTAACTACTTTAACTCTAGTTGTGTTTCCAATAATTTGCTCTTTATCTTTGATTGCACCTATTCTTCTTATATCCATTCTCACTGATGAATAAAATTTAAGTGAATTTCCACCTGATGTTGTTTCTGGACTTCCAAACATTACACCAATTTTCATCCTAATTTGATTGATGAAAATTACCATTGTATTTGTTCTTGAAATAGAGCCAGTCAATTTTCTCAATGCTTGTGACATCAATCTTGCTTGTAAACCAACGTGATGGTCGCCCATATCACCTTCTATTTCAGCTCTAGGAGTTAAAGCTGCAACTGAGTCTACAACAAGAACTGACATTGACCCTGATTTTATTAGAGTATCAGTAATTTCTAAGGCTTGCTCACCAGTATCTGGTTGTGAAATTAAAAGCTCTTCAGTATTTACACCTAATTTTTTAGCATAAACAGGATCTAAAGCATGTTCTGCATCAACAAATCCACAAATACCACCTGCCTTTTGTGCTTCGGCCACTACTTGAAGTGCAAGTGTTGTTTTACCTGAGGACTCTGGTCCGTAAATTTCAATAATTCTACCTTTGGGTAGTCCACCAATTCCAAGTGCCAAATCTAAGCTTAAAGATCCTGTAGAAACAGATTCTACATCCATAGCTTTTTGTTGGCCAAGCTTCATTACAGAACCTTTTCCAAAAGTATCTGTTATTTGGCTTATTGCAGCGTCTAACGCTTTATTTTTTTCTTTGTTTTCCAATTCTTTATCTTTTGTAGATTTAACCACTTTTAGGTTATTTTTAGTCATTTTTTACCTCTTTTTTTACGTTTTTTAACACTCGAATCATGTTCTAAATGTACACATTTTGTTCTCATTAGCAATAAAAATATTAATTTGTATTAAAAGACCTAAATTTAAATGATTTTTAAGTAGCTACTATTTAAAAGGCCGATCGATTTTAATAAATTAAATTGTGAGAGAATAAAGTTTCTCTCTGACTCAGCTCTAGTTATTAGGGCACTGAGAAGTAATGAATTAGATTGTATCACATCTAAAGTTGTTCTTCCTATTCCACTTTCGTATTCGGCAGTAATTCCCTCATTAGCTATTTCTGCAGCTTTTACTTGGGCATTCACAGATTCTAATAAACTTTGATTTGACAGAAAATTTGACCATGCACTAGCCACAACTGCTTCATTTGTTTTTAAGGCACTATCTAAAAGTAATCTTTTTTGTGTTTTAAGATTTTTGTTTTTATTTAATTTTGCTCTATTTTTACCTCCTGAATAAAAAGGCCAAGTTACAGTTGCTTTTAATATATCTTTCTCTCTTTCATCATAAGTTGTACTCAAGTCTTCGGAATAAGATTTTTCAAAAGAAATAGATGCACTTGGAGAAAGATCGGATTTGGCAATTTTTATATCTTTTTCAGATTGTTCATATTCTAATTTTGAAATGATTAAATCTGGATTATTTTTTCTTGAAACTTCAAGAGCATTATTTAAACTATTTGGAAGATTAATGCTTATTGCAAGATCACTACTAAGTGAATTTAAATCAGTTAATGGACCTATTACATTCTCAAAATTAAGCTTATTTGTGACAACTTCGCTTTCTGCAATAATTAAATTCGCCTTAGCTCCTGCAAGAGAAGATTCAGATTGGGCAACATCAGAAACAGTAATTTCTCCTCTATCAAGTCTTATTCTATCTGTCTCCACTTGTCTTTCTAATAGATTTACATTTTCTAAATTTATTTTGTATTTTTCGTTTGCTAAAACCAACCCTGTATATGCCTCTACAGCTTTAAAAAAAATATCTTGTTCTTTTTTTTTAAATTTCGCCTTTGCTAGATCTATACCAATGATATTTTTTTGATAATCAGCATCTCTACCAAAATCAATAATCTTTTGTTCAATTGTTATTGAAGTAGTTAAAGGATCAACATCTGTAATGGATGCATCACCCCCACTTTGATTTGTAAGCTCTTTCGTGTTCTCTTTGCTTTTACTACCTGAGATTGTTAGTGTTGGTTTATACCCACTTTTTGAAATTTTTAACTCTTCTTCTGATATTTTTAAATTTTCTCTTTCAGCATTAATCTCGGGATTATTTTTATAAGCAGTACTTAATGCCTCTTTAAGGGAGAAAGCATAAGCATTTAAAGAAAAGGAAATAAATAGAGTAATTAATAAAAATTTTTTAATCATTTTTTAAAATTAATTGAATTAATTTGATGTTTATCATT
>CACFKI010000009.1 GCA_902566785.1 uncultured Pelagibacteraceae bacterium | reverse complement strand
CCCATAAATAGACCCGATGTTTTGACTGATGTACCTGCTATGCTTTTAAGTTCTAGAGGACCTCTTGCATTGAAATGGAGTTATGTTCCAAAAATGATGCCTTGGTTTTTAAAATTTATATCAAATTGCAGAAAAGAAAAAATGCTTCATACGGCTAAATATATGCATCAAATTTTAGATTTAGCTCTTCCTGCATTTGATGAGTTATTCGAAGATGTTGATATGTCTGGGTTGATTGAAAATAATGGAATTTTATATTTTTGGAATGATCAAAATTTAAAAAGTAGAGATTTAGAAATAAAAATTAGAGAAGATCTAGGTGTAAAACAACAATTGGTAACCCCAAAAGAAATACATGATTTAGAACCAAATATTAAACCAGTATACCATGGTGGAGTATATTATGATTACGCAAGGCATGCGAGAAATCCTAAGAAAATATTAATAAAATTATTTGAAAATTTTATTGAGAAAGGTGGAAAGTTTTTAAAATTAAACATTCAAGATTTAAATTTTGATGAAAAAAAACCAGTCATAAGATCTGAAACACAAAGATTTCTTTTTGATAAATTAGTAATTGCGTGTGGAGCCTTTTCAAAAAAACTTACAGATAAATTACATGAAAAAATACCATTAGACACTGAGAGAGGATATCATGTGCATTTTAAAGGCTTTGATAATTTAATAAAAAGACCAATCATATATTTAAATAGAGGGTTTGGAATGACTCCAATGGAACAAGGTCTTAGAGTTGTAGGTACTGTAGAATTTGGTGGACTTGAAAATCCATTGTCTAAATCAAGAATAAAAAATTTAATTGAAAATGCAAAAGAATTACTTGATGGATTGCCAGATCATGAAGATGAATGGTTGGGTTTTAGGCCAACACTTCCAGACTTTTTACCAGTAATTGGGCCATCAAAAAATTATGATAATGTTTTTTATTCTTTTGGTCATCATCATTTAGGGTGGACTTTAGGAGCTATATCTGGGAAAATAATTACTAAAATGATTTCTAATGAAAAAACTAACTTAGATTTACAACCTTATAGCTCTCTAAGATTTTCATAGTTTGTGAAAAATAATAACAATCTTGCCTACTTAATTTTAGTTTTAACAACTATTTTTTGGTCAGGAAACTTTATAGTTGGAAAAGCTGCAAGTATTTATCAAATACCACCGTTCTCATTAAATTTTTATAGATGGTTTTTTGCAGGATTAATTCTCCTTCCATTTACTTATAAGGAAATACTGCAGAATAAAAAATATATATTTGAGAATATTGGTTTATTTATAATTTTAGGAGTAACAAGCATTACGATTTTTAATTCAATTGTTTATTATTCACTTTATTATACACAGGTAATAAGTGGAATATTGTTGATTTCAACAATACCAGTGTGGATTATTTTTATTTCTTCTTTTCTAAATATTGAAAGAACAAATATATTTCAAATTTTAGGGGTAATATTATCATTAATTGGGGTTATATTTATTATAACTAAAGCAGATGCTAATTTAATTAAAAGTTTAAATTTTAACAAGGGAGACTTATCAATGGTTGTAGCAATGTTTTCATGGGCAATTTATTCAGCTCTTTTAAAAAGAAAAACTTTTAAAATTTCACAAATATCACTCTTAGAAGTAGTTATTATATGTGGTTTGTTTTTTTTAATACCAGTTTATCTGATTGAAATGTTTTTAGGAAATAAAATTATTTTAGGAAAACCTTTTTATTTAACATTAACATATGTTGTAATCTTTCCGGGACTTGCATCTTTCTTTTTTTGGATAAAAGGTATTTCAATCATAGGTGCTAATAGAGCGGGAATTTTTTTGCATCTAATGCCAATATTTGGTGCAATAATGGCAATGATTATTTTTGATGAAAAATTTATGAACTACCATATATTTGGAGCAATATTTATTATTGCAGGAATAACTCTTTCTAATAAAAAAAAATTAAATGCTTAAAGTTGCAATTTTAGACGATTATCAAAATGTTTCACAAAATTTTGTGGATCTTAAAAAATTATCTGGCAAATACGATTTCAAAATCTTCAGTGAACCTTTCTCTGAAGAAGAGGATGCAATTAGTCAATTAAAAGATTTTGAAGCATTGTTAATAATGAGAGAAAGAACAAAAATTACATCTAATTTAATATCAAATTTAAAAAAACTTAAATATATTATTACCAGCGGTATGAGAAACCAAGCAATCGATTTAATTGCTGCAAAGAAAAGTAGAGTAATTGTTAGTGGAACAGAGATAAATACTAATCCAACTTGTGAGCTTACATGGGCTTTAATACTAGGTTTAGCAAGGAATTTTAAATCTGAAATTGATAATATGTACCAAGGTTATTGGCAAACCACAGTAGGCATAGAATTGAAAGGTAAAATTTTAGGTTTAATTGGACTTGGCAGAATTGGTTCCCAAGTAGCTAAAATTGCAAAAGTATTTGGAATGGAAGTAATGGCCTGGAGTGAAAATTTGAGTCTAGATAGATGTAAAGAACTTAATGTTTTGCCAGCAAGTAAGGAAGATTTAATACAAAATTCAGATTTTATATCAATTCATGTCCAAGGTGGCGAAAGATATAAAGACTGCATTACAATAAAAGAGTTTGATAAAATGAAAAAAACAGGTTTTTTAATCAATACTTCAAGAGGTCCGATTGTAAATGAAAATGATTTAATTATTGCGTTATCTACAAATGTAATCGCGGGTGCTGGAATTGATGTTTATGAAAAAGAACCTTTGCCAGAAAACCATAAATTAAGGTTTGTTCCTAACGCTTTATTACTACCTCACATTGGTTATGTTACTGTTGAAAACTATTCCATTTTTTATACTCAAATGATTGAAAATTTAGAGGCATGTGTAGCTGGAAAACCAATAAGAGAAATAAAATAAACATGATTAAAAAAAATCCACATTTGACAGCTGAACAAAAATTAATTCTTTTTGAAGAATCAACTGAAAGACCTGGATCTAGTGAATTAAATTATGAGAAAAGAGAAGGCAGTTATCATTGTGCAAATTGTGATACTAAATTATTTGAGTCTAATACAAAATATGAAAGTGGTTCAGGTTGGCCATCGTTTTATGAGTCATTACCCGAAGTATTTGAGACTAAAACAGATCATTATTTAGGATATCCTCGAACAGAGTATCATTGTAAAAATTGTGGTGGACACCATGGTCATATTTTTGATGATGGTCCAAAGCCAACTGGTAAGAGATATTGCAATAATGGAATATGTTTAGTTTTTAAAAAAAAATAGGAATAAAATTACTTAATTAAATTTAAAAGCTCCCCTTTTTTTTCTAATTCTCTTAATTCTGTATAACCACCTACATGATAGTCGTCAAAAAAAATTTGAGGTATTGTTCTTTTGCCATTTGCTTTTTTTATCATTTCATCTCTCAAACCTTCTTTTGAGGAAATATCAATTACTTTAAAATCTATATTATTTCTGACAAATAATCTTTTTGCTGCCTCACAAAAATTACACATTGGACCAGAATACATAATTATATTTTTCATAATTTATATATAGTCATTTTTATTAATTTTTCTTCTAATTTCTTTTCTTGAATTTTCAAACTTTTTTCTATGCTTAATGCTTTGATTTTTTGCTCTTTTCCTCCAAAGTTTGAATGAAGACGGTTTAAGATTTTTTCTCATAATCTTAATAACATCAGACTCAGATTTCCCTGTTCTTTTTTTGATATCCTCAAAAGTGATCCTATCTGCCCAAGCTGCCCATATGACCCAATCTGGACTATCAAATTTTGGCTCAGGATTTTTAACTTTTGTTTCAGGCCTGTGACTTTTTTTCATAGATTTTCAATAGATATTAAAAAAACTCTTAATGCAATTATTAGGGGGTGTGATATATTAGTCTAGATAGTCCTATTTAGCCATTTTTAGCTCCCGGTTTTTTAGGACTATCCAAAAAATGCTTCCCTTAGACTACTTCTTATTTTTACAAATTATACTTTTTTTATTTATTACACCTGGAACACCAAGGGTAGTTATTATTTCATATTCTATGAATTATGGAATTCAAAAATGTGTTTGGACCGCTTTAGGAGATATTTCAGCAAACATTATTCAGGCTACATTAGTTATTTTTGTAATTGGATCTTTTCTTTCTGATAATCCAATTATTTTAAATTTTTTTAAATGGATTGGTATAATCTATTTGTTTTACTTAGCTTATGATATTTATAATTCTAGACCTAAAGATATAAATACAAAAGAAATTAATGAAAAAAGTTTCATTTCTTTTTTTAAAGATGGTTTTTTAGTTGCTGGAACAAGTCCAAAAGCTTGGATGTTTTTTCCATTTATTTTTCCACAGTTTATTGATTTTAATAATAATTATGTAATTCAATTTTTAATTTTAATTACTACATATGTGATATTAGATTTTTTATCTTTGATTGGTTATGCAGTGCTTGCAAACAAACTAATTGTTTGGATAAAAGCAAATCCTAAAACTATTAATACAATTTCTGCGAGTGTTTTAATAATTATAGCTTTAATTATTGCTTTTTCACAACAATATTAATCATATCAGATGCGCAACTTACACTACTTGCTTTCATTTTAATTTCTTAGTTAAATAGTTATTATAAAACTAGAAAGAGGTGAAATAAATGAAAATTAAAAACTTTATAATTACATTTGTTTCTGCAATTGCACTTTTATTAACAACTTCTGTTGTATCTTTTGCAAAAGTTGTTGGCGATAATAGCAAGATCAATAATCTTTCCTGCAGGAGTATTATCTGAAGCAGATTATTTAATAAGACTTATAGTATTAATTTTATCAATTTTAATTTTTTATATCACCAAAAGAAACTTAGTTTATCCAACAGTATTTTCTGCTATTATGTTAGCATTTTTAAATAGTTATTTTGTATGAAAAAAATAATTTTTATATTTATTTTTATAATATTAAGCTCGAATGTTCATGCTGGTTGTGATGATCCAATTGGAGATGGTGTAGATTATACAAATTGTCGATTTTCAGATGGCCAAGATCTTGAAGGTAGTTATTTACCAAATTCAAATCTTTCTTTTACAAGTTTTATTCAAGTAAAATTTGATAAAAGTATAATGATGAATTCAATCTTAGCTTATGGAACATTTTCAGAATCAACATTTTTTAGAGCAAATTTGTATGAGTCAAATTTACAAGGAGCAAACTTTGAAAAAACTGATTTTACTAGTGCAAACCTTACAAGAGCAAACTTCACTGGTGCGTCATTAATTGAAGCAAACTTTAAAAATGCAAACTTAGTTGAGGCAAATTTCACCTCAGCAAATTTAATAGGCGCAAGTTTTGAAGGAGCTAATCTTAATAATGCAAAATGGACTGACGGGAGGTTGTGTGAAACTGGCTCGATAGGGGAGTGCAAGTAACTAAATGGTTGAGATGTTAAACCCTATAAATGGTTTCAAAATTTCTTTTAATAATAAATCTGAAAGAATTGTAAATATTGAAATTAAAGATGAAATAATAGATAAATTAATTTTCCCATTCAACAAATTTGATGTGACCGCTCTTGAGTATAAACCATTCACAAGATTTACTTTAGCTAAAAGTTTAGATGATATATCTGAAAATAAATTAGGAATATTTTTGAATAAGATTATAAAAAATAGGAGCACAGGTTGTTTTATATTAAAAACACCAGATAATAATAAAAAAGTGAGCAATGATTTTTTAATTAAACTTTCAACAGCAATTGGACATTTACTAGGAATTCCAAACCACGACTCTATGTCAGGAAAGTTTTATGCAAGATTTTATGTTAAGCATGAGGATCATAGCGACTCTTATTTAAGGAAGGCATATAAAAATATGGATTTACATACAGATGGCACATATGTAGATGAAAAAACAGATTGGCTAATTATGTCAAAACTCGAAGAAAAAAATGTCAAGGGTGGAGAAACTGCAGTTTTGCATCTAGATGATCTTGAAAATTTAAATGATTTACTTAAAGACCCTGTATCAAAAGAAAATTTTGTTTGGGGATCGCCAAAAAGCAAAAATGTAAATTACAAGGTCAAACATCCTGTTTTTACAGAAGATGAAAATGGCAAGCCTAATATTTCATACATTGATCAATTTCCAGAACCAAAAAATATGAAACAAGGTAATTTTCTTCAAAAACTGTCAGATTCGCTTGAAGAAAGTAGGAACAAAATTATTACAGAATTACCCGTTGGATCAATGTTAGTTGCTAATAATCATTTTTGGCTTCACGGGAGAAGACCTTTTAAAGAAAATAAAAGCCTTAGTAGAGAGCTTTTAAGAATTAGAGGTCATTTTAATTAAGAATCGAAAAAAATACTATTTTTGAATGAACATTTTATATTATATATGATATTACCATCTGTGATTGAGAAGCAAAAAAGTATTAAAATTCAACACTTTTTTAGTTGTAAAATTGCAACTATTGCTGAAATTCTAAAAATTAAGGCAAAAAAAAGTTTCAAAAAAAGTTCTCAAATGTTAATTACATCATGAATTTACGTAAATTAATAATAAAGGAAATAACTATGAAAAAACTAATAAGCGCTTTATTTGCTTCTTTATGTTTAGTTACATTTCAAGTTCCGGCACAATCAGCTGACGTATCATTCTCAATAGGAGTTGCAGGAAACCAAGGTGGTTACCACGCAAGAGGTACTGAGACAATCGCTGATGCTGACGATGTAAAAGGAAACAATACTGCAACTGTTACATCTGAGGCCGGTGTGTTTGAAGATAGTCACCCTTCTATATTTTTAGAAGTTAATATCGGAGATAACATGACTGTCGGTGCTGAATTCGCTATGAGCGATATCCAAACACCAACAAACACTAATGCTAGATTAGATAAATTAACATCTAATGGAGATGGTGATGTAACGCCTACGCAAGGAAATAACACTGCAAAAGCATCTTTCAGTGACAAGAACACTGTATACATTCAAGCAAGATTGCTTGGAGGATTATACAGCAAAATCATGTACCACAACGTTAATGTTGTAACTGAGGAATCACTAGCAACAGGTGGTTCTTATCCAGATACTACACTAGAAGGTCTTGGTATTGGTATGGGTTACCAACACGATTTTGATGATCTTGGTATATTTGTAAGAGCAGAAGTTACGGCTTCAGGTTATGAAGACGCTAAGGCAGTTAACGCAAATGATGTAAACAAAGTAATTACAGTTGACAGCATTTACGGAGCAGAAGGTTCAATTAGAATTGGTAAAACATTTTAATTAAATCTTATAAAAAATTAAAAAGACCAGTTATTAATTTAACTGGTCTTTTTTTTTGTGTATTATAAACCAATGAAATTAGGATTTATCGGGACAGGTAATATTTCCTCAGATGTAATAACAGGAATTTGTAAATCTAAATTGGCTGTTTCTAAAATTACTATTTCATTGAGAAATAAAAGTAAATCTAAAAATTTAAAAAAAAAATTTAAAAATAAAATTAAGATCGCTAAAAACAATCAAGAAATTGTAAATAATTCAGAATGGGTTTTTTTAGGAATTTTACCTGAGGTGGGTGAAAAAATATTACCAAAATTAAAGTTTAAATCTAATCAAACAATAATAAGTTTTATATCCACAATTAATACAGATAAATTAAAAAGAATTACAAATAAGAGGGCTACTATAATTAGAGCAATTCCCATGCCTCCTATTTCATTAGGTAAAGGGCCAATAGCCTTATATCCACCTAATAAAAAAGTTAAAAATTTTTTTAATAAAATTGGCACTAGTATTGAAATTAAAAGTGAAAAACTTTCAAATAATTTTTGGGCTATATCAGGTACAATGGCATCATTTTATGAACAATTAAAAGTATTATCTGACTGGTTAGTCAAAAAAGGACTAAAAAGATCTGATGCTCAAAAGTATGTCACCTCATTATATTCTGCTTTAGCTCAACTTGCTGAAGCCCATTCATCAAAAGATCTTAAAAAATTTGTTTTAGACTCACAAACCCCAGGAGGTCTTAATTGGCAAGGTGTAAATGAATTAAGAAAATCTGGTTATTTTAAATCGTTAGAAAAATCTGTTAACAATATTCTTAAAAGACTTAATAAAGCATAAATTAAATGCAGGATAATTCAAAAATTCTACAAATTAAAAATCTTTCAAAGTATTTCGGAGGTCTAGCAGCTGTTTCTAAATGTTCGTTAACTATAAAAAAAGGATCTATTACTGGAATAATAGGTCCGAATGGATCAGGAAAAACAACCTTATTCAATTTAATAGCTGGAAACTTAAAAGCTTCAGATGGCGAAGTTATATTTAATAATGAAAACATAACTAATTACCCATCTTATGAACTATTTTCCAAAGGTTTATTAAGAACTTTTCAAATAGCTCATGAGTTTACTAATTTAACTGTATTGGAAAATTTAATGATGGTTCCAGGTAATCAATCAGGGGAAAGATTAATTACAGCATTATTGAAACCAAAACTAGTAAAAAAAGAAGAAGAGGTTGTCAAAAATAAAGCTTATGAGGTTATTGAATTTCTAAATCTTAAACATCTAGCAAATGAATTAGCAGGAAATTTATCAGGTGGTCAAAAAAAATTATTAGAACTAGGTAGAACAATGATGGTAGATGCAAAAATAGTATTATTAGATGAGGTTGGGGCTGGTGTGAATAGGACATTGTTAAAAGATATTGGAACTGCAATTTTAAGATTAAATAAGGAAAAGGGATATACATTTTGTATGATTGAGCATGATATGGATTTCATAAGTCGTATGTGCGATCCTGTTATTGTTATGGCAGATGGATCAGTTTTATTTGAAGGTACACCCGATCAAGTTAAAACAAATGATAAAGTTATCGAAAGTTATTTAGGTAGAGGAAGTAAAAATTTAGAGGGGAATGACTAATGGCCTTTTTTGAAGGTAATAACATGACAGCAGGTTATGGTAATGGGCCAGATATAATATCTTCATGTTCAATAACAGCTAACAGGGGTGAGATAGTTGCAATATTAGGACCAAACGGTGCTGGTAAATCGACTGCAATGAAAGCAATGTTGGGATTGCTTAATATAAAATCAGGCTCTGTCATTTTAGATAAGAAAGATATTTCAAAATTGTCTCCTCAGGACAGAGTTAGAGAAGGAATTTCATTTGTTCCACAAACAAGAAATGTATTTGCTGATTTAACAGTACGTGAAAACTTGGAGATTGGAGCTTTTCTAAGAAACGATGATGTTAATAAAGTGATAGAAGAAATTTATGAATTATTTCCAATTTTAAGTGAAAAAAAGATGCAAAAAGTAGGTGAGTTGTCCGGAGGACAAAGACAACAAGTTGCCCTAGGTAGAGCATTAATGATAAAGCCCTCTGTTTTAATGTTAGATGAGCCAACAGCTGGTGTTTCTCCAATTGTAATGGATGAATTATTTGATCATATAATAAAAGTAAAAGAAACAAATGTAGCAATAATCATGGTAGAGCAAAATGCTAAACAAGCATTAAGTATATCTGATAGAGGTTATGTTTTAGTGACAGGCGAAAATAAATTTGAAGGATCAGGAAAAGAATTACTTAATGATCCAGAAGTAAGAAGATCTTTTTTAGGAGCTTAGATGGATTTTATAAATGCAATATTAGTTCTTTTAAACTTTACAGTAATACCAGCATTAACATATGGTTCTCAATTAGCTTTAGGAGCTATTTTTGTAACTCTAATCTATGGAATATTGAGATTTGCTAATTTTGCAACTGGAGACATGATGTCATTTGGAACCATGTTTGCAGTTCTACTTACATATTATTTTCAATCAATTGGTATAGATCTTGGTATTTTTCCTACTGCTTTAATAACAATTCCTTTTGCTATTTTTATGATGATTTTATACATGCTCACAATTGATAAATTTGTTTTTGAATATTATAGAATAAAAAAAAGCCCTCCAGTCCAGTTAGCAATGGTTAGTGTAGGAGTGATGTTTGTTACTCAGGCAATTATAAGGATTATAATTGGTCCAGCAGATAGAACGTTTATGGATGGCAAAAAGTTTATTCTTAAAGCTTCAGAATTTAAAGAAATGACAGGATTCAATGAGGGTTTAACTATAAAATCTACCCAAGGTATTACTATAATTATAACACTAATAGCTGTTTCAATAATGTTTTGGTTTTTGAATAAAACTAAAACTGGAACAAGTATGAGAGCTTATTCAGACAACGAAGACCTAGCCTTATTGTCTGGAATAGACCCAAAGAGAGTTGTTCTTATAACATGGATAATAGCAGGTATACTGGCAACAATTGGTGGAATTTTGTATGGATTAGACAAAAGTTATAGACCATTTGTATATTTTAATAATATGTTACCAATTTTTGCTGCAGCTATTGTGGGAGGGATTGGAAATCCTTATGGAGCATTTTTAGGTGGCTATGTAATTGCATTTGCTGAAATATTTTTAACATATGCATATAAAAGATTTTTTACTTATATTCTTCCTGACGCTTTAGAACCAAATTCAATGTTACAATTATTATCTACTGATTATAAATTTGCAGTCTCATTCTCAATACTAGTAATAGTATTATTGTTTAGACCGTCAGGAATATTTAAAGGAAAAACGCTATGAAGCAATATACAAACGTTATAACTGCTTATTTAATTATGTTTACTTTAATTATAATGGTTGGAGTACTTCAATCATGGTCTATAGCTTTAACTATTTTAAACTACTGTTTGATTTCAGCAGTTATGACTATAGGAGCTAATATTCAATGGGGGTATGCTGGATTAATTAACTTTGGAATAATGGGTTATACAGCTCTAGGTGGACTTGCAGTAGTTCTTATATCGGTAGCGCCAGTCGATGAAGCTTGGAGTGTTGGTGGATTAAATATGATGATTTGCTTAGGTATAATAATTGGTATTATTTTAGCAATTAGATATACTTTAAAAAAAATAGCACCATCAAAAAAAAGAAATTATTTAATAGCATTTATAATAATAATTGGAATCTTAATATTAAGAATTATTTCTGCTCCTGCTATTGAGGGAATTGAGTCTGTAGAACCAGCTAAAACAGGTTTCTTAGGTGGATTAGGTTTACCAGTTCTAATTTCTTGGATAGGAGGTGCTTTCTTAGCTGCCGGACTTGCATTTATAGTTGGCAAAGTAGCATTAGGTTTGAGAGCTGATTATTTAGCTATAGCTACATTACTAATTGCAGAAATAGTTGTTTCTATAATTAAACACGAAGATTGGTTAGCTAGAGGTGTTAAAAATGTAATAGGTTTAAAAAGACCAGCTCCTTACGAAATTAATCTTCAAAAGTCCCAGTGGTTTATTGATTTAGTAGAAAATTTTCATTCGTCTAAATTAGCATTAATAAGTTCAGTAACAGAAAAACAAGAATTATTAAATCAGTTAGTTATTGATGCATCCTCAGTTTATGTAAAACTTTGTTTTACAGGTCTATTTTTATCAGTCGTAATTATTTTATTAATACTTACTCAAAAGGCTCTTTATTCTCCATGGGGAAGAATGATGAGGGCCATTAGAGATAATGAAGAAGCAGCAGGTGCAATGGGAAAAAATGTGGTTAAACAACATCTGTTAATTTTTATTTTAGGTTCAGCTATAGTTGGTATAGCTGGTGCGATGATGGTAACCAATGATGGTTTATTTACTCCAGGAAGTTATAGACCAATGAGATATACTTTTGTCATCTGGGTAATGGTAATTGTAGGTGGTACTGGAAATAATTTTGGAGCAATATTGGGTGGTTTTGTTGTTTGGTTTTTATGGGTAGAAGCTGCACCAATAGCTTTATTTTTTATAAATTTATTTACGTCTCATTTACCTGAAACCAATGAAATTCGAGTTCATTTAATTAATAGTGCTCCATATTTTAGATTTTTAACAATCGGAATAGTTCTTTTAATAATTATGAGATTTAGACCTCAAGGGATTTTACCAGAAAAGATTATTAAAAATTAATGTTTTATATACTTTTAGGAATTGGGTTAGGACTTATATTTTATTTGTCTGATAAATACTTATTTTAAAAAAAAACCTCAGCGAACGAATTCGCTGAGGCTATAAATAATATTTAAATTATCTTTGTTTTTTTGTTTTAAATTTACCGCCTTTGATTTCTTTTTCTAAGAAAGAACCAAATGCTTCACCAACATCTGTAAGTTCAACACCTGTTGCACCCTCATAGTTGATATCTTTTCCTTTAGCTAATAAATCTAAAGCTTTTTTCAATTCACCAGGATATATTTTTTTCCCTGGTGCATTAGCTACTGACATAACATTTTGTTGCACTGTAGCTCTGTCAGCTTTACCACCTGCTTGCATAGCAAGAGTGATTAAAGCAGCAGCATCATATGATTCACCTGTGTAAGGACCTGAAGAATCTATCCCTGCAGAACTTGCTACTTTAGCAAATACTCCAGCACCTTTTCCTGTTGATCCAGGTAATGAACCGAATGATTTATTTAAAGCTTTACCAAATTTATCTGTCAATGAGTCACCGATCATACCATCAGATAAAATAAAAACATCAAATGATCCAGCGTCCAAAGATCCTTGGATTATTTGAGCGCCGGCTTGGTCTAAGTATCCTAAAACTGCAACAGCATCACCACCAGCAGAAGCTAGCGTTGCTACTTCAGCAGAGTAGTCACCTTTACCTTCTTCATGAGCAAGAACTGTAGTTACTTTAATACCATGTGCTTTAACAGCTGCTTCATAAACATCTGCTAAACCTTTACCATAATCATTGTTAGTATAAGTAATAGCTACGTTTTTTACTTTTCTGTCTTTAGTAATATCAGCAAGTATTGCTCCACCTCTAGCATCTGATGGTGCTGTTCTAAAGAAATATCCATTATCATTTAGATCAGTAAGTCCTGGAGATGTTGCTGAAGGTGATATCATTACTACACCGTTCGGAACTGCAACGTTTGTTGCAATCGCACCTGTAACACCTGAACAGTCAGCACCCATGATTGCTACGACACCACCATCAACTAAACCTTGAGCGGCAGTAGTTGCAGCAGCTGAGTCAACACATGTTGAGTCTGCTCTTTCTACAGATATTTTTTTTCCACCTAGTAATGAACCAGAGTCAGAGGCTTCTTTGAAAGCTAGTTCTGCTGACGCTGCCATTGCAGGCGTAAGTGATTCAATTGGACCTGTGAAACCTAAAATAATACCCATTTTGATTCCATGTCCATCTGCATAAGAATTTGACACCAAAGAAGATGCAAATAAAAATGCAGCAATTATTAATTTTCTCATATTTTCCCTTTAATTGTTAACAATTTATAAAAATAAAATTAAATATGATCCTAAAATAATATCAATAGCTAAATTTATTCACTTTTCTGAAGAAAAATCACTGAACTTATTACGATTATTGCTCCTATTAGGAATAAAATTGTAGGAACTTCACCAAATACAATAAATGTTAGAACTATTCCAAAGATTGGAAAAAGGGAATAGTAGGGAAAAATTTGTCCAACTGTGTAAAACTTATAAAGATAAAACATCGACATATGTGCAAATAAAGAAACAATTATCGCTTGATAAAAAATTAATAACCAAGTTTCAATATTAATATTTTGAATGTTATTAACAGTATTTCCTTCAATAAAAAAAGAAACTAACATCAAAATAAAAAATCCAAATAAACCCGTAAATGCATTCATCAAATAAATATTTAATTTTCTTAAATCTCTTGAATAAACTTGAGCCATAGCAAAAAAAAGCGCCATTAAAGTTGCAAAGAATAATCCCAATAAATTATTTTTTAAATCTGGATCAAAAAATACGATAACAATTCCTATAAAAGCTGTAATAACAAATAACCATTTTTTTTTACTTATATTTTCATTTAACATAATTGCACTTGCCAAAACCCCAAAAGGTATTGCTAATTGCGATCCAATAATAATTGGGGAAATAAAATTTGAATATTTTAGAGATAAATTCATAAAAACATAAACCATTACCCCCATAGATGCTGAAAATAAAACTAAAGATTTAATGTATTTTTTTTCTGGAATTTTAAATTTCCAAAAAGGAAGCAATAAAATTAAAACTATTCCCATTCTCAATGAAGCCATTAATATTGGTGGAACTGAATTATTTAAGGCTAATTTTGCAATTGGAAAAGCACTACCATGTGCAGCCATTATAAACAGTAGAATTATTATATGCTTTAATGGCACTATCGCATTGAGAAAGGATCTAACGTCGGTTCATCAGACGTATAATACCAAGTTGTTTTTACTCTTGTGTAATCTTTTATAGACTCTACCCCAGCTTCTTTACCATATCCACTATCTTTCATACCTCCAAATGGAGCAGAAGGAGAAATCAATCTATATGTATTTACAAAAGTTATTCCTGCTCTGATTGATTTAGAAACTCTCATGCCTCTTGCAAAATCACTAGTATAAACTCCTGATGAAAGACCATATTGATTATCATTCATTTTATGAATTACTTCATCTTCTTTCTCAAATTTCATTACAGATAAAATTGGACCAAATAATTCATTTTCTGCTGTTGGTAAATTATGGTTATCACACTCAATAATTGTTGGAGGAAAATAATAGCCTTCATTTGAAAATGAATGTCTTTTACCACCACATCTAATTTTACCGCCTTGTTCAACAGTTAATTTAATATTTTTTTCAATTATTTCTAATTGTTTAAAATTACTAATTGGGCCCATTTCACTTTCAGAGTCCATTGGTGCACCTATTTTTATTTTCTCAGCTCTTTCAACTAGTTTTTTTAAAAATTCATCATAAATTCCTTTTTGCAAATATAATCTTGAACCTGCTATACAACTTTGACCACTTGCTCCAAAAATACCTGCAGTAATTCCATTAATTGCATTTTCTTGATTAGCATCATCAAATACAGCTACTGGACTTTTTCCTCCTAGTTCTAAACTTACTTCAGATAAATTTTCAGCAGAATTTCTTATTATTTGTCGAGCTGTTTCAGGCCCACCAGTAAAAGCAATTTTTTCAACCAGGTTATGTGTTGTTAAAGCCTTTCCACACGGATCACCAAAACCAGTAATAACATTTACAACGCCTTTTGGTATCCCGGTTTGTTCAATTAATTTTGCAAATTCAAATAATACTGCAGGGGCTAGTTCAGATGATTTTATAACAACAGTATTCCCCATTGCTAAAGCAGGTGCTAGTTTAGTTACTGTTAATAACATCTGCGAATTCCAAGGAATAATTGCTGCTATAACACCTATAGGAACTCTAGTAGTTATTGCTTGAACATTTGGTTTATCTATAGGTAAAACTGTTCCTTCAACTTTATCTGCCATTCCTGCATAATAGTCATAATATTCTGCAATATAGTTTGCTTGTTTTTTTGTTTCTCTAAATAATTTTCCAGTATCAATTGTTTCAATTTCACCAAGTAACTCAGCGTTCTTTCTAAGTTTATCTGCTATTGCTCTTAAATATTTACCCCTCTCTCTTGGGAGCAACTTTGGCCATTCACCTTCAAATGCTTTTTGTGCTGCTTTCACTGCTCTATCAACATCATTTGCACTTGCCTCAGGAACTACTGCCCATGGTTTATTATTTTCTGGATTTAAAGTTTCAAAAGTTTTTTTAGTATCAGAGTCTACCCATTCTCCATCTATGTACATTTTATATTGTTTAATTTTGTTCATTTTTTATATGTTCCTTAATAGCGTTATTTACATCATCTGCACACTCAATACTACAGAGATGTTTTCCGTTACTTATTATTTTAACTTCAGAATTAGGGATTTTTTTACTTAAATTTTTAGACATCTCAGGAGTTGATCCAATATCATTTTCTCCTGTCATAATTAATGTTTTAGCTTTTATATTTTGAAATATTTCATTATCTTGGTGATTAACGAAAAGTTCATAAACTTTTAAGAAATTTTCCATATTATTTTCTTCCAGCATAGAACAAATTTTTTCATAAATATTTGGATTTTTATTTATATAATCATCTGTAAACCATCTCTTAAGAGCTTGTTTTGATAAAGATCTACTTTTTTTCGATAATTCAAATCTATCATTTACTATTTGTTGTTGTTCATTACTCCTTTTAAAAACTGAGCAAAGCAAAGTTAAAGACTCTAACCTGTCATTATATTTACAGGCAAAATTTCTTGCTATTAGTGAGCCAATTGAAAAACCAACTAAATGTATTTTTTCAAACTTTAATTCATCGATCAAACTTAGTAATTGTAGGGAAAAATCGTCAAAACTTATTTGTGATTTTATTAATGGTGTATTTCCGTGGCCTAAAATATCATAAACTAATACTGTATTGTTAAATGAGTTAATTTGTGGTTCCCAAATTTTATGATTAAGTCCTACACCGTGAATTAAAACTAATGGTATATTTACTTTTTTATTTAGAATATAAAAAGTATTCTTTGAGTCTTTCGCATTAATCATTTAATTATTTAGATTCAATACCCATTTCTTTCATGTCCTGGTACCTATCACCTGTTCTTGCATGAGCTCTTCCGCTAGAAGATCCACCAATAGCAATTACTATTTCATTATCAAATGGAGCATCAGGAATAGTAAATTCATGTGTTAGATAATAAGGTCTTAAACCAGAATCTGTTTTATGCATCATTGGTATAGAAATTTTTGATCCTGCAGGTCCTCTTGTATTTGTAAAACTTAAATAAGATGTTCCACCCACTGCATCTCTAAACTTATTTCCAAATCTTAAAGTATGAATAAATGCAGATGCATGTTCAATCTCTCCATTTAAACCAACAATTCCCGCTTTACCATAAGCTAGAATTTTTTCTGGTGAACCAATTTCTTTTATTAATTCAGGAACTAAAATATCACCGAGTTTTGGAGCTAAATCTAAAATTGTAGGTTTAAGATCTTCAACAAATCCTTGACCATCCCAGGGATTTTTAAAAACTGCAGCAACAGAAACTAACAGGACAGGTTCTTTTGCTTCTTTTCCACCTTCAATAAACGTTTTATCGACAAATTTTGTAAACTTTCTTAATTCTAATTTCATTTTTTGTATCTATGTTTAAAACTATCTCTTCTAAAACTGTATAGTGCATTTGGATCTACATCAACATCAATGACTACAGGCTTATTTATTCTTAAAGCTTCTCTAACAGCTTGGTTTATTTCTGAAACTTTTTTAACCTTAAAACCTTTGGCACCGTAGAGCTCCGCAACTTTATCAAAAGGTGGACTGCTAATATCAGCACCTAAGTATCTTTTTCCATAAAAATCTTTTTGATAAGCTTTTTCAGCTCCCCAACTTTTATTGTTCAGGACTATAGTTATTGTATTTATTTTATATTCAACAGCTGTACTTAATTCAGAGATTGTCATCCCGAACCCCCCATCTCCCATAAGGCTAATTACTTTTTTCTTAGGTTTTGCAATCTTTACACCTAAACCACATGCAAAAGAAAAACCAACTAAACCAAAGTCTAAAGGAGTAAACAAAGATGGAGGATCGTAATATTCAAGAGCATCTGTTGCTTGTAAACAAAGTGTACCTGCATCTAAAGTTATTGCAGAGTTTTTAGGAAGCACTTGTCTTAATTGTTTGAATAAACTTTTGGGTTGAATAGGAAAATTTTTCTGTGCAAATTTATCTCTTTCAAGAAAAAAATTTTTTCTTTCATTTAAATAGTTATTAGTCCATTTTTGTACATCAAGAATAATATTTTGCTTTTTAATTTCTTTATATAATTGTTCAGCTATTGTTGCTGCATCACCATAAATTCCTACAGCTACAGGAAAGTATCTTCCTATCATTCTCTTTTCTAATTCAATTTGTATGATCTTTGCTTTTTTATTTATATTTTCATAAGAATAAAAAGTTGAATTAAATCCAAGTCTTGTTCCAAGAGCAATTATAACATTTGCATTTTTAACCAATTTGGATGCAACCAAATTACCTCTAGGACCCATCTGTCCAGCATTTAGTTTATGATTAAATGGTATGGCATCTCCATGACCAGCGGCAGTTACAATTGGAACGTTTAATAGTTCTGCCAATTTAACTACGTTTTTATATTTTAATGAATATTTAATTCCTGCACCAGCAATAATAACAGTCTTGTTTGAGTTTTTGATAATTTGCACAGCTTTTTTAATATCGTTAGATTTTGCTTTAGTTGAGTTTTGATTATCAAAAGATTGGATTTTTTCATTTATTTTAAAATTTTCTTTTTTTGCTAAAATATTTCTTGGTAAATTAATACATACAGGGCCTCTACGGGGTGACATTGCTAAATTAAAAGCATCACTAAAAGTTTTCGGAATTTTTTTAGTATTTTTTACTGTCCAAGTTTTTTTTGTTACTGGTTTAAACAAAGATTGTTGATCAAGACCTTGAAATGCATCCTCCATTTTATCTTTTGTTGAATAAGAGCCTGCAATTGAAACAACGGGAGAAAAAGCAGCTTTTGCTTGCGCAAGTCCAGTAACTAAATTTGTAGCACCAGGACCATTTTGTCCAGCAAGTATTATGCCAGGTCGATTAGATGCTCTAGCATATCCATCAGCCATATGTGTTCCAGTTCTTTCATCGCGAACACCAATAAACTTTATATTTTTTTCGTGATAAAGAGCATCAAACATTTCCATTGTTGCAGAACCAATTAAACCAAAAACATGTTTAACTTTTTCTTTTTTTAAAGACTTAATTGCTGCTTGGCCGCCAGTCAGATTTTTTGACTTGATCACGAAACTTTTTTAACTTCAGTATTTAAATCGTCTTTGAAATGAGGCATTACTTTTTCTGTAAACATTTTTATACTTTTCATACAGTCTTCATGCTTAACACCTGGAAAATTAGACCATACTTGCAAGTTTTGTAAATTTAATTCTGATTTTAGTTCATGAATTTTATCAATTACATACTCAGGAGTTCCAAATAGCATATTGCGTTTATGTAGGAAGTCGTAGCTTAAAAGGTCTAACTTTCCTTTAGTAACAGGTAATTCTTCACCAGGATCCATGTGGTTTCCAAGCCCTCTCCAATGACAAACCCATCTCATATAATTAACCATATGCTCGCCAGCTTTTTCTTTTGCTTCTTCCATTGTGTCTGCTACAAACATATCTCTAACAAGCGAAATACCTTCACCCATTGGAACATTTCTTTTTTCCGCCTCAGATTTTGCATTTTTAAATGCTTCAAATTTAATTTTAAGAGCCTTAACAGTAGGTATCCACATAATAATATTTAATCCTTGTGTTGCTGCCCATTCAATAGATCTAATTCCATCAACTGTTTGATGAATAGCCGGGTAAGGTTTTTGATAAGGCTTTGGAAGTACACTTATATTTTCCATAACATTAGTTTCAATATTAACTAAATCTTTGTTAGGCGGACTCATATCATGCTGCCATACATAATCTGGCGCAGGATAAGTATAAAATTCACCTTTATGATTAAAAAATTTTTCTTTCCATGCTTTTTTTAAAATTGTTAGAGTTTCTTCAAATAACCTAAAGTTTTTTGCTTGGTCTTTCATATCAGCTTCTTTATTTAAATTAATTGCTTCTCTTCCGTATATTCCTCTTCCTATTCCAACTTCAACTCTACCTTTTGATAACTGATCAAGAAGAGCGATATCTTCAGCCATTCTAATTGGATTGTGAAAAGTAATTACATTACATGCTTGACCAATTCTTATTTTTTTTGTTCTAGCGGCAGCATCAACTCCCATCATCAATGGGTTTGTAAGTGACTCCATTCCTTCGTGGTTAAAGTGATGTTCTGTATACCATATTGAGTTCCAATTATTCTGATCACAATATTCAGTAATTTCTCTAGTTTCGTCTAAAAGTTTATCGTAGGGCTTATGGGTCCAATTTGTAGTGTTACAAAAATATCCAAACTTCATAAAGTCTCCTTTAAATATTAATTTAAAGACGACCGATCCCACTTTCGTAAAACATTGAAGTCTAAACGACGAGTTATGTATCGCTTTATGAATCTATATTATTATTCTTATCGTTTATATTCAATAAATTTCTTAAGAGACTTATTGAGAAATTTTTCATAAATCTCAACGTTATTATCCCTACTTCCTTTATTGTTTAAGAAATGTTTATCCATTTTAAAGTCAAAAGATGGCTCAAAAAAAAATGGGACTGACATCCTCTCTTTCTTATTCCATAATACTCTATGGTTTGTTGCCCTAAATTTATTTTTACTTAAAAATTCTAGAGCTCTACCGGTATTTACAACTAAGGCATTTCTATTAAATGGAACATTATACCACTTTTTATTTTTTCTATTTTGTACTTGTAAACCTCCACGTTTATCTTGGTATAAAACAGTAAAAATTCCACTATCAACATGAGTTTCGCAGCCCAAGGGAACACCATCTTGTTTTGATATTTCCACAGGTCTCGTTTGTTTAGGATAATAATTAAATCTTAGAGTACTTAATGTTTTTAGTCTCGAAAAAACTACTTTAGATAAAGATGGATCTTTCTTATAAATTTTAATTATACATTTAAATAAAGTTTCACTTAAATTAAAAACTCTATCAAAATAATCAGATAAAATCTTAATATCTTTTTTATTAAAAGATTTTTTGAGATCAATGTATTCTATATATTGGTTATTAATCTTATTTGAAAAACTTTTTGTTACTTTCAGGTCTCCTATATCAAGACCTTCTTTGCCGTTAACATCACTAGGAAAATAACCTCTATAAACATTTTTGTTATTTTTGTTCCATTTTTTTGGGGATAATTTTGATTTATTTTTTTTATTTGTTTTAAAAAAAGTCTCTCCAACTTTACATAAGTTTCTAATTTTTTTTAAACTTATTCCATGACCAGTAATTTGAAAAAAACCTACATCTATACAGGCATTTTCTATTTTCTTAATAATTTTGTTATTTTTTTTTGATTCAGAACTTTTTTTAACTATAGATGAAATATTTATTGTAGGTATAGATTTATTTTTGATCATCTTCTTACTGGTGTTTCTGTTGCAATATATTGCTCTCTAATTTTTTCTCTTAAATAAATATATAGTCCCGCACCTATAATAAAACTTACTCCCAATAAAGTTCTTGAAGATGGAATTTCACTAAATAAAAAATAACCTGGTATCATGGACATTATAATTAAGGAATATTCAAAAAGCGATACCACAGAAGGTGAAGCTATTATGTATGCAGAAAATATACAAACAAAAGCAATTGATGCTGCGAAACCAAAAAACAATAAAAACTTCCAAGTGTATTCTAGCTCTGTAAACCACTCTCTAAATATAAACTGAATAGAAGGATCTTGTTCAAAATTGTAATACTGACCACTGCCCATAATAAAAAATAAAATTACACATAAAGTAATCGCGATTAAGTAAAAATAAAACATTTGAGTATAAATGTTATCTTTATCAGATGTATATTTTGTAATTGTCATCGAAGCTGCATAAAAAAAAGCAGACATAACAGGCAATAAGCTTTTATAGTCAAAATCTGAAAAGTTTGGATTTAAAACTATTAGTACTCCTGTAAAGCCAAATGCAATAGCTAACCATCTTCTAATACCAATAAATTCTTTTAAAAAAAATGTTGCAAACATTGAAACAAAGAAAGGACAAGAGAAAAATAAAGCATTTGCTGTAGCTAGCGGCATATAAGTCAGAGAAATAAAAAAAGCAGAAAATGCAATAAAATGAAACATAACTCTTAAAAATGTTAAGTATGGATATTGCGTTTTCAAATTTACATGGATATTTCTTAATTTTAAATATCCAAACATTAAAATTGCAGCTACCACATATCTGCTTAAAAAAATTTCATATAATGAGGATTTCTCAAATATATATTTTATGAGTGAATCTTGCATTGCAAACATCGTCATTGCAATTATAGTGAGAAAAATACCTTTTGATGTGTTATCAAGAGTCATTTTGCACCTATATCATAAAATTAAAACTTAATATTTAAATTATTTCTTTAATTTAGAGGAAAATTTAAGATCAGAAGTAAATTGTGATTTATTTACATTAATAAAATTATCCATAAGCTTTAATTTATTTTCCTCAAATTCTGCAACACGTCTTTCTTTAAGATCAACATATAAAGAAATCATCTCAATAGTTGATGAAAGCTTCTTGGAGTTTTTCTCAATCATTTCAAGTTTATAGTGTAATCTTTTTTTATCATGGTCAAAGAAAATTAAATTAATATTGACTTCTTCATTTTCTTTAACCTCATTATTATAAGTAGTATGAGTTTCGACAACCATTGTACTTTTTTTAGTTGTTTTGGCAGAAGTTTCACCCATTTGAAATTTTTCAAGCATTACTTCCCAAGCTTTATCAAAAATCAAAACATAATAGGCCATGTTAAGGTGACTATTGTAATCAACCCACTCTTTAGAAATCTTGAATGTTTTAAGGAATTCTGACATTTAATTTGTTATTAAATAATATTATAATTAATTTTATTGAAATCAATGAAGTAAAATAAACTTGATATTTTCCATGTGTCAACGTGTACCATTCTTAGTTATTGTAAAAGTTTAAAAAGGTATTAAATGACCCCCATGAAGTCATTTACAATTATTGCCTTTTTCCTTTCAATCTTGTTTACTAATGCAAATGCTGCAGATGTAACTATAGAAATGCTTAATAAACAGGGTAAGGAAACTATGGTTTTTTCTGAAAAAATTGTAAGAGTAAATGTTGGAGATACAGTTTTTTGGAAGGCTACTACCAAAGGTCATAATGTTGAATTTATAAAAGGTGGAGTTCCAGAGGGAGTAGGCAAATTTAAATCAAAATTTAATGTAGACACTGAATATAAATTCACAATCCCTGGGATATATGCTTACTGGTGCACTCCTCATAAGGGTATGGGAATGATAGGCTTTGTTGTAGTTGGTGATGATAAATCTAACTTAGATGCAATTAAAGCAATAAGATTTAATGCTAAATCCAAAAAAATCGCTCCAGATTTAATTAATTCTTTATAAAGAATTTTGTAATTCCTTGTCAGTAATATAACCTTTTATATTTCCTGTCTTATCTACAACTTCTACTACAACATCACTACATACTATTTTGGGCAAAAATTCCTCTAAAAAATCATCTTCGTGAACTTTAAGTTTGTTACTTCCATTTGGTTTAAATTGGTTTGCAGGCACCATTATTATTTTTGCTTTTAAAACCTTTGCCCTATTAACATCTTTAACAAATGCTTTTACGTATTCATCAGCTGGTTTCATAACAATATCAACAGGTGTGCCAACTTGAACAAGTTTTCCAGCATTTAAAATTCCAATATGATCACCAAGCCTTAAAGACTCATCTAAATCATGTGTTATAAAAACTATTGTTTTTTTTAGCTCGGACTGAAGATCAAGTAATTGTTTTTGCATATCGCTTCTTATTAATGGGTCTAAAGCACTAAATGCCTCATCCATCAACATAATATCCGTATCAGTAGCCAACGCCCTAGCTAAACCAACTCTTTGTTGCATACCACCTGATAGTTGACTTGGATATTGATTTTCAAAACCTGTCAAACCAACAGCATCAATTTTATCCATTGAGATTTTTACTCTTTCTTCTTCTTTTATACCTTGCATTTCAAGGCCATATCCAACGTTTTGTAAAACTGTTTTGTGGGGAAATAATCCAAATCTTTGAAATACCATACTCATTTTATGTCTTCTAAATTCAATTAATTGTTGTTGATTTAATGATAAAACATTTGTTCCCTCTACTAATATTTCTCCTTCTGTTGGATCAATTAATCTATTCAAATGTCTTATAAGCGTAGATTTTCCGGAACCTGAAAGACCCATACAAACAAATGTTTCTCCTTCTTCAATTTTTAAAGATACATTATCTAATCCAACTGTATGTCCAGTTTTTTCAAGAATATCTTCTTTAGTTGCTCCATCTTTAACCATAGGAACTATTGATTTTGGATTATTACCAAAAATTTTATAAACGTTATTTATTTCTATCTTTGACATTTTTTTTATGTATTTCTAACAGCAGATACAAAGTCATGCAAAACTTTTAACTTTTTAATTCAACTATTAATTGAATTGATATATAGTTTCTTTTAGATAAGGATAAGTAAAATTTATTTTTTAATAATTGAGGCTTTAAATGTCTAAAAATAATTTAAGTGTAAGACAAGAGCTTGCTGCACTTTATAGAATACTCGATATGTATGGCATGACTGATTTAGCTAATCAATGTGCTGCAGCAAGATCCTCAGAAAATAAAAATATTTATTTAGTTCATCAATATGGAATGTTCTACGATGAAATTACAGCCTCATCTTTAATAGAAATTGATAATAACGGAAAACCTAAAGATCCAAAAAGTCCATGGTTAAACGATGGATGTATAAATTTATGTAAATGGATTTTTAATACAAGAGAAGACGTTAATTATTACGTCCACGGCCATAGTGAGGATGTTATGGCGGTTGGTGGTACTGAAGAAGGGCTTCAATATTTTTCGCAAGCCGCTGTATATTTAAATCATTTAATTGAATACATAGATTATGATTTTACGGAAGATGATGAATACGGCGAAAAGTTTAAATCTATAATAAAGAAAAATGATATTCTTATTACTAGAAATCATGGATATTATACACTTGGAAAAACTGCTGCTGAGGCGTTTTTCAGAGCCTATTATTTAGAACAGGCATGCTCGGTTCAAATAAAAAACTTATCAATGAAACTTACCCCAAGACCTATTGATAAACAAAAAGCTGAATATCATTGGCAACATATGTCAAAATCAGATGACTATAATTATGATGGTAAAACAGAGTGGGCTGCTTTATTAAGGAAATTAGACAGAGAAAATAAAAATTATAAATTGTAAATTCTATGCAGGAAAATTACTCAATTAAAAATATTAAAAAAAACACTTCGTATCTTGAAGTTGAGTGGAATGACGGTCAAAAAAGTAAATTTAATTATTTATGGTTGAGAGACAATTGCCCAACCGCACATGATAAAGACTCTAGACATAGAATGTTTAATATTTTGAAAGTATCTACTGAAATAAATGCTAAGAAATATAATATTAATAATCAAGGCAAATTAGAAATAGAATGGAGTGAAGGTGAACATATAAGTTATTACGATGTAAAATGGTTAAGAGAAAACTGTTATACGCTTAAAAATAAAAAAAAATATAACTCCCCTTACACATTATGGGACTCTTCTTTGCAAGAAAATTTAGACTCTATAAAAATAGATCATGATGAAATTTTAAATTCTGATAGAGGGTTAATCAAATGGCTTGAGCTACTTCACCATCAAGGAATTGCAATTGTCAAGAATGCTCCAACTGGTGAAAAATCTGCTCTTCCATTATTAAATAAAATTAGTCATACAAGAGAAACTTTTTTTAAAACTCCCTTTGAAGTAATTAACATACCAAAGCCTAACAATTCTGCATATACGGCTCATGCATTAAGAAATCATATGGATTTACCGTGGTTTGAAAATCCCCCAGGTTATCAGTTTCTTCATTGTTTGATAAATGATGCAGAGGGCGGAGAGTCTTCTGCTGTTGATGCATTCGCAGTAGCTGATTATTTAAGAAAAAATGAAAATGAAATTTTTGAAACTCTAGTGAATACACCTTTGAGGTTTAGAGATAAAGATTACACTCAAGTAGCACATAGAAGTTTTTATGCACCAGCAATAACTTTAACAAAGGATGGTGATTATAATGATATAAGATTTAGTGTAGCTACAATGGATGCACTAGATTGCCATCCAGATATTATGGAGAAAGTTTATAAAGCGCATCATAGATTTGGAAACTTGCTTCACGATGATAAATTCCAAATTAAATTTAAATTAGAAAAAGGAGATATATTTTCATTTAATAATAGAAGACTTCTACACGGTAGAACTGCCTATAACCCAAACTCAGGTCACAGACATTTGCAAGGCTATTATATGGATAGAGATGAAATTATAGGAAGATTAAGTTTTTTAAAAAAATAATTACTTCCAACCTGTTACAGTTTTAACCTCAAGATATTCCTCTAAACCCCAAATACCTCCTTCTCTTCCATTTCCGGATTGTCTATAGCCACCAAAAGGAGTTCCAGGGTCAGCACTATTACCGTTAATATAAACACAACCAGATCTTAATTTTTTTGAAACTCTTTTAGCTCTTTCTTTATCACTAGTTTGAAGATAATTACCAAGACCATAAGACGTATCATTAACAATATTTACTGCTTCATCTTCTGTTTCAAAAGGTATTATAGAAAGAACAGGTCCAAAAATTTCTTCTTTGGCTATTTTCATATCGTTTGTAACATCAGTAAAAATAGTTGGTTTTATAAAATATCCTGACTTAAGATTTTCGGGCATTTCAGGACCTCCAGCTGC
>CACFKI010000008.1 GCA_902566785.1 uncultured Pelagibacteraceae bacterium | reverse complement strand
TCCTCAACCTCTTGATGCATTGCCCAGCCTTTTTCAATTAAGGCTTTAGCCTCATCAATTTTTTCCTGAGGTAATTTACTATTTTGAACCATTTCCATTAATTCTGGGTACAAAACAGGACAACTGTTTGATTGAGCCTGTGAAGTAGCAAAAAAACTTAGGACCATTACTAATACAATTTTTTTAAGCATAATTGAAATCTATTTAAGTTTATAAAATTGTCAACATCTGTATTAAAAAAATATATTCATTTATTATTCTTTATTGTAAGATATTTAATGAATTCAATAAAAGTAGAACCAAAATACAATCCAAACATAAACCCACGGATAGGATTAATTGCATTAGCTAGTGATATTATAATTGAAAAAGATTTTCTTAGAATAATAAAAGATCAAGATATTGATTTTTTTGTAAATCGAATAGAAATATATAATCCATTAACCAGTGAAAATCTAATTAAAATGTCCCAAAAAGTTACTGATGTTACAAAAGATATTTTACCTAATCAGAAAATAGATTGTGTAGTTTATGGATGCACATCAGGAACTATTGCAGCAGGATATAATGCTATAGAAGAGAAAATCCATCTAGCAAAACCTGAGGCAAAAGTTACAACACCAAGTACTGCTGCAGTAAAAGCTTTAAAAAAATTAAATATAAAAAAAGTTGCTGTCTTTACGCCTTACATAAAAAATTTAAATAATGAGGTAATCGAATTTCTTAAAAAAGAAAGTTTTAGTATAACTTCAAATTCATATTTTGATATAAAAAATGATACTGATATTGGAAAAGTAGATCCAGAATATTTGTATGAAGTATTATCACAAATGGATTTAAAGGAAGCAGATGCTCTGTTTGTTTCCTGTACTGCTCTTCCTGTTTTACAAATAATTGATAGACTTGAAAAAAAATTAAATAAACCTGTTTTATCAAGTAACCAAGCTTTAATTTGGGATACTTTAGAAAATATTGGTAGAAACGTTTCTATTAATGGTTTTGGTAAATTATTTTTAAAAAATTAATTATGTTATTTTCTAAAGAAGAATACAAAAAAAGATTAAAAAAAGTTCAGGCCTCAATGCAAGAGAAAGGCATTGAATTATTGATTTCTCAAGATACAAATAACATGAATTATCTAACAGGTTATGACGCATGGTCATTTTACTATGCTCAGTGTGTAATAGTTCATGTTAACTCAGATGAACCGCTGTGTTTTGTAAGAGCACAAGATGCTGGTGGAGCATATATAAAAACTTATTTAAAACATGAAAATATTATTGTTTATGATGAAAAATATATTCATGTATGGCCGGTGCATCCATACGACAGATTGGTAGAGCTTATTAAAGAAAAAAAATGGGAAAATCTTTCCATAGGAGTTGAAATGGATAGCCACTATTATACAGCATATTGTCATCAAAAGTTACTTCATGGATTGCCAAATGCAAAAATTAAAGATTCTGAGAGGCTAGTGAATTGGGTGAGGCTAGTTAAATCTAATGAGGAAATAAAATTTATGAAAATCGCTGCAGAAATAACAGAACTGGGAATGAAAAAAGCTTTTGAGGTGATAAATCCTGGAGTTAGACAATGTGATGCGGTGGCTAAAATCTATTCTACCTTAATTAGTGGTACAAAAGATTATGGTGGTGATTATTCATCTATTGTCCCTCTCTTGCCGACTGGTAAAGGAACTTCAGCTTCACATCTGACGTGGTCAGATGATAAGTTTGTTGATGGAGAGGCTTCGATAATTGAAATTTCCGGTGCTTATAAAAAATATCATTGCCCTATGGCTAGAACAGTACTTTTAGGAAAACCTGACCAAAAAAAAATAGATACTATGAAAAAAACAAGAGAGGCATTAGAAGCTGGAATAGATGCCACTAAACCAGGAAATACTGCTGACGACGTAGCACAAGCATTTTGGGCAGTATTGGATAAATACGGAATAGAAAAAAAATCGAGGACAGGATATTCAATTGGAATAGGTTATCCACCTGATTGGGGAGAGCATACTTTAAATATCCAAAAAGGAGATAAAACAATCTTAGAAAAAAATGTTTGCTTTCACATGATTGCAGTTATGCAGTTTGGTGATTGGGGAGTTGAGAGTAGCGAGTCAATAAGAGTAAGTGAAAACGGAGCTGAAAATTTTTATAAGTTTCAATCCGAGCTTCATATTAAAGGTTAATTAATCCTTGAATTAACTATTATCTAATGTTTTAAATGCGCATGTCAGAAAAAGATAGTTTCGTAAAGTTTGAAAATGTAGACAAAAGCTATGATGGAGAATCTTTAGTTGTTAAGGGACTTAACTTAGACATTCCTCAGGGAGAATTTTTAACAATGCTTGGGCCTTCTGGTTCAGGGAAAACTACTACGTTAATGATGCTAGCAGGATTTGAAACACCCACTAGTGGAGAAATTTATTTAGAAGGAGAACCAATTAGTTCTATACCTCCTTATAAAAGAGGTATTGGTATGGTATTTCAAAACTATGCACTTTTTCCTCATATGACTGTAAATGAAAATTTAGCTTTTCCTTTGGAAGTAAGAAAATTAGAAAAATCAGAAGTTGAAGAAAAAGTTCATAAGGCGTTATCAATGGTAGAGCTACAAGATTTTGGAACTAGAATGCCATTACAATTATCAGGTGGTCAACAACAACGAGTTGCCTTGGCAAGAGCATTAGTTTTTGAACCAAGATTGGTATTAATGGATGAGCCACTAGGTGCATTAGATAAAAAATTAAGGGAGCAAATGCAATATGAAATTAAACATATTCATGAAAACATAGGTATAACAGTTGTATATGTAACCCACGATCAAAGTGAAGCATTAACAATGTCAAATAGAATTGCAGTATTTAATGATGGAAAAATTCAACAAATATCAACTCCAGATGTTCTTTATGAAAAACCGGACAATTCATTCGTTGCTCAATTTATTGGAGAAAATAATCAAATAAAAGGAACAGTAAAATCTATGAATGGTAAAAATTGTGTTGTTAAAACTGAAAATGGTGATGAAATTGTTTCTTTAAAAATAAATGTAAATTCAGTTGGAGAAACATCTTTATTATCTTTAAGACCAGAAAGGGTTTGGGTAAATGTTGATGAAAAAAATTATGAAAATAATTTTGAAGCAAAAGTAGAAGAATTAATTTATCTTGGTGACCATGTAAGAACTAGAGTTAAAGTATGTGGCAATGATCAGTTTATTGTAAAAATTCCAAACTCTTCAGATCAATCTGACTTAAAAGAAGGTGCCAAAGTAAAATTGTCCTGGAAAGCAGATGATACAAGAGCATTAGACTTTAAGGCGTAAACTCAACATAAATAGCTTACTTTTTTTAAAAAAACTCTTTGATCTCTATATCTCAATATGATTTAATTTAATTATAAAAACTTAAATTAAATTTAATTTAAAGGGGAAAAAATGATAAAAACAATCAAATTAGCTTTCCTTGGTCTAATCTCATTAGCGTTTGTTGGGTCTGCATATGCAGATATGACTTTCGTATCTTGGGGTGGAGCTTATACAGCCAGCCAACAGAAAGCTTACATAGATACTTGGAGCAAAGGTTCAGGAGTAACTGTTGAAAACTATAACGGTGGTCTTGGAGAAATTAAAGCTCAAGTAGAGGCAAACAATGTTACTTGGGATGTAGTAGACGTACTTCCTGACCAAGCTATCACTGGTTGCGATGAGGGATTATTCCTTAAAGTTGACCAAAGTCACTTTATTGATGACATGGTAGTAAAACCAGTATCTGAGTGTATTTCACCACAGATCTTCTGGTCTTACGTAGCTTTTTATGATCCAGCTGCATTTCCTGGAAAAAAACCAAAAACTATCAAAGACTTCTTTGATGTTAAAAAATTTCCTGGAAAAAGAGGAATTCATACATGGGCAAATGCTTTAATAGAAATGGCATTAGTTGCTGATGGTGTTAAACCAAGCAAAGTTTATGATGTAATGAGTTCAGACGGTGGAATTGACAGAGCATTTAAAAAACTTGATACAATTAAAGATCATGTTGTGTTCTGGTCAGCTGGTTCTAAACCACTTGAGTTAGTATCATCAGGAGAAGTTGTAATGTCATTAGCTTACAATGGAAGAATTGGTGCTGCTATTCTTCAAGAAGGTAAAAACTTCGAATACATTTGGGACGGACAAGTTCTTGAACAAGAATATTTAGTTGTAGTTAAAGGAACTAAAAACGAAGCTGAAGCTAGAGAGTTTGTAAAACATGCTTCAACTGCAGAGTCTTTAGCTCTTCAAGCTAAATATATTCCTTATGGTCCAATGAGATCGTCAAGTATTGATATCATCAAAAAAGGTGAGCCATATTTCAATACTGGAGTAGATGTATTACCGCATATGCCTAATACACCTAAGAGACTAAGAAGATCTGTTATTGCTGACCCATTCTGGTGGGCTGATAATGGAGCTGAAGTTTCTGAAAGATTTGGAGTTTGGAAAGGTAACTAAACTTTTAATTGATTTAAAAAAAGGCGAGATTCGTTCTCGCCTTTTTTTTTATATTGGAGTAAGTTTATTATTATATGAGCAGCGAAACATTATCAGGACCTATACTCACAAGTGATGGAATTCCATTAAAAGTAAGTTTAAGAAAAGCTGAAAAAAGAAATAAAATTAGAGCATTTCTATTAGTCTTACCTCTTTTAGCATTTATTCTCATTACTTTTATTATTCCAATTGGAGATATGTTAGCAAGAAGTGTTGATGATAGATATATCAACACTGTATTCCCAAAAACTTTCGAAATATATAAAAAATGGGATAAGCAAGATCTACCTCCTGAAGAAGTTTATGAAACAATGTTTTTTGAAATTAACGCAGCTAAAGGTTTTAAAATAGGAAAAGCCAGCACAAGAATGAATTATTCTAAATCTGGTTGGAAAAGTCTAATTAAGAAATCTCAGAGAAAATTTAAAAAAATTAAAGAAGGCCCATACAAAGAACAAATGATAGCAATAGATAAGAGGTGGGGCGACCCTCTGTATTGGAAAGCCCTAGGTGAAATGGTTGATCCAACGACTATGGGTTATTATTTAAACTCAGTTGATTTAAAATATGACTCTAATAAAGAAATAATTGCTCAACCCGAAAACAGAAGGATTTATAATCATACTTGGATTAAAACATTTAAAGTAAGTTTATTAGTAACTTTGTTTACTTTAATGCTCGGATATCCTATTGCATATTTATTAGCCACACTTCCATTGAAATATAGTAATTTATTAATGATTTGTGTACTTTTACCATTTTGGACTTCTTTATTAGTAAGAACAGTAGCTTGGATGATAATTCTTCAACAAAATGGAGTCTTCAATAATTTAATGGTGATTGCAGGTCTTATAGCTGATGAAAACAGATGGAAATTAATGTACAACGAAACTGGTACAATTATTGTGATGACACAAATACTTCTACCTTTTATGGTTCTTCCTCTTTACAGCGTTATGAAAACAATTTCACCAAGCTATATGAAGGCTGCATTAAATTTAGGTGCCTCGCCACTACATGCATTTTGGAAAGTTTATATGCCAAATTCTTTGCCAGGGGTAAGTGCTGGTGGTCTTTTAGTATTTATAATTGCAATTGGATACTTTATTACACCTGAGTTAGTAGGAGGTAAGGATGGTCAAATGATAGGTAACTGGATTGCTTATCATTTAAAAACTACCTTAAATTGGGGATTATGTGCTGCTCTTGGGTCAGTATTACTATTTGTAATGTTAGTTTTTTATTGGGTTTATAACAAAATTATTGGAGTAGAAAATATTAAGTTAGGATAATAATTATGGCTTTACCAGTCTATGCAACAACAGGTCAGAGAATAGGTTACTATAGTTTTTTAACATATTGTGGTTTAGTTTTCTTTTTCTTAATCGCGCCCATTTTTGTTGTTTTGCCTTTATCTTTTAGTTCTTCACCATTTTTTGAATTTACAAGAGAGTTTATGTCGTTCGAGTCAGAAGCTTGGTCTATAAGATGGTACAAACAGATGTTAGGAATATGTGATCCTGATGCAGTTATCACAACAGTATGTACAGATAAATGGATGAGAGGGACTGTAAATAGTTTTTATATTGGATTTGTCTCTACTTTTTTAGCCACAGCATTAGGAACTGTTGCAGCCTTAGGTTTAAGTAGGCCCCATATGCCATTTAAGGGATTGATAATGGCAATTTTGATATCTCCGATGATAGTACCTTTGATAATTACAGCAGCTGGTATGTTTTTCTTTTATTCAAAATTAGGTCTTACTCATAGCTATACTGGCTTAATACTAGCACATACAGCATTAGGAACACCATTTGTAGTTATAACTGTAACGGCAACTTTGACTGGATTTGACAACAATCTTATCAGGGCATCTCAAAGCTTAGGTGGAGATACTATGCGTACATTCTTCAAAGTTATAATGCCACTTATTTTACCTGGAGTTATATCGGGAGCGTTGTTTGCATTTATAACATCTTTTGATGAAGTGGTAGTAGTTTTGTTTGTAGGAAGTGTTGAACAAGTAACAATTCCAAGACAAATGTGGGCTGGATTAAGACAGGAAATAAGTCCTGTTATTTTATGTATGGCAACCTGTCTAGTAGCTCTTTCTATAGCTTTGCTAACAACGGTTGAATTATTAAGAAGAAGATCAGAGAGACTAAGAGGAATTAAGAACAGATAAATTTGAAATATTTCTCAAGATTTGTATAAAAATCACTTATGGAAATTAAAAAAGTTGTAATTATTGGATCAGGAACAATGGGAAGCGGTATTGCTGCACATTTATGTAATGCAAATATTCCAGTAACACTACTAGATTTAAAAACAGAGATTTCTGAAAAGGCTAGAGATAGAATATTTAAATCTAGACCACCACTATTAATAGATAAATCAAAAATAAATAATATCAATATAGGAAATATAAATGATGATTTTAATATTGTAAAAGAGGCTGACTGGATTGTAGAAGCTGTAGTTGAAAGGATTGATGTAAAACATAATATTTATGAAAAAATATTCAAAATGAGAAAAGAAGGTGCTATAGTTTCATCAAATACCTCATCAATACCAATTAAAATTTTATCTGAAAAATTAAGCAACGAAGAAAAAAAAGATTTTTGTATTACTCATTTCTTTAATCCAGTTCGTTACATGGGTTTGTTAGAAATTGTAAAAAATGAAAACAATGACCTTAATAAAATAAATTCCTTAAAAAAATTCTGCGAACAAGAATTGGGAAAAGGTGCAATTGTTTGTAATGATACCCCAGGTTTCCTAGGAAATAGAGTGGGGGTGTTTGCTATGCAGGTCGCAATGACTGAGGCATTTAAAATGAAGCTATCAATTGAAGAGGCAGATGCAGTTTTTGGAAGACCAATGGGGATACCGAAAACAGGGGTATTTGGTCTTTATGACTTAATAGGGATAGATTTAATGTCAGATGTTTTAAAAAGTTTTATAAAAGAACTTTCAGAAAATGATCCATTTCAGGAAGTTGCAAAAGAAAACCCTCTAGTAACAAAATTAATTAATACTGGATATACTGGAAGAAAAGGCAAAGGTGGTTTTTATAGAATGAATAAAGAAAATAATCAAAAAGTATTAGAGGCAATTGATCTTCAAACAGGAAATTATTCAACCTCAAAAAAAATTGATTTAGGCATTGAAACAGTAAATTTGAATTTGTTAATTAATAGAAAAGATAAATATGGCGAATATGCATGGTCAGTAATTTCAAAGATTATAAAATATGCTTCATCGTTAATTCCTGGTATAACAGATAAATTCAACGATATAGATGAAGCCATGAGACTTGGTTTTAATTGGGCAATGGGGCCATTTGAAATGTTAAAGTCTATAGGGGTAAAAAATTTCTTTGAGAGAATTGATGATTTTAAAAATAATAAATTTTTAGAAAATTTATCATCTACAAAAAACGAAAATTTTTATGGGGAAAGACAACTTTATACAGAAATTGAAACACTAGGTAAAATAAAACCAAAAGCTTTAAAAATAGATAAAAATAAATCTGCTGAGATTTATAGATTTAAAAATTTTAATATAGTTGAATTTACAACAAAAGCTTGTGCTTTAGATTATGACTCAATGGATGCTTTGAAAAATGCAACTGACAAACCATTGATAATTATTAATGAAAGTATGCAATTTTCTGCTGGTGTAAATTTGTCCTATACAATGAACTTTGCAGAAAAAAGTGATTTTAAGTCTATTGAAAAGTTTATAAAATATTTTCAAGAAACTTGTAAGCATTTAAAATATTCAGAACATCCAGTCATCTCAGCACCATCAGGACTAGTATTAGGTGGTGGAGAGGAAGTGGCAATCCAATCAAATTTTGTGGTTTCTCATACAAATATTGTTATGGGACTAGTTGAAACTGGTGTAGGTCTGGTACCAGCAGGAGGTGGTTGTAAGGAAGTTTTGTGGAGATGGTTTCAAACAGATGAAGCAAAAAAAGATCCAGATTTTGCACCTTTAAAAGTATTCAACATTATAGGATATGGAACAACAGCAACCTCAACTGTTGAAGCTGAGCCATTAAAGTTTCTAAGACCAGAGGACAAAAAAGTAATGAATAGGAATAGCTTATTTGAGGTTTCGAAAAATATTATACTTGAAAATACAGACTTCAAACCCCCCAAAGAATGTTCATTTAATTTATCCGGAAAACCTTTAAAAGAAAAAATGATAAAAGTTTTAGAAAAGCTTTATAATGAAAAAGTTATATTAGATCATGGTATGGAAGTTGGTACTGAACTTGCAAATGTTTTAAGTGGAGGTGACACAAATATAAACAAAACACTTACAGAAGACGATTTATATAAATTAGAATTAGACTCATTTATGAAATTAATACAAACAAAAAAAACTCAAGAAAGAATTAAACATACCTTAAAAACTGGTAAACTTTTGGTAAATTAAATGCCTAAATTGTCTGATCAACAGATAAATTTTTATAACGAAAAAGGCTATATTTCTCCTATTGATGTTTTTTCAACTAAAGAGGCTAAAGAGATAAGGGATGAGATAGAAAGTATTGAAAAAAAATGGCCAAATTTTCTTGAAGGTCTTGGACGCAATTATGTCCACATAATTTCACCTATTTTTAACAAGGCTTGTCTAAACAAAAGAATGTTAGATGCTGTTGAAAGCATTATTGGTAAAAATATTCTTATTTGTGGAACAACACTTTTTATCAAAAATGCCAATGAAAAGGGTTTCGTAAGCTTTCATCAAGATGCAAAATATATAGGATTAGAGCCACACAATTGGGTTACTGCTTGGGTTGCAATTACAGATGCTAATGAAAACAATGGTTGTATGAGAATGTGGCCTGGAAGTCATAAAAATAATCTAAAACATCACAATCAAAAGTTTGATGCAAATAATTTGTTAACAAGAGGACAAACAATTGAAAACGTACCTATTGAAGAAACTGAACCTGTAATCTTAAAAGCAGGCCAAATGTCTTTACATCATCCCACTATAGTACATGGATCTGGTATAAACAAAAGTAATGATAGAAGAATTGGTTTTGTTGTACAAAGTTATATTGGTGATAATGTAAATCAAGTATTAGGAAAAATGTTTGTTCAATTAGCAAGAGGTAAAGACAGATATAAATATCATCAATATTCAAATATACCAGAAGAATTTATGAACATAAAAGATATTGAATGCAGAGATATAGCAAATGAAGAACTTTCAAAAATTTTTTATAATGGTTCAAAAAAAATAGGAAAATATTAAATTATGTCATGTAAAATTTTTTCTATTCATTATTGTCCTGTAAAATCTATATCTTTTCAAAGCCTAGACTCATGTGAGGTATCAAAAGAGAAAGGAATCATAAATGACAGGTTGTACGCTTTCTCTAGAGGTTTAGACTTTGAGAAAGCTCATTTAATTCAAAATAATCCTAATGAAAGAAAATTAAATTTCTTTTTAACACTTAAAAACTCTCCAGCGCTAAATAAATATAATTTTCATTTAGAAAAAAATAAATTAACACTTACTTTGAATGAAAAAAAAATAATATCTATAAACCCCGAAGATGAAAATGAGAGAAATTTACTATCTTCAAAGTTAACAGAACTAGAAGGATCACTTATCAAACCTATAATCTTATTAAAAAATGAAAATAATCCTTTTTTTGATACATCTCATTCAAATAATATATTTAATTCTATATCCTTATTAAATATCAATAGTGTAAAGGATTTTGAAAAGAAAATAGACAATAAAGTTGAAACAGCGAGATTCAGGGGAAATTTTTATATTGAAGGTATTGAAGCTTGGGAAGAAAGAAATTGGTTAAATAAAATAATTAAAATAAATGACGTAAAATTTAAAGTTGAAAAAAATATACCTCGATGTGTTGCTATAAATTTAAAACCTAAAACAGACAATAACTCTTTAAATTTATTACAATCATTGAAAAAAACTTACAACCATTTCGATATGGGGGTTTATTTAAAACCACTTGGTGATGGTTTGGTCAGTATTGGTGATACTATTCAATTATGACAATGTAAATAATGATCAACCACTGATTGAATTAAAATATTTTTATACAAACAAAAAAAATTATTTGTTAGAATATTTTTAAATATAACTTAAAGGGGGAAAAATGATTAGATTTTTTAAATCTTTAACTGTTCTCTTTATTATTCTTTTTAGTATTTCATCTGTAAATGCAGAGACACTTACTCAAAGATTGAAAGATGGACATAAGCTTAGATTAGGTTTTGGAACAGCTGTGCCATGGGCATATGCTGGTGATAATGGTGAGGCATTAGGGTTTGTAAATATGATTGCTCTAACTGTTCTTGAAGAGATGGGTATTACTGAACATGAAACAAAAGTATTTGAATGGTCAGGATTAATACCAGGTATCAATGCTAATAGATCAGACATGATTACTGGTGGTATGTATATACTTAAAAGCAGATGTGCAAATATCAACTTTTCAGATCCTATAGGGGTTTTTGGTGATGCTATGCTTGTACCTAAAGGAAATCCAAAAAATATTAATAACTACCAAGATGTTATTGATACAGGTGCTACATTAGTTACAGGTGCTGGTTTCAATACTGTAGAAGCAGCTAAAAAATTTGGTGTTCCTGATAGCCAAATGTTGTTAGTTGAAGGTGAAGTTGGAATATTAGCTGCAATGAAAGCAGGTAGAGCTGATGCTGCTGTTCAAACTTTCTTTGGTGCAAAAGAGCATGAAGAAAAAACAGGCGGACAGTTTGAAGTTACTGATCCAAAGTTAATGCCAAAAGAAACTGTAAACGTAGTTGGTATTGGTTTTAGAAAAAGTGATGATGAGTTTAGACAAGCTTTCAATGCTGCTTTAGCTAAAGTAATGGCTAATCCTGACAAGATGTTAGAGAGAGCTGGAAAGTATGGGTATGATAAAGCTCAATTACCTCCTCCTGACATGACAACAGAGTGGGCTTGCTCAACTAAGTAGTTTAAAAATACAATTATTTAATCAGGCGGTTTAAAACCGCCTGATTTTTTTAAACTTAATTAAATTTTCTAATGAGTTATTTTGCATTTCTAGCGGAGCATGGACCTACACTTTTACTAGGTACAGTTACAACAATCAAAGTTTTAGTTTGCTCAACAATACTTTATGTAATCATCTCAATGATTTTTGGTTTAATGCGTTTATCTAAAAATCCATTAATTCAAGGGATAGCAACTGTCTATATTGAATTTTTTAGAGGGACTTCTTTATTGGTTCAATTATTTTGGGTTTATTATGTTCTACCTTTTTTTGGTCTTTCATTAGAAGCTTTTGTTGCAGGTGTAGTAGCTCTTGGAATGAATTTTGGAGCGTATGGTGCAGAGATAGTTAGAGCCGGCATTCTTGCAGTGCCTAAAGGCCAATGGGAAGCAGCTCATGCATTAAATTTTAGTCCATCTAAGAGAATTAAAAGAATTATAGTTCCACAAATATTTCCAATAATTTTACCTCCTGCAGCAAACTTAACAGTTGAACTTTTGAAAGCTACAGCTCTTGTTGCACTTGTTACAGTTGTAGACTTAACTTTTGAAGCAAAACAAATTAATTCAATTACTTGGCTCTCCGCACAGTGTTTTGGTACAGCATTATTAATTTATTATGTTATGGCTAGGTTTGCGCTTGTACCCTTTTTAAGATGGTTAGAGGTTGTGGCAGCAAGGAAAGTTGGGAGGGAAAAGGTATAATTTATGGAAATGGGTTTTAGATGGGATTTTGCTTATGAAATTTTGCCTCAAATGTTGTGGGCAACTTTAAATACTATAATTGCTGCTGGAGTGGGATATGCAATTGCTTTAGTTGTTGGGTTATTTTTTTTACTTGGCCAAAGAACTCCCTCAAAAATTGTAAATGCAATTAATAGAGAAATTGTAGAATTTATACGTTCAACACCGCTGTTAATACAATTATTTTTTGTTTACTTTGTACTTCCCCAATTTGGAATCAAGTTATCAGCTTGGATTTGTGGAATGATTACTATTGGCTTGCATTTTGGAACATATTTGTCAGAGGTATATCGAGGTGCTCTGGAGGGCGTTTCAAAAACGCAATGGGAAGCATGTAGAGCCTTAAACTTTTCAACTGTATATACATATAGAAAAATTGTTTTGCCCCAAGCATTCCCAATCGCAATACCAGGAATGGGGAATTATTTAGTAGGGATTTTCAAAGATACACCTCTTTTATCAACCATCGGTGTTGCAGAATTATTTCATGCTGCAACAGCAGTTGGTGGTTATAATTATAGATACTTGGAACCTTATACGATGGTTGGTATAATATTTTTAACACTTTCAATCCCAGCAGCTATGTGGGTTAGAAAATTAGAGTCAAAAGTCAATATAGCTCAAGGAAAGACGAAACAGTAAAATATATGGAAAATAAAAAATCAGATGAAATTATTGTAAAATTTGATCAAGTAACAAAACAATATGGTGATTTAGTTGTTTTGGATAAATTAAACCTGGATATTAAAAAAAATGAAATGGTTTCAATAATTGGTCCATCTGGATCAGGAAAAACTACAGTATTAAGAGTTTTGATGACATTAGAAAAAATTAATGGTGGGGTAATTCATTTGGATGGAGAACCACTAACTCATATGGAAACAAATAAAAATTTAGTAGAAGCAAGTGAAAAATATTTAAGGGACAGACGTTCAAAAATTGGTATGGTCTTTCAACAATTTAATTTATTTCCTCATATGACAGCACTTCAAAACTGTATTGAAGCTCCTATTGAAGTTTTAGGGATGAAAAAAGAGGAGGCAGAGCAAAGAGCCTTGGAACTTTTAGAATTAGTTGGATTGACAGATAAAAAAGATCAACATCCATCAAGATTATCTGGTGGACAACAACAAAGAGTAGCAATCGCCAGAGCCTTAGCAATGAGACCAAAAGTTATGTTGTTAGATGAGATTACTTCAGCACTAGATCCAGAAGTAGTTGGAGAAGTGTTAAATGTAATTCGTTCATTAAATAAAGAGCATAATTTAACAATGATAATGGTAACTCATCAAATGGGTTTTGCTAGAGAAATTTCAGATAGAGTATGCTTTTTTAATGAAGGGAAAATATTTGAACAAGGACCTCCAGAAAAACTTTTTGGTGATCCTCAAAATGAGAGAACTAAACAATTTTTACATGCAGTTCTTGACGCTAATTAAAGATATGTTAATGTGATTTATGAGTATTTTAAAATTTTTATCTGTATTTTTTATAGTAACTATTCTTTATTTTGGTTTCTCAAGCAATAATGATTATGCAAATTGCATGAAAGCTACAAAACATAATTATATATCACAAGAGGGAGTTGATCATATTTCAGCACAATGTGAAGCTTTTATAAAAAATAAAGCTATGATTAAATAAACCTATTTTGAAGGACAAAAAAAAAACAATTCAACCAGTAAGTGGAACAAAGGTTCCTAGATTTGCTGGCCCTTCAACTTTTGCAAGATTACCCGAGTTAAGAGATGTTGAAAAATGTGATGTTGCTATTGTTGGAATACCATTTGATGCTGGCACAAGCTATAGACCAGGCGCAAGATTTGGGCCACAAAGTATAAGGCAAGCTTCTAGACATTTAAGAACAAATTACCATCCAAATTATGATACTGAGCCTTTTGTTGAACAACAGGTTGCTGACGCAGGAGATATAGCTTGCAATCCATTTAACATAAATGAGGCTATTAAACAAATTGAGGAAGGAGCATCTGAGCTATTAACAAAAGTTGGTGGAATAATAAGTATGGGTGGAGATCATACAATTGCATTTCCATTATTAAAAGCAGTAAACAAAGTCAATAATGGGCCAGTAGCCTTAGTACACTTTGATGCTCATTTAGATACTTGGGATACTTATTTTGGAGCACCTTATACCCATGGAACACCATTTAGAAGAGCAAGAGAAGAGAATTTATTTTTAGATGATGCATCAATGCATGTTGGAATTAGGGGACCTTTGTATAGTAGAAATGATTTAAAAAATGATGAAAGTTTTGGATTTAAAATTATACATTGTGATGAATTCCAAACTGAAGGAACAGAAAAAATTTCTGAAAGAATAAAGAAAAGAGTTGGTGATAATCCTTTATATTTATCAATTGACATAGATGTTCTAGACCCAGCTTTTGCTCCTGGGACAGGTACACCTGAAATAGCAGGAATGACAACAAGAGAGATGGTGAACGTTTTAAGAGGACTTTCAGGAATGAATTTAATCTCCGCAGATGTGGTAGAAGTCTCACCAGCTTATGACCATGCAGAAGTTACTTCTCTTGCTGCAGCTACAATAGTTTATGAATTAACTAATTTATTTGCAAAAAAATAAATAAAGGATATTTTGCCCAAATGATAGAAAAGAAAAACTTTTATATTAATGGCAAATGGATTGCTCCAAACAGACCAAAAGATATTTCAGTAATAAATCCGGCGACAGAAAAAAGATGTGCGATAATTTCTTTAGCTGGAAAAGAAGATGTTAATGATGCAGTATTAGCTGCAAAAGCTGCATTTAAAACTTGGGGATTTTCTTCTAAAGAAGAAAGAATTGAACTACTTGAAACATTCTACACTTTATATAAAAAAAGATGGAATGATATAACTGATGCCATAATACAAGAAATGGGTGCTCCAAAAGACTTTGCATCAAAACTCCAAACAGGAACTGGAGCCAGTCATATAAAATCATTTATTAGATACTTAAAGGAATTTGAGTTTGAAAAAACTTTAGGTGATCATGCTAAAGACCAAAGAATTATTTATGAGCCAAAAGGTGTTTGTGCACTAATTACACCATGGAACTGGCCAATGAATCAAGTTTGTTTAAAAGTTATTCCAGCATTAGCAGCTGGTTGCACAATGGTTTTAAAACCTTCAGAATTAGCTCCTCTTTCAGCAATAGTCCTTGCTGAATTAATAGATGAAGCAAAATTTCCTAATGGTGTATTTAATTTAATTAATGGAGATGGAGCTACTACTGGCGATGCACTAACTAGTCACCCAGATGTAAATATGATTTCATTTACAGGATCTACTCGAGCAGGTGCTTTGATTTCTCAAAATGCTGCTAAGGACTTTAAACGTTTAAGCTTAGAATTAGGTGGAAAGGGAGCTAATATAATTTTTAAAGATGCAGATCCAGAGGCAATTGAAAGAGGAGCTTTAAGATGTTTTAGAAATTCAGGTCAATCATGTAATGCCCCAACAAGAATGCTAGTTGAAAAATCTTTGTATAAAGAAGCTGTAGAGAGATTAAAAAAATATGCTGAAGATTTTAAGGTTGACGATCCTAATAAAGAGGGTGACCATATTGGACCAGTTATATCAGAAAATCAGTTTAATAAAATTCAAGGTTTAATTCAAAAAGGAATTGATGAGGGAGCAAAATTAATTGCAGGTGGAACAGGAAAACCTGAAGGATTAAACAATGGCTATTATGTAAAACCCACAGTTTTTGCCGATGTAAATAATGATATGGAAATTGCAAAAACGGAAATATTTGGGCCAGTTCTTTCAGTTATGCCATTTGAAAATGAAGAACAAGCCATAGAAATTGCTAATGACACACCATATGGCTTAACAAATTATATTCAAACACAAGATCCAGAAAAAGTTAAAAGAGTAGCAAGAAAATTAAGGTCAGGTATGGTTGATGTAAATGGAGCAGGTATTGCAGTTGATGCTCCATTTGGAGGTTATAAACATTCTGGAATCGGTAGAGAAGCTGGAAAAGAAGGTTTGATAGAATTTCTTGAGGTTAAATCAGTCGGAGGATGGAATTAAACTATATTAATTTATTGATTTTTCTTTAACTCCTTCTAAAAATTGCAAACATTTTTTTAATTCTTTTAACTCTATAAATTCATCTATTTTATGAGCCTGCTCAATTGATCCTGGTCCGCAAACAGCAGTACTTATTCCGATTTCTTGAAACAAACCTGCTTCAGTTCCAAAAGAAACAACTTCTCTTGAATTATCACCTGTTATACTAGATACAAATTCACATGCCTCAGAATTTTCTTCACGATCAAAACCAATTATTTCACCTATAATTTCTTTTTTAATATTTGATTCTGGGTAAATTTTTTTCATTTCTGGTAATAATTTTTCATTTACATATTTATCTAATTCTTTGTTAAGAAAAATAGCATCATCTTTAACTACTGGTCTGGTTTCCCATTTAACATGACATTTATCTGCAATTACATTATGAGCTATACCACCAAAAATTCCTCCAATAGACAAAGTTGAATGAGGAGGAGTAAAAATAGAATTTTTAGGAGTTCTATCTTTTAATTTTTCTCTAAGTTCAATTAGTTTAGTAACATATCTTGCGGCATACTCTACTGCGCTCACACCCTTATGTGGCTGAGAACTATGACCTGCCAAACCTTCAAAGTAAGTTGTATACTCATATGCCCCTTTATGTGCATCTATAATCTTCATATTTGTTGGTTCTCCAACTATACATATACCTTTATTAAAACCTCTATTTTTTAACTCTTTAATTAATAATGGTGCACCAATGCAGGCTGTTTCTTCATCAAAAGTAAAAGAGAAATTAATATCTCTATCTAAATTACTATTTGCAAATATAGGAGCATAAGCTAATGCACAAGCAATGAAACCTTTCATATCGCATGAACCCCTTCCATAAAGCTTGTCTCCTTTAATAGTAGCTTTAAAAGGATCTGAAGACCAACCTTTTGAAACTGGAACAACATCAGTATGGCCTGACAATATAATTGGCACTTTGCCGTTAGATTTTTTTGCCTTTAATGTTGCAAATAAATTTACTCTTTTTTTACCTTCATCATAAACTTTAAAAGATGTGGCACCATTTTTTTTTAATATATCATCACAATAGTTTATAAGTGAATTGTTATCTTGCCCTGATATAGTTTTAAATGATATTAGATCTGACAAAATTTCAACAGAATTTTGGTATAAATTATTTTCTGTACTCATATATAAAATCAATTATATATTAATTATATGAAAGAACAAATAACCTACGAAACTTTTGATAAAATAGATATTAGACTAGGTACAGTGATTTCTGTAAAAAAAAACGAAAAGGCAAGAAAACCCTCCTTAGTAGTTAGGGTTGATTTTGGGGAAACAATTGGAATTAAGCAATCATCTGCTCAAATAACACATTTTTATAATGAGGAAAATTTAATAGGTAAGCAGGTTATAGGTGTCTGCAACTTTCCTGAAAAAAATATAGCTGGTGTAGTCTCTCAAGTATTAATACTCGGATCAATTGATAATGAGGGTAAAGTAACTTTATTGCATCCTTCTCAAAAAGCAGAAAACGGTTTACCAATCGCTTAATTTATGCATCCTGAATTATTTTTATTGATAGGAATATCTATTTCAATGGGATTCACTCCAGGTCCAAATAACGCTGTTGCCTCTTATTCAGCATTTAATTTTGGATTTAGAAAAACTTTACCAATTATATTTGGAGTTGGTCTTGGATATACTGCTTTAGTAATTTTATTAATTCTAGTTTTAATTTCTGTATTTCAAAAATATCCTCTAATTCAGGAGATTATAAGAATTTTAGGATCTGTTTTTTTAATATATCTAGCTTACAAAATATCTTTCTCTAAAGGAAAATCTGATGGTGAGACAGAAAATCCCGTAAAATTTTATGAAACATTTTTGTTTCAATTTATTAATCCAAAAGGTGTTATGGCTGCAATTACTTTGATTTCAAAATTTGTAATTTATGATGATTATGTAAACTCATCAATCGTTGTAATTGTAGTTTGTTCAATTACAGCCTTTGTTAGCATTACATTATGGGCAGGCTTGGGTAAATTTTTGAGAAAATTTGCGACAAATAATGAATTCATTAAAAGGTTTAATTATGCTATGTCAATTCTTCTCGTAGGTTGTGTAGCAAGTTTTTATTTATAATATTATGAAACCAGGAACAAAAGATTCATTTAAATCTTTAAAAAAAATACAGATAAATAGTAAAGAATATAAATATTATTCATTAAAAGAAGCAGAAAAAAATGGACTTGTTGGAATATCAAGACTTCCAAAATCTTTAAAAGTTCTTTTAGAAAATTTATTGAGATATGAAGATGATTTGTCAGTAAATAAAGATCAAATTTTAGCAATTAAACATTGGATTAAAAATAAAAAATCTAAAACTGAAATAGCTTATAGACCTGCAAGGGTTTTGCTTCAGGATTATACTGGTATACCTGCTGTCGCTGATCTAGCTGCAATGAGAGAGGCTGTGAAAGAAAAAAATAAAGATCCAAACACTATCAATCCTTTATCTTCAGTAGATTTAGTTATTGATCATTCTGTTCAAGTAGACAAATTTGCAAATGAGAATTCATTGAAAGAAAATGTTGATATTGAATTTAAAAGAAATGCTGAGAGATATTCTTTTCTTAAATGGGGTCAACAAGCATTTAACAATTTCAGAATTGTCCCACCAGGTACTGGAATTTGTCATCAAGTAAATTTGGAATATTTATCTAAAGTTGTTTGGGCTGAAAATTATAAAGATGACACTTATATTTTTCCAGATACCTTAGTTGGAACAGATAGTCATACCACTATGGTAAATGGACTTTCGGTGTTAGGATGGGGAGTAGGTGGTATTGAAGCCGAGGCAGGAATGCTAGGTCAACCTATTTCAATGTTAATTCCAGAAGTAATTGGATTTGAAATGAAAAACAAATTACCAGAGGGAACTACTGCTACAGACTTAGTTTTAACTGTTGTAAAAATGTTGAGAGACAAAGGTGTAGTAGGTAAATTTGTTGAATTTTATGGTTCAGGACTTAAAAATTTATCTCTTGCAGATCGAGCAACTATTGCAAATATGGCTCCTGAGTATGGAGCCACATGTGGTTTTTTCCCAATTGATGATGAAACGTTAAAATATTTAATATTTTCAGGTAGAGATCAAGATGATGTTGATATAGTTGAAACTTATTCTAAAGAGCAAGGTTTATGGGCAAGTGATGAAATTGAATTTACTGATACTTTGACTTTAGATATGTCAAAAGTAGTTCCAACAATATCAGGACCTAAAAGACCTCAAGATAAAGTGTTATTAACTGACGCTTCTGATAATTTTAAAAAAGTATTTAAAGAAATAACGAGTAGAGAAAAAGAAGCAGTATCAAAAGTTGAAAATGAGAATTATGAAATAAAGGATGGAGATATAGTTATTGCAGCTATAACATCATGCACTAACACATCAAACCCTAGTGTTTTGATTGGAGCAGGGCTGCTTGCTAAAAAAGCCATAGAAAAAGGATTAATTACTAAACCTTGGGTAAAAACATCTTTAGCACCAGGATCACAAGTAGTTACAGATTATCTTAAAAAAGCTGGCTTAAATATTTATTTAGATAAATTAGGATTTAATCTGGTTGGTTATGGATGTACAACATGTATAGGTAATTCAGGACCATTACCTGAGAAAATTTCAGAAGCTATAAAAAAAAATAATATCTACGCAGTTTCAGTTCTTTCAGGAAATAGAAATTTTGAAGGCAGAATATCTCCATTGGTTAAAGCAAATTATCTAGCATCTCCACCTTTAGTAGTAGCTTATGCAATTGCAGGATCAATGCAAATTGATTTATATAAAGAACCTTTAGGAAAAGATGAAGATGGAAAAGATGTCTATTTAAAAGATATTTGGCCAACGAACAAAGAAATAGAGGAAACACTTAGAGCTTCACTTAATGCAGAAATGTTTGTTAGAAGATATTCTGATATTTCTAAAGGACCAATTCAATGGCAAAACATCAAAACAAAGAAAAGTAGTATTTATGATTGGGAAGATAATTCAACTTATGTAAAGAAACCGCCATTCTTTGAAAATTTGTCTGATAAACCAGAGGGTTTTAAGGAAATTAAAGATGCAAGACCATTATTAATATTAGGAGATAGTGTAACAACTGACCATATTTCACCAGCTGGAACAATTCAAAAAGATAGTCCAACAGGTGAGTATTTTATGAAGCATCAAATTTTACCTAAGGATTATAATTCTTATGGTTCCAGAAGAGGAAATCATGAAGTTATGATGAGAGGGACATTTGCAAACATAAGAATAAAAAATGAAATGGCACCTGGGACAGAGGGTGGATATACAACTTTATATCCTGAAGGAAAAGTTATGCCAGTATTTGAAGCAGTTCAGGAATATAAAAAAAGAGGAACTGATCTAGTTGTAATTGGAGGAAAGGAATATGGAACAGGTTCCTCAAGAGATTGGGCGGCAAAAGGCACAAAATTACTCGGAATAAAAGTTGTGATTGCTGAAAGTTTTGAAAGGATACATAGATCAAACTTGATAGGTATGGGAATTTTACCTTTACAATTTGTTGATGGAACAAATAGAATAAATTTAAATTTAAAAGGATCTGAATTAATCAGTGTAAACAATATTGAAAATGGTTTTTTTCCACAAGATAAAGTAGAATTAGAAATAAAATATTTTTCAGGTGAAATTAAAAAGGTAAAAACTCAGTGTAGAATAGATACTAATAATGAACTGGAGTATTATAAAAATGGTGGAATACTACAATATGTTCTAAGGAAAATGATTTAAATGGACGAAGAAATATCAATAATTAATAACGAAACTGCAAAAGAAAAGACTATAAAATTTTTTAAAAATAACAAAAAAAAATTAATAGTTTTGTTAATTATATTAATTTTAATTCCATTTAGTTTTTTTTCTTATCAAATTTATCTAGATAAAAATAAAGAGAAAATATCATCAAGATATAATCTTGCAGTCACTAAATTTGAAAAAGGAAATAATTTAGAAATAAAAAAAGTCATGATTGAAATAATAAATAGCAAAGACAAGACTTATTCACCTCTCGCACTATATTTTATTATAGATAATAATATCGAGGCTACAAATGAAGAAATTAATAGATATTTTGATATAATCATAAATGATATAAATCTTGATATCGAAATTAAGAATTTAAACATTTATAAAAAAGGTTTATTTAATTCTTCATTTATATCAGAAAACGAATTGTTGCTTATTTTAAAACCAATTATTAATTCTGATAGTTTTTGGAAACCGCATGCTTTAATTTTGTTAGGTGAGTTTTTTATTGACAAAAATCAGAACCAAAAAGCAAGAGAATTTTTTAGCCAAGTTATAAGTATTGATACGGCAAATGAAAAATTAAAAACAGAGGCAAAAAAAAGGTTAGTAAATATTGGTGAATAAAGTATTTTATAAATTATTAGTAATACTATTTTTATCAAGCTGTACAGCACCAGATTGGATAGATACCTCAAGGGGTATTTTTGGAACTGGTGAAAAAATAGTTAATCCGAATGACCCAAATCAAAAAAAAATATTTGATGAAGATGAAGTATTTGAAAAAGAACTTAATGTAAATTTAAAAATTAATCTTAAACAAAATTTTAAAAAAAATAGTTTTGTAAATAATTTAACCAATAACAATGGTTTAATTAACTTTGATGGTAAATTAAAAAAAGTTTCAAGATATAGATTTAAAAAAATAAAACAATTTGAATTTACTCAACCAGAATTATACTTTACAGAACTTAATAGTATTATTTTCTTTGATAATAAGGGTACAATTATAAATTTCGACCAAAATTCGAAAATAGTATGGAAAAAAAATTTTTATTCTAAATCAGAAAAAAAAAATAATCCTATTTTGTATTTTGCCGGTAATAAAAAAATTTTGATTGTCACCGACAATTTAGCAAAATACTATGCAATAAACATTTCAAATGGAGAGCTTTTATGGGAAAGATTAAATTCATCACCATTTAACTCTCAATTAAAAATTTTTAAGGATAAGTTTTTTGCAGTAGACTCAGAAAATATTTTAAGATGCTTTTCATTAGAAAATGGAAAAGAATTATGGAATTACAAAACTGATAAATCATTTATAAAATCTCAACAAAAACTCTCTTTAGTTATAAGCAATAACAGAGTTGTATTTATAAACACTTTAGGAGATGTTAGCTCTGTAGATATTGAGACTGGAAAACTTTTATGGCAAACTCCAACTCAAAGTAATGAAATTTATGAAAGTTCATTTTCACTTAAAAATTCAGATTTAATTTTAGACAAAAAAGGTATTTTTTTTTCTAATAATCAAAATGAATTTTATGCATTGGATGAAACCACAGGTGTAGTTTTATGGAAACAAACTTTAAATTCCAATTTAAGATCAACATTTATTGAAAACTTAATTTTTAATGTCACATTAGAAGGTTATCTCGCTGTTCTAGACGCACGTAATGGAAATATATTAAGAATGACTAACATTTTTGAAAGAATTAAAAGATATGAACAAAAAGGTTTACTGGCTGATAGAACTACAGTTTTACCTATTGGTTTTATAGTATCAAATAAAAAAATTTATATTAGCCTTAGCAATGGAAAGCTAGTATCAGTTGATTTACTTACTGGCAAATCCTTAGATGTTGTTAAAATAGATGGTGAAAAAATATCAAGACCATATATTTTTAAAAATGAAATGTTTGTTATCAAAGATAATGGAATACTTAAATTAAATTAAATGATTCTTAAATTTTTAGAAAAAATTGGTAGAAAAAAAATTGTTCTTGATAGAGGTCCGTCACACCCAAAATTTAAGGATGCGAAACCATGGATGAACAGATATTATGTGCTTCTTAGGAATCGTCCAAAATGGTTCCCATTTAACATATTAATTCATGAAATGTTAGATGACGATCATGGAGACGGTGTACATAATCACCTTTGTCCCTATATAACTATTATTTTAAGAGGAGGTTATTGGGAAACAACCAAAGTAGGAAAATTTTGGAGACCACCAGGATATATTGGTTTTAGGTCAGCAAATAATTTTCATAGAGTTGATTTGAAAGCTGGAACTAAACCGTTAACAATTTTTATTCCAGGTCCATTTGGTTTAAGAAAGGGGCCAAGATCTGAGTACGGAATAGATTTTAAAACAAAAGTAAAATGATACAAAAATTTTTTGATCTAGAAATAATTACTAATGGCCAAAGACTATATAATTTTACAAATGAAACAAATAAATGGATTGAGAAATATAATTTTTCAAATGGCATAATCAATCTAAGCATCTTACATACTAGTGCCTCACTTTTAGTCCAAGAAAATGCAGACCCTGATGTTCAGGAGGACCTAATTAATTTTTTTGATAAATTAGTTCCAATGGACTTAAATTTATATAAACATAATACTGAAGGAAAAGATGATATGCCGGCCCACATAAAATCATCATTAACAAATAATCAAATTTCTTTAAGCTTAAAAGATAAAAAATTAGTACTAGGAGTTTGGCAGGGATTATATCTGTTTGAACATAAACTTGAATCTGGAAAAAGAATTATAAATCATCATTTTATAGGTGAAAAATAAAAATTATCGATATGGGTTATAAGCCCATTGCAATATAGCTTGTCTCTGCCTTCTCCTACATTCTAGATTACCTTTTTCGCAATTTTTTTCTATTGCTGTTACATGTCTTCTAAAATTTTTCCATCTTTTAATTTGAGTTATATCAATACTAGGTAAACGTCTTCCCATTGTAAATCTACAATACCACTGAAACCATCCCAAAGGATCTTCTTTGAATATCCATCCTTTTTCTATCCAATGTTTTCTAGATAGTCCTGCCTTAATTTTAAATCTATTTATATTTACATCAAAATTTTTACTCAATTTAGCTTTAGCGAACCAATTCTTTGGATATTCTTTAATGTTATTACCAAAATATGAACCCCCAAATACTCCCAATTCAAGCATTTTTTTTGGAGTTAATTCTGGTTTAAATAATTTATAAACATTCTCATCATCTAATTTTATCATAATTCTAAATTAATTTTTTCACCCCTTCATTTAATAATCTTTTATAAAGATCTTTATCAGCATCACCTTCACAACCCATCAATAGAACATTGGATTTTTCATTTAAATCTAGATTATTTTTAACATTTTGATCTTCACAAGCGGCAATTAAACCAATAATACCAGGAGTAGCGCACTCCCCACCAATTATTGTTTCTTCACTTAAATGCTTCTTCTGAAGCATAGCTACAGTTTTAGCAATATTTTCATCTGATATACTTATGCAATTATTTACACCATTCTTGAGTATTTTCCAGGGAACTAAGGAAACTTCTCCACAAGACATACCTCCCAGAATACTCTCTTTTTTAATGTCAATTTTTTTCATTTCTCCCTCTTTAACACTTTGTAAAACACAATCAGCATTTTCAGGTTCAACAATTATAATTTTTGGAATTCTTTTAAAATATTTTGCTATACCCGCAATTGCTCCTGATGCCATACCTCCGACACCTGCTTGTAAAAAAACATGTGTTATATATTGGTCTGTCTGAATTGAAATTTCTTTTATCATAACAGAGTATCCTGCCATAGTAAGTCTTGGAACTTCCTCGTAACCCTCCCATGCAACATCCTGAATTATTTCCCAGCCATTCATTTGAGATTGTTTTATACATTCTTTTAGTGATGCCTCATAATTACCTTTCACTCTTATAACATCCGCACCTAGGTCTCTCATAACATCAGCTCTTGACTCACTTACATACTCACTAATAAATATCTTGCATTTTAATCCAAGCCTCTGAGCACCCCAAGAAACTGATCTTCCATGATTACCTGCGGTAGCTGTAGCAACAGTAATATTCTTATTTCCTTTAGTTATTTTCTCTACAGCATATGCACCACCTAGTGCTTTGAATGATTTTAAATGAAATCTTTTTGACTCATCTTTATAAAAAATATTTTTTAAATTTAATTTTTTTGAAAGTTTATTTAATTTTAAAAGAGGTGTTGAATTATAATTTTCCCAATTTGAAATGATCTTAAATGCATCATTAACGTTATCCTTTCCACATACATCAAGAATTTTTTCTCTTGAAAAATTATAATTACTATTGTTAATAAATTTAGAAAATTTCCATCCAAATACTTCAGCATTACTCATTTTAAATTAGCAATCCAAAGTATTTTGTTTTTCCCAATCTGTAATTGGTCTTTTTTTGTCAAAATTATCGTTTTGATTAAAATCCTCAATTTCTTTTCTTTTAAGTTTTATGTAACTACTGATAACATCCTCACCAAAAGATAATTTTAAATGTTTACTTTCCTCTAATTCATCCAAAGATTCTTCTATATTATTTGGAAGTTTTTCTAAATTAGGGTAATTTTTATAATCTGTATACATATTACAAGACAAAGGTTCACCAGGATCAATTTTATTTTCTAAACCAAATAATCCTGCAGATATTATACCTGCTTGTAATAAATAAGGATTAGTAGATCCATCCATTAACCTTAATTCAAATCTACCTGGGTCAGGAATTCTAATCATATGTGTCCTGTTGTTACCCGTATAAGAAATACTACTTGGAGACCAAGAGGCTCCTGATTTTGTTGCTGGAGCATTTATTCTTCTGTAGCTATTTATTGTTGGATTGAAGAATGATGATAATGACTTAGCATTTTTTAATACGCCCCCAACAAAATGATAAGCCGTTTTGCTAAGACCATATCTATCTCCTGTATCTAAAAATTTATTTGTTTTACCGCTCCACAAAGATACATGTGCATGGCAACCATTACCTGTCAAATTTTCAAATGGTTTTGGCATAAATGTAGCTCTTAAACCATGTTTTTCTGCTAAAGATTTAACCATAAACTTAAAAAAAACATGCCTATCAGCTGTTATTAAACAATCATCATAATCCCAATTCATTTCAAATTGTCCATTAGCATCTTCATGGTCATTTTGGTAAGGCTTCCAACCTAGTTCAATCATGCAATCACATATTTCCTTTATTAAATCATATCTTCTCATCAATGCAGATTGATCATAGCAAGGTTTGGATTGATTATCTCTACTATCTGCAATGTTTAATCCATCTGGAGTTATTAAAAAATATTCACATTCTACTCCAGATTTCATATTTAAGTTTCTCTTGCTTAATTGATTAATTTGATTTTTAAGCATAACCCTTGGTGATGCCTTAACTTGTTTTCCATCCATCCATAAATCTGATGCAAGCCATCCAACTTCTTTATTCCAAGGTAGTTGAATTAAACTATCTGGATCTGGAATTGCAAACATATCAGTATCAGCTGGAGACATATCTAACCATGTAGCAAAACCAGCGAAACCTGCTCCATTTTTTTGCATATCGTTGATAGCTTGAGCTGGAACCAGCTTTGATCTTAGTACTCCAAAAAAATCAACAAAACTAATTAGAAAATATTTTATTTTTTTTTGTTTAGCAACTTTAGATAAGTTTTTTGACATAAATTATTCTAACATAGTTTTATTTAAAAAGTGATAAAAAGAAATCTTTATAATAAAATCCATTAACTGTAATAATTAATATAATCGCTATAATTAAACCATACTTTGCTTTAGGCCAAGCTAACCTAGCCATTTTTGATGGCGTTTTGTTTTGATTGTTATCTGAATTTTGTTCTGTCATCATAAAAAAGGGCGCAGTTTAACCGCGCCCTTTAATTTTAATTACCCATCGGTAACATTATTTTTCCAGTCGTTAGCACCTGGTCTTCGTCTAGCAAGTTGAGAAAGTTTTTCACTTTCTTGTCTTGCAGCGAGAACGTGCCAACCAATCCAAATGATAAATCCTAAAATTACTAGGACTCCTTCAGATCCAACTCCAGGATATATAGCACCTTGCACTTCTTCAGCACTTAGATGTTCTATCCAGTTTGTAACTGTTGCCATATTATCCTCCTTTACCTACTGGCCGATGCGACGGATTTCTCATCCTCTTTCGCAGCTTCCATTATTTCATAGTCAAGACCTGCTAACTCAGCTTCTCTTGGAATTCTAAGTTTACCCATTCCATGAAGAATCTTAGCAATTATGTATCCAGGAATCATTCCGAGTACAAAAAACATAATTATTGCACCAATAAACATTCCTAGTGGATTGATTGCAGCATAAGTAGTTCCATCCCACATAGCCCCAACACTGTAACCAGATGATGGATAACCATTTAAAACAAAACCACAAATTACTAAGCCAACAAATCCCGCATAACCATGCACAGCTACTGCACCTACTGCATCATCTATTTTGAACTTACGTTCAACCCAATAATGCATTTTGTAAGCTATAACTACTCCGATCATTCCAATAATCATTGATTGAATTGGATGATATAGATCGTTACCTGCTGAAGCACAAATTATACCTGCTAGTCCTGATGAGTAGGTCCAGAAAGGATCTCCTTTAGAAACAATATATCCAGCTAACAAACCTCCTGATAAAGACATCAAAAAGTTAAATGTAATTCCACTAAGCGTGGTTGGTGTTACATATATGTTTGTTGCAGTGAAAAAAGTTACTCCTTCCATGCCGTATTCAGGCCCTAGATCGAAAATTGGAATATTACATGCAGCGTAAAAACCCCAGAAACCTGTGTAAATTAGAAATAATCCAATTGTGACCAACCAAGGATTTCTTGGTCCTATGTTTCGCGGTTCACCGCTTGATGAAAATTTACCAATTCTTGGACCTAAAACTACCAGAATACCCAGTGCAAATCCTCCCGCAATTGCGTGAATTACACCCGATGCATAAGCATCATGGTATCCAAGTATTTTAAGCATCCAGCCGTCAAAGTGCCAGCCCCACGCAGCATCAATAGTCCAGAAAACTGAACCTATTGCAATTGCTAAGATACCGAATGCAAAAGTTGTTATTCTTTCGATTACCGCACCTGAAACAATTGAGGCTGCTGTCCATGAGAATAATAAAAACGCTGCCCAGAATACACCGCTGATGTGGTCTCCTAAGTTAACAGCCATTAAATCGCTGGTAGGAACATACCACGATGCACTAAAAGCAGAGTCATCTGTTATTAAAGCTGCGCTTTCGTTCATTATTGAAGGTGCTAGACCAGGTCCAGTTGGAAATGCCCAATAAATCCACCAACCAAATAAAAACCAAGTTACTGTTACCAAAGGTATCAGCATTGTGTTTTTCATTAATGTATGTTGATGGTGTTTGTATCGGGAAGCTCCAACTTCGTACATACAGAATCCCACGTGAATTAAAAACATGAGAACTACTGTTATCCAGTAGTAAAATTCTGTAAATATGGTCGTCAATGCACCAAGTTCGTCAGTCATTTAACCTCCATTTGTTTAAACAAAACATAAGAATATTATTTGACAGGAAGGTTTCTACAATCGCTAATAATCTATGAAATACGCTAAAAATTTTTAAATGAACAACCTATACTAGATAAATTTGTTGATAGATTCTTAGAATTTTCTGTAAGCTTTTTTAAGATCTACTAAAGGGTGATTTGGAGACATCTGAAATTTAACAAGCAATTCTCTCGCAATCATGTCTCTATCTTGCTGATTATTTGGTAATTTGATTTTTTTTGGAATAGTTACCCATCCATTAGCATTTCTATCGAATACAGCTGGTCTATCCTCCTCATAACCCATGTGAACGTCCTCAAGCCAATTAAGATCATCCCAACCCATAGCTTCAATATATTTTTTTAAAAATGGAGTAAGTCTAGAGTAGTCTGGCAATAGGTTTACATCATATCTATAACCTATAGTCTGCCCAATCATTTTCTCTCTAGCAGTTTCTTTCTTTTTTCCAAGCTGACCTTTAACTTCTTTATCTTTTTTTATCTTCTTTTTATTTTTTTTCTTTGCCATAATTTTAGATTTTGTGGAAGTCGTCTACTCCTACAGTATGATTGGTGCCTGATAATGGAACTTTTGCTAAAGCAGATGCCTCCATTGTTAATGCTGCCATATCTTCAGGTTCTAAAGAATGAATGTTAGTTTTACCACACGCTCTAGCTAGCAATTGTGCTTCTAGAGTCATAGTATGAAGGTAGTTATATACTCTAAGAGCTGCTTCATCAGGATTTAATCTTTTTCTTAATTTGGGATCCTGAGTTGCTACACCAACTGGACATCTTCCAGTGTGACAGTGATAACAATGTCCTGCTGGAACACCCATTTCTTTTTCAAAATTAGATTCTGGAATTTCTTTATTACAATTAAGTGCGATCATCGCACCAGTACCTATAGCTATTGCATCAGCTCCAAGAGCTAATGCCTTTGCCATATCAGCTCCATCTCTAACACCACCTGCGTATATTAATGTTACTTTTCCAGTTTTTCCTACATCATCGATCGCTCTTCTTGCTTCTCTAATTGCTGCAATTCCAGGAATACCAGTATTTGCTGCTGCTATATGGGGTCCAGCTCCTGTTGAACCTTCCATACCGTCTAAATAAATAGAATCTGGATCACATTTTGCAGCCATACGAACGTCATCATAAACTTTTGCTGCACCAAGTTTTAATTGTATTGGAACTTTATTTTTAGTTAATTCTCTAAGCTCAGCTACTTTTAAAGCTAAATCATCTGGACCTAACCAGTCAGGATGTCTTGCTGGAGAACGTTGATCAATACCAGCTGGTAGTGATCTCATTTCTGCTACTTGATCAGTAACTTTTTGACCCATAAGGTGTCCACCCATACCAACTTTTTGACCTTGTCCTATGAAAACTTCTATTCCGTCTGCTAGTTGAGCATGATGAGGGTTAAAACCATATCTAGATTGAATACATTGATAATACCATTTTTCAGAGTATCTTCTCTCATCAGGTATCATCCCTCCTTCACCTGAGCATGTTGCACTTCCAGCCATAGTAGCACCTCTTGCTAAAGCTGTTTTTGCTTCATAAGAAAGTGCACCAAAACTCATTCCTGTAATGTAAACTGGAATATCTAATTCAATTGGATTTTCACATCTAGGTCCTATTACAGTTTTAGTCTCACATTTTTCTCTGTAACCTTCTATTACAAATCTTGTAAGAGTACCTGGTAAAAAAACTAAATCGTCAAAAGTTGGAATTTTTTTCATTAATGCCATTCCACGCATTCTATATCTTCCAAGTTGTGCTTTTATATGAATGTCATCGATAACTTCGGGTGTAAATATAGCATTGTACCCTAATAAACTTTTATTTCTTTTTGCAAATCCGCTTTTGCCATTCCCATTTGAATGACCGTTTGATTTTCCATTTTTTTTCTTTGGCATTATATAGCTCCTTTTTTCTCAGTAGGCTCTAAAGCGTCATAGTTCCATAATTTTTTACCAGCAACTACTTTAGTCATTTTAGATACATCATAATTCTCACCGATTTCAGCTACTTTAAGTTTTCTTTTTAACCAATCTATATCACTTTTTGTCATAGGTGACTCCACCGCATCACTTCCAAAAGATCCTATTTTTCCACCTACATATATAGTTCCATCATACATAGAGTCTCCAAGATTTATACCAACGTCACCTAAGATTACTATTCTTCCTCTCTGCATCATAAATCCAGTAAATGCACCAGCATCTCCACCTACAATAATTGTTCCACCTTTTTGATCAATTCCGGTTCTAGCACCAACGCTACCTTTGCAGACTAGATCACCGCCTCTGATCGCTGCTCCAAAACAAGATCCTGCATTTTTTTCTATTACTACTTTTCCAGCCATCATATTTTCCGCACATGACCATCCAACTCTACCATTAATTCTAACCGTTGGCCCATCTATTGATCCAACTCCGAAATAACCTAAACTTCCTTCAAAAATTAAATTTAATTTATTAAGTATACCAACCCCTAAACTATGCTTTCCTTGTGGATTTTTAATAACAATAGTTCCGTAACCTTGACTCATTAATTCGTCGATTTTTTTGTTTGCTTCTTTACATTCTAAATCTTTTACATCAAGATCTATTCTTTTGTTAAAATCAACATCATATGTTCCCCAATAATAAAAGTTTTCTGCTTCATCAGGGTTAAAGAATTTTTGTTGTGTTTTACCTGTAAGGACCTCAGTATGAAGACCCATTGATTGAGCTTTAGTTTTTTTTTCTGATGTTTTTAAATTTGCCATACTTTTACCTCTCCATCAAAAGGATCATAAGTATCTATTTCTTGTGGAAGTAAAGATCTTATAGCTATTTCCTCAGATCCCATTGCAACTAAATCATCTGACTCGTATAATACCAAAGGTTTAGCTGCCATTGTATCTTTAGCCATTCCTAAAGAGTCTTTTGTTGCCACAAAATAAGTAAAGACACCATCTAAACCACTTAAAGAGTCTTTCATCCCTTCTTCTAAACTAGCCCCGTTTCTCATTTTTTCTGCAAGGTAAACAGCAATTAACTCAGAGTCACACTCTGACATAAATCTCATACCTTTATTTTCTAAAATCCTTCTATTGTTCCAATAGTTAGTTAATTGACCGTTATGAACAACTGATACATCGCTAAAAGGATATCCCCAAAATGGGTGGGCAGATTTAATATCTACTCCTGATTCTGTTGCCATTCTAGCATGTCCAATTGCATGTGTTCCAACAAGTTTATCTAAATTATATCTATCACAAACCATTTTTGCATTTCCAAGATCTTTTATTACTTCTAAAGATTTACCCATTGAAAGAATTTCTACTCCTTCAATACTTTCTATTTTTTGCGAAAAATTCAATAAATCGTCTTTGTTATATTCAATTTCATATCTTAACGAGTATGGTAGAACTCGGTCTGCTTTAATAATTTTAGCTCCCATTTCTGAAATACAGCTTTCAACAACTTTTTTTCTTTCATCATATACAGATACATCTTCAGCTACAGAGGAACTTCCTTCTCCAACATTTTCTCCAATTTTAACTCTCATTATAAAATTTTTTCCTTCTGTGTCCCCATACAATGCATAGCCAGTAGAGTCCTCACCTCTGTGCTTCAAAGCTTGAAGCATTCCCTGAAGTTCATGACCTACTTTTGAAGATTTTCCTCTATGAATTAATCCCGCTATTCCGCACATATTTTTTCCTTTTCAATACTATGGTAAACAATCTAGATAAGTATCCAGATCCCATTGTGTAGTTGCTCCTAAAAATCTTTCCCACTCATCATTTTTATACCAATGGAAAACTTTATACATTTCATCTGGCATTGCTGATTTAATTACTTCATCTTCTGCGAGTCTATCAAGAGCTTCACCTAAACTTAGTGGAAGCTTTTTAACATCTTTACCAGCTTTTTGGGCTTCATAAATGTTTCTAGACTCTGGTTTTGCTGGTACCATCTTTTTAGATATACCTTCATCACAAGCTTTTAATAAAGCAGCTCCTAATAAATAAGGGTTATGCATTGAGTCTACAGATCTATATTCAAATCTTCCAGGAGCAGAAACTCTCAATCCACAAGTTCTGTTTTGATATCCCCAGTCAGCATAAACAGGTGCCCAAAATCCTTGATCCCATAATCTTCTATATGAATTAACAGTTGAAGATCCAAGAGCAGTCAATGCTGGCAAATGTTTCATAATTCCAGCAATGGATTGCAAGCCAATTTTTCCAGGCATTTGCATATCCTTTGTGTCAGGCATAAAAGTGTTTGTTCCCCCTGAAACGTAACTAAATACTTCCTCAACACCTGGTAAATTTTTATGCCCAAGTTTATTAACGGAAATTTTTCCACCTTTCCACAAAGACATATTTGTATGACAACCGCTAGCAGAAACACCCATAAATGGTTTAGTCATAAAGCAAGCAATTAAACCATGCTCCCTTGCTACTTGAGCACAGATTTGTCTATAAGTAGATAATCTGTCAGCATTTCTTAAAACATTATCGTAAGTCCAGTTTAATTCTAATTGGCCAGGAGCATCTTCGTGGTCACCTTGAATCATATCTAGCCCCATTGCATTTGAGTATTCTATTACCTTCATAAATACAGGTCTTAAAGACTCAAATTGATCAATATGATAACAGAAAGGTTTTGAGAAACCCTTTCCAGTTGGTGTACCGTCTGGGTTCTTAGTTAACCACATCATTTCTGGCTCTGTTCCAACTCTTAATTCTAACCCATGTTTTTTTTGAAACTCATCCATGAAAATTCTTAAATTTCCTCTACAGTCTGACGTCAAATGACCACCTGGATTATTTCTTTCTTCTCTATTTCTAAAACATGTACAAAAAACTCTTCCTACTCTTTTATCCCATGGCAATTGAACAAAAGTTTCTGGATCAGGGATACCAACCAACTCCATTGCTTCAGGGCCATATCCAATATAATTGTTGTGACGATCTAAAAACAAATTTGCGGTTGAACCATAAACTAATTGAAACCCTCTTTCAGCAGTTCTTTCCCAATGATCTGCTGGTATACCTTTACCAACAACTCTTCCTGTTACAGAAATAAATTGAAAATAAATATAAGTAATTCCCAATTCTTTAATTTTTTCTCTAACTCTTTTTACTAACTTTGCTCTACCAGGTTGATTTACATGTTTTTCTAGATCAGTCATTTTACCCCTCTTAATTATTAGTAATGAAAGTTAACTGAAAAAAAAACATCTGTCTACTTAGATGAATTAACTCCAAGGAAACGGACTGTTCGAAGTGGGATGAAGTTCGCCCTTCGCGTATCGATTGAATCTAAACGGTTTTAATAGTTCACTCTCAGTTCCTAAAATTTCTTGTGCAACAAGGTGTCCAACTCCTATCATTTTATAACCATGATTAGCATCTGCTATCATATAAACGTTTTCAAAAAATCTATCAAAGATCGGGAATGAGTCTGGAGTTAAACATCCAAGACCACCTGACGGACCTTTTCGGTATAAATTTGATTTTCCTACAAATCTTTTTTGACAATGCGCTAAAGCAGAAGTCCACATATCTGCAAATTTATCTGTTGTTTGATACTCAGGTGAATCTATTCCATATGGATCTACGTTTACTTTATCAAAATGTTTTTCAACTATATAAGGCGATGTTCCACCTTGAACACCCAAACCTTCAATATCAGGTTTGTAGTAAATTCCCCAAAGTTCATCTGTAATTAATTTACCAGTTGCATCTGAATGTAAAGGAGCATCTGTATCAACATGTATCACTGGAGGTTGTTTACCTTCGTTTGTTCTAAGATAGTCTGCCTCAACTCCTAAAACTCCCTCTTGTAAAAACCAATACTTCCACATTTCAACCTCGTGTTTTTTTCCGTCTTTACCTTTTATTTCTGTTGTCTTAGGTAGTTCTAACATGTTCCAAAAATCTCTTACCCATGGACCAGCTCCAACCACTACTTGATCGCAGTCGATCGTTCCCATGTTTGTAACTACTCCGGTAACTGAATTGCTATTACTTCCTCTTTTAAATCCTGTAACTTTTACACCCTTATGAACATTAACCCCATTAGAGTTTGCTTTACTTTCTAATGCTTTTATAGAATCTTTATTAAAGGCATATCCACCTTTTTTTTCATGAAGAACTGAAGTAATACCTTGCGCCTGCCAGTCATCGAAAATATTCTTCATATATTTTGTACAGTCTTTTTCGCCTTCTATAAAAACTGATTCATATCCAATTGCTTTTTGTTGTTTAAAAATACTTGCAACATCTTCGTGCATAATTTCAGGAGAAATTTGCATATATCCAACAGGATTGTATTTAAAAGCCTTCGGATCACTTTCCCAAACTTCAACAGAATGGGCCATTAATTCTCTCATTGCTGGCTGAAAATAATTGTTCCTAACAACGCCACAAGCAATTCCACTTGCACCTGCTGCTGTATCTTTTTTTTCTAAAACTACAATGTCTCCTGGATTTTTATAAGTCTCTGAAAGTTTCCAAGCCGTACTTAATCCGTGGATACCTCCACCAATTATAACAACTTTTGCTTTTGTCGGTAATGACATAAGTGAACAATATTTTTTGTGCGACAAAAGTATATTATTATTTTTATATATAAAAATTATAAGTAAATATAATTCTACCCTAGGTTTACATCAAAAACTTAGATTTTTAAGAGTTTTTAGGTATTCATTAAATTCTTTTATGAATGCTTCAGTTGGTTTTATATATTTTTTTCTTTGATCTTTTGATGTTTTCTCTAAAAAGAAAAAACCTTTTTCACATGCCTCAGTAATAATTAAAGCAGATTTAGGTCGAGAAGTTTTAAATAATTTTGTTTTCAATTCTTCCACAGACAAATTTTGATTTAGTTTATACGCGCTCATAACCAATAACATCATGTGATAATGAGATGGAGATTTTCTAAAGAAATAATTGCTTGATGTATGAGAAAGTCTCATTTGCTCTTCCCAAAACTCTAGAAGATCTTTAGTGGCTTTATTCATAATAAATTTACTATGATCTTACCCTTGTTTTTTGTGGATCAAAATGTGGGTATGCTACTATTTTTGCTGGAATTCTTTTTTGGTGTCCATCAATTTTTCCAACTTCAACTTCAGTATCTAAATTAGAGTGTCCAATATCTATTCTACATAAAGCAATATTTTTATTTAAAGTTGGCGATATACATCCACTGGTTATTACTCCAACTTGTGCTCTACCTATGTGAACACAATCTCCATGATTAGCTGTTTCTTTACCTATTAATTCTAGACCAACAAGTTTTTTTTGTGGATTTTCTTTTCTTTTTAAAAGTTCATCTTTTCCTATAAAATCATCAGTTTTAGTTTTTAGTGGAACGGTAAATCCAACTCCTGCTTCAAAAGGGTCTACTTGTCCATCAAATTCGTTACCAAATAATATCAGTCCAGCCTCAATTCTTAATAAATCTAAAGCTGCAAAACCAGCTGGTATTAATCCATGTGCTTTTCCAACTTCCATTACTTTATCCCAAACCTTTGGAGCATCAGATGGATGACACCAAATTTCATATCCAAGTTCACCGGTGTAACCAGTTCTAGATACTATTAAAGGAATTCCATTTAAATCTTCTATTCTACAAATAGTAAATCTAAACCATTCTAACTCAGATATTTTTGGCTGCGTAGGTGGAGTAAAAATTAATTTCTCTAAAATTTTTCTACTATTTGGACCTTGTAATGAAATATTGTTAATCTGATCTGTGGAGTTTTTTATCAAGACTTTATAATTCTTTTTTTTTGCTTGTTCTTTTAACCATTCACCTGCGTACTCATCTCCACAAATCCATCTAAATCCATGATCACTTAATTTTAATAAAGTTCCATCATCAAACATAAAGCCATTTTCATAACACATTGAAGAATATACAACTTGACCAACAGAGAGCTTCTTTATATTTCTTGTTAGTGTATAATTCATTAACTCTTCTGCATCAGGACCTAATATTTCAAATTTCCTTAAAGATGATAAATCAATTATTACTGCTTTTTCACGACACGCGGTATACTCATTCATTATACCATGCTTTGTATAATCATTAGGTAACCAAAATCCTCTTGCATCAACAAAATTTCTAGTAAGCTTTGAAGTTTTTTCATAGAAACCAGTGTTTCTTGTCAATTTTCTCTCTGAATCTGTTTTCATTCTAAATGCAAAAGATTTTGTAAATTCTTTATTTTTATCATAAGTTCTAACAAAAATATCAGTTGGATTCCATGAATTACAAGCATCTATATCGCTTGGACAAGCTGTTGTTCCACATGTTAAATCTTTAAGTGCCCTAAATGTTACATAATCTCCAGGTCTTGCATATGATTCATCTGATAACACTGAATTTAGCCCTCCAGCAGATGTATTAAAAAATAAGTTTATTGCATGCCAACCCTTCTTTTTTTCTACTCCATATTTTTCCATAGATTTGTTTAAATTATCAGAACAGTTTGGATGACCAAAATAACCTGCATCTTCATAATATTTTGAAGTACATGCAAGATTGAAAGTATCATGTCTTCCAACAGTATCTCTAATAACCTCAACTAACGGTTCATGATCAGTATCATAAAATTTTGAAAATAAACCTGGTCCTGGGAAGGTATTTCCCATAAACGTTCTTGTTGTTTGCCAATCGAGACCTTTTTCAATTCCTTTACCGAGCTTAGATGTATCAAAAGCTACAAAATCAGAGCACTGTCTTCCAGTTGGTGATATTACCTGAATATAATCTCCTTCTTTAACCTGGAATGAGCTTGCAGTTTGTCTTTCTATATTTATTTCATTTAGCGGGTCAAACATTGGATCAGGGATATATTTTAGTTCTTTATCATTTGTAACTTTGTATCTTTTAACAAAAACAGTTAAGTCAGTAGG
>CACFKI010000007.1 GCA_902566785.1 uncultured Pelagibacteraceae bacterium | reverse complement strand
TGAAATTAATAAAAGTGAAAAAAACAGGATTTTAAAAGAAATTTTAAAAAAGAATAAATTATCAAATATAGTAAAAGATCAAAAAATAATTTTTAAGATAGATAAAAGAGGATATAAAAAAATAATTGAACTTTTAATAGAGGTATCTAAAACAAAATCAATAATTTTTACTTTAAATACCAATACAAACAATTTTGAATATAAAGAAATACAAAAAAGTCTTAAAAGGAATATTGCTTATAAAGAGTCCACTATAACTAATAGCTTATACGATAGTTCAATTAAAAATGGTATACAACCAAATGTTATAATTGATTTTGCTAGAGTTTATGGTTTCCAGGTAGATTTTCAAAGAGATATTTGGAAAAATGATAGTTTTCAACTCATGTATGAAACTTTTTTAGATGATAATAATAATATAGTAGAAACAGGAAATATTATTTTTGCAAATTTAAATTTACAGGGTAAAGACATTCCCTTATATGGGTTCAAAACTAAAGAGGGCTACGATTATTTTGATAACTTTGGAAAAAGTATTAAAAAAAGTTTAATGAAAACTCCAATTAATGGTGCGAGATTATCTTCAAGCTTTGGAATGAGAAAACATCCTATTTTAGGATTTAATAAAATGCATAGAGGAACAGATTTTGCAGCACCAGAGGGAACTCCTATAATGGCATCTGGAGATGGTAAAATTGTTAGAGCAAGATGGTGTGGAGGAGGTGGAAATTGTATTAAAATTAAACATAATTCTACTTACTCTACAGTCTACGCACATTTGTCAAAATTTGCTAGAATAGCTAAAGAAGGAAACAGAGTTAGACAAGGCCAAATAATTGGATATGTAGGTTCAACTGGTATGTCAACGGGCCCTCACTTACATTATGAAGTTATTGAAAATGGAAAAAAAGTAAATTCTCAAACACTAAAATTGCCATCTGGAAAAATTCTTAAAGGTAAAGAAAGAGAAAAATTTGAAATTGAAAAAATTAAAATTGATGTTATTAAATCAGAATTAATTGCGAGTTTAAATTAATTATCTAAGGAATTTTGTTCTTTAACTTCTTCTTCTTTAACTTCCTCAACCTTATTATTTGGATTGTCTTTGATAATTTCTTTTTCTCCTAAAATTCTTACAAAATGATCAGCATGTTGAAAATAGCTTTCTGATAAAATTTTATCACCATTTGATAGAGCCTCTCTTGCTAAGTTGTTATATTTTTCTATCAGCTTGGATGCGTTTTGATTGTTTTTCCATTGATTTCTAGGTCTATAATTAAAGTTGTTAGTAAAATCTGATATAGTTTTATGTCCATTATCTTTTTGATGATTTTGTTTAGATCCGTTTTTTCTAAATCTGTTTCTTCTGTGATTATTTTTATAATTTCTCATATTTGATTATGATTAAATTTTAGTTGATACGATACATCTATTTATTTTATTAAGATCTTTTACTATTTTATTAATATAAAAATGGTTTTCCTTTAACAATTTCTCAACCTCATATATCTGTTTGTGCCCTATTTCCAAAAAAAGTTTTCCTCCATTTTTTAATAAACTAGAACTTTTTTTAATTATCTCTCTAAATTGAGAGTATCCATCATATCCACCGTCTAAAGCAATTCTGGGTTCATATAACCTAACATCCTCATCTAAATTCTTAATGCTCGCAGATTTAATGTATGGAGGATTTGATATAACGATATCATATTTACCAGTGTAAAATTTGTCAATGCCAGAGTAAATAAATTCAATTCTATTCTCCAAGTGTTGTATTTTTGCATTATATTCTGCAACTTTTAATGCCTTTTTTGATATATCTAATGCTTTTGCATAACAGTTTTTTCTTTCGGCAAGGACAGATAAGATTATGCATCCACTTCCAGTGCCAATTTCTAAAATTGATTTAGAACTATTTGGGGGCAGATATTTAAAGACTTGTTCTACTATAATCTCAGTATCTGGTCTTGGTATTAGAACATGAGAGTTAATTGTAAAAGATTTTTTCCAAAATTCTTTTTTTTTAAGAATATAAGCTATTGGTTCTTTTTTTTTTCTTCTATTAATTAATTTTTTAAAATATTTTAGTTGTTTAGAGGATAAAATATTGTCTAAATTTAATAATATTTTTTCTCTTGATAAATTGACTGTTTTTGAAAGAATTATTTCTGAGTCTATATTTGCAGTTTTAACTAGATTTTTCTTTAAAACTTTGGATCCATAATTTATTGCAGTGTTGTAATTCATTTTAAATTTATAAGCTCTTGCTCTTGCGCTTGCAAAGTTAAATTTTCTATCATTTCATCAAAAATTTCGCCTTGCATAAATTCCTCGAGTTTATGTAATGTTAAATTAATTCTATGATCTGTAACTCTACCTTGTGGAAAATTATAAGTTCTTATTCTCTCAGATCTATCTCCTGAACCAATCTTATCTTTTCTATCTTTAGATCTTGCTTCATCTCTTTTTTTTCTTTCTACTTCATAAAGTCTAGATCTCAAAATTTTTAAACCCTTTTCTTTATTTCTTATTTGAGATTTTTCATCTTGTTGACTAACTACAATGCCTGAGGGTATATGAGTAATTCTTACAGCTGAGTCTGTTGTATTAACACTTTGACCGCCAGGCCCACTGCTTCTAAAAACATCTATCCTTAAATCTTTATCTTCAATTTTTAGATCAACTTCTTCAGCCTCTGGCAATACAGCAACGGTAGCGGCAGAAGTATGAACCCTTCCTTGTGTCTCTGTATCTGGAACTCTTTGAACTCTATGAACTCCACTTTCATATTTTAATGAAGAATAGATATTTTTTCCCTTAATAGTTGCTATGACTTCTTTAAGCCCTCCGGCATCACTTTTTGAAATACTAATAATATCAAGAGACCATTTTTTTTTTTGACTAACTTTTTCATACATTTTAAACAAATCTGATGCAAACAAACTTGCTTCTAACCCGCCGGTTCCCGCTCGAATTTCGATAATTGCATTTTTTGTATCCGCTTCATCTTTGGGCAAAAGATATATTTTTAATTTTTTTTCATTAATCTCATTTTTTTTATTTAGATCTGATAACTCTTTAAAAGCAAAATCCTTGATATCTTGATCACTTTTTTGATCATTAATAATCTTTTCTAAGTCTATTTTTTCTTTATCAAATGAAAGATATTCTCTGGCCTCTTTAATTATATCATTTAGATCTGAATATTCTTTTGATTTTTCTGCAAAATTTTTTTTTTCAATTTTTCCAGATGATAAATCTTTTTCTAATAAATTGTGTTTAGAGATTAAATCTCTAACTTTATCTAAAGGTAACATTATTTATTCTTCTCTATTTCTTTTGCTTTTTTTTCGACTTGGGATACTACTTTCGACAATATTTCACTGTTTTTTAGTTTATGAGCTTGAGTACCATTTAAGTAAAGCATGTTGCTGTCTTTTCCTCCACCTGTAATACCTATATCTGTTAAAGCTGCCTCACCAGGTCCATTTACAACACATCCAATTATCGAGAGAGTTATTGGAGCTTTGATATGTGATAATTTTTCCTCTAATATTTTAACTGTATCTATAACGTCAAAACCTTGTCTTGCACATGAAGGGCACGAAATTATTTTTACACCTCTATTAAGAAGGTTTAATGATTTTAAAATTTCATTACCAACCTTAACTTCTTTAATTGGATCATCTGATAAAGATACTCTAATTGTATCACCAATACCTTCTAGCAACAGTATTCCCATTCCTATAGATGATTTAATGCTCCCAGGAACAAAACTTCCAGACTCAGTAATACCTAAATGTAGAGGGTAATTGGTTATTCTTGATAATTGTTTATATGCTCCGATTGATAAAAAAATATCAGATGATTTTACACTTACTTTAAAGTTATAAAAATCTTCATCTTCGATAATTTGTATATTTCTGATAGCGCTTTCAACTAAAGCTTCTGGGCACGGTTCTTTATATTTTTCTAAAATATCTTTTTCAAGCGATCCTGCATTTACTCCAATTCTAATTGCACAATCATTATTTTTTGCTGCAGATATTACTTCTTTGATTTTTTTTTTATCACCAATATTGCCTGGGTTTATTCTTAAACATTTTGCACCATTTTCTGCTGACTCTATTGCCCTTTTGTAATGGTAATGAATATCAGCAATTATTGGAACAGGTGAGTGTTTGGTTATTTCTTTAAGAGCCTTGCTACTTTCAATATCTGGAACAGAAACTCTAACCAACCCCGCTCCTTCATTTGAAATATCTATAATTTGTTTTATTGTTTCAGAAGGATTAGATGTCAAAGTATTAGTCATGGATTGTACAACAATCGGGTTTTTATTTCCAACTTTTACATTTCCAATCGAAACTTCTTTGGTTATCTTTCTTTTAATATCCCTAAATGGTCTTATGCTCATCTTAATTACTTAGTCTAAATTCTTTATGTAAAGCTGCAACTGCTTTTATTAAATGTTTTTTACTTATTAAAACAGATATTTTTATTTCTGAAGTCGAAATAACCATTATATTAATTTTATTTTTGCTTAAAGCTTGAAACATTCTATAAGTTACACCAGGTGTGGTTATCATTCCAACTCCAATTATAGAAACTTTTGAGACATTTTTATCAATCTTTATTTTTTTAAAATTTATTTTTTTATTCTTCTTAATCAATTTTTCTGATTTACTTGCATCTTCAGATTTAATAGTAAATGTTAAATCAGTCTCATTACCATTTGAAGATATATTTTGTACAACCATATCCACATTTATATTGTTATCAGATAAAGGTTTAAATATTGAGGCAGCAATCCCTGGTCTATCTTTCACTCCGATCAATGTAATTTTTGCATCATTTTTAGTTGAGGATACACCTGTAATTATTTTATTATTTAAAATATTTTTACGTTTGGTAATTAATGTACCGTTGTTATTTTTAAATGACGATTTGACCTCGACATCTATTCTATTAAGTCTTGATTCTTGAACAGATGAAGATTGCATGACTTTAGAACCTAAGGATGACATCTCAAGCATTTCTTCATAAGAAATTACTTTTATTTTTTTAGCTTTTTTAAAAACTCTTGGATCTGTGGTCATTACACCTATTACGTCAGTATAAATTATACATTTAAACGCCTTAAAAAATTTAGCTACCATTATGGCACTTGTATCTGATCCTCCCCTTCCTAAAGTTGTTATTTCACTTTGAAGATTTACTCCTTGAAAACCTGCAACAATTGGTATCCCACCAGATTTTAAGTATTTTAAAATTTTTTTTTTATTTATATTAACTATTCTTGATGAACTATGTTTTCCTGAGGTAATTATTGGAATTTGCCAACCTAGCCAAGATCTTGAATTATATCCAAGGTGACACAATCTTCCTGCTAATAAAGAGCATGCGGCTTGTTCTCCAGTGGAAAGTAAAGTATCAAGTTCCCGGGGTTCAAATTCCTTTGAAATTTTTTCTGATTTTTTTACTAAATCATTTGTCACACCACTCATAGCTGATGAAATAACAATAACTTTGTACTTTTTTTTTATATAACTAACAATTATATCTGCGACTTTTTTAATTCTTTCTACTGTACCTACCGAGGTACCTCCAAATTTTAATACAATAATTTTCATTGATAGTTTTTTTTATATTTATTTAAATATATTGATAAAATACATCTAAATTGTAATGTCAATATAGAATGAAAACAACTACGATAAATAAAGAAGAAATTGATAAATTTTCTAAAATAGCTGATGAGTGGTGGGATCCAGATGGAAAATTTAAACCTTTGCATGCTTTTAATCCTATAAGGATAAAATACATTAAAGATAACATCATCAAACATTTTAAAATTGAAAAAAAAATTTTACCTTTGTCTAAATTAAAGATCTTAGATATTGGTTGTGGTGGTGGGTTAATTGCTGAACCTATGACCAGGTTGGGAGCAAGTGTTACAGGGATAGATGCCTCTGAAAAAAATATAAAAATTGCAAAAGCGCATTTAAGGAAAAATAAATTAAAAATAAATTATAAGTGTGCCTCACCTGAAAATTTTATTTATAAAGAAAAATTTGATGTAATTCTAAATTTAGAAATTGTTGAACATGTAGAGGATCTAGAATTATTTATAAAAAAAAGCTCCAGATTATTAAAAAAAGGTGGGTTAATGTACGTTGCGACTATAAATAAAACATTAAAATCCTATTTATTTGCGATAATTGGTGCTGAATATGTATTGAGATGGCTTCCGATAGGAACACATGATTGGGAAAAATTTGTTGAACCATCAACATTAATTTCATTTGGAGAAAAAAATTTTCTTAAACTAAATAAAATAGATGGAATGAAATTTGATATTATTTCAAATTATTGGAAACTTAGTAAAGATAAATCAATTAACTACATAGCAGAATTTAGGAAGATTTAGTTTTCATTATCATTAATCCATGGAATAACCTCAGTTTCAATTCCCTCATCTTTTAGCTCATTAATTTGATCTAAAGATGCATCTCCATATATTCCCTTTGATGATTTTTTTTTATCATAATGCATAATTCTTGCTTCATACGCAAAATTTTTACCTACATAATCAAAATTATTTTTAATAAAGTTTTTGTATTCTTTAAGTTTATTTTTAATATTTTTATTTTTTTCATCCTTTTTATTAAATTTTTTGCTTTTTTTAAGAATTAAAGGGGCCATTAAAGATTTATCAACATTATTGGAATTACAAGTTATACAGCTCAAAAAATTTTTTTTCTTAAGTTTTTCAAATTCTTTTGAGGAACCAAACCAACTATCAAATGTATTCTTACATTTATTACAAATTAGTTTATATTTAATCATTATCTTTAAAATTTACTTTTTTATTTTCAGATCTCATGATCTGTAGTCAGAATTTATCTCTATATATTTTTTAGTAAAGTCCATTGTGTAAGCTGTAAATTCCTTTTTGCCTATTCCTATATCTACTAAAATATCAATATTTTCACCTTTCATATAACTTGCAACTTCTGTTTCTTGATAAGATTTTGATAGAATTCCATTTTCAATAACCTTATATGGTCCAAAATTTAAATTTAATTTGTTTAATTTAATATTCACATTTGATTTACCAATTGCCATAATAACACGTCCCCAATTTGGATCTTCTCCAGCGATGGCGGTTTTTACCAAAGGTGAATTAGCTATTGAAAATGAAATTTTTTTTGCCTCTTCATCACTTTTGCAATTTTTAACTCTGATGGAGACAAATTTTGATGCACCCTCACCATCTGCGGCTACTCTTTTTGCTAAATTCAAAAGTACTCTAAATAGAGATTTTTCAAAATTTTTAATTTTTTCATCATTTATATTTTTAATTTCCACATTATTAGCTTTGCCTGTTGCAAATATTGATACCATATCATTTGTACTTGTGTCACCATCACAAGTAATAGCGTTAAATGAATTAGTAATATTTTTTTTTAATAATTTTTGCAATATATTCGTTGGAATAGATGCATCTGTGAAAATAAATCCTAAAGTTGTAGCCATGTTTGGATAAATCATTCCTGAGCCTTTTGCTAAACCATAAATTTTAATTTTTTTATTACCTATAAAGCATTCTTCCATTGCAAGCTTTGGTACTAGGTCTGTTGTTAAAATTCCCATTGCAGCTTTAATCCAAATGTATTTATTTTGAGTATACTTAATTTTATTTATTAAATCTGGTATTGAGGAAAAAATTTTATCTGTTGGGAATTTTTCACCAATTGTTCCTGTACAAGCAAAAATTATATCAGAAGATTTTATCCTAGATGGTTTTTCTTCATCAATCTTTTGTTTCTCAGAAAGTTTAGTTGACAAATCCTCTGCCAATATTTTTAAACTTTTATATCCTTCTTTTCCTGTAAAGGCATTTGCATTTCTTGTATTGACCAATAAGGCTCTAATTTTTTTTGATTTTATATTTTGATTCCATTTTATATTTTCAGAAACTATTTTGGATTGTGTATAAACTGATGCATAGTTTGCGCCATCTCTAAAATAGAACATAACTAAATCATCCCTTTTTCTGTTATATAAATTGGCGCTCGTAGTAGATATCGACAACCCATCAATATGCTCTAGGTCTTGAAAATGACCCATTTTTGAGTTTTTATTTCTATAATCAAAAAAGTTATCAAAGTTAAAAGTCATGCTATTTAAAAATATTTATTTAACACTATATAAGAATAAACAATTAAACTATATACCATAATTAAAAATGCTAAATCCATTAAATTTTTTATCAAAAATCCTTAAAACTGGAAATCAAAAAGAATTAAATAAAATAGATAAAATCGTAAAAGAAATAAGTGCACTTGAAAAAGATATTTCAAGTTTAAATGATGAAGAATTTCCAAAAAAAACAAATGAACTGAAGGATAAAATTAAACAAGGAATTGACTTTAATAAAATTTTGCCTGAAGCTTTTGCATTAGTTAGAGAGGCTTCTAAAAGAGTAAGATCTGAAAAACATTTTGATGTTCAATTAATTGGTGGGGTCGTATTACATCAAAATAAAATTGCAGAGATGAAAACTGGAGAAGGTAAAACACTTACTATTGTTTTAGCTGCATACTTAAATGCTCTTGATAACAAAGGAGTACATGTAGTAACTGTGAATGATTATCTTGCTAAAAGGGACTGTGAAAATATGGGTAAGATCTATAATTTTTTAGGTTTAAAGTCTGGCTATATAAACAACGATCAATCAGATGAAGAAAGAAAGTTAAATTACAATTGCGATATTACTTACGCAACAAATTCAGAGCTTGGATTTGATTACTTGAGAGACAATATGAAATATTCAAAAGAGAGTATGGTTCAAAGAGGTCATAACTATGCAATAGTAGATGAAATTGATTCTTGTCTTATTGATGAAGCAAGAACTCCACTTGTGATATCAGGTGCAGCAGAGGATAAAACAGCACAATATCTTGCTGTAGATAAATTAATTAAAAATTTAAAATCTAAAGATATTGAATTAGATGAGAAAGATAAAAATATATTATTAACTAATGAAGGAATTGATAATGTTGAAAAAATTTTTTCTTCAGCTGGGATGCTTAAAAATAATAATTTTTATGACCCTGAAAATTTAAATTTAGTTCATTTGGTAAATCAAGCACTTAGGGCAAATCACCTCTTTTTTAATGGGAGAGATTATATAGTTAAGGATAACCAAGTAGTAATAATAGATGAACAGACTGGGAGACAACTACCTGGTAGAAGATTTGGAGATGGATTACATCAAAGTATTGAAGCTAAAGAAAAAGTAAAAGTGCAATCAGAAAATCAAACAATTGCATCAATAACATATCAAAACTACTTTAAACTTTATAAAAAATTATCTGGTTGCACTGGTACTGCTGTGACAGAGTCTGAGGAGTTTTTTGAAATTTATAACTTGCCAGTCGTATCTATACCTACAAATCAAAAGATGATTAGAAATGATTGGAATGATCAAATTTTTAGAACTTCAAAGGAAAAAGACGAAGCCATAATAAAGAAAATAAGTAATATTAATTCTACTGGTCAACCTGTTCTAGTTTTTACTGCAAGTGTAAATAAATCTGAACATTATTCAAAACTTCTTGATGAAAAAAAAATTAATCACTTAATATTAAATGCAAAAAACCATGAAAAAGAAGCTGAAATAATTGCAAATGCAGGAAAAAAAAATTCAGTTATAATTACAACAAGCATATCAGGAAGAGGTGTAGATATAAAACTTGGAGGAAAGGAAAATAACAAAGAATCCAAATTAGAAATAAAATCCCTTGGTGGCCTTTTTGTAATCGGTACAGAGAGAATGGAAAGTAGAAGAGTAGACAATCAAGCAAGAGGAAGGTCAGGAAGACAGGGAGATGAAGGAAATTCAATATTTTTTGTCAGTTTAGAGGATGATTTAATGAGAATTTTTGGTTCAGAATCTATGAATAGCATCTTAGAGAAACTTGGTTTGAAAGATGGAGAAAGTATCGATCATCCTTGGATTAATAAAGCTCTAGAAAGAGCACAGCAAAAAGTTGAAGCAAGAAATTTTGACGTGAGGAAAACACTCTTAAAATTCGATAATGTTCTTAATGATCAACGTCATGTTATTTTTACACAACGGAATAATATAATTAACTCAAAAAATTCTTTGTCAATTAGTAATGATTTTTTGGATGAAATTATTTTAACTTTGGTAGCCCATAAAAAAAAATATTTATCAAATCCAAAAAATAGTGAATTTAAAAGTTATTTTAAGCAGATATCAGGTAAGGCTTTTTCAGAAGAAGAAATGGAGTCATTTATTGGAATAGATGACACTAATTTTAAAGAAAAAATATTAAATAAATTTAACGATCAAAGAGATCAAAGAGAAAATATATTAGGTAAAGAGAGATCTGCTGATATTGAAAAAAGAATTTTTTTACAATTAATTGATCAAAACTGGACTTCACACATTCAATATCTTGAACAACTTAGAACTGTGATAGGATTAAGATCTTACGGACAAAGAGATCCATTAATTGAATATAAGAAAGAAGCATTTAGTTTATTTGAAAATTTACTAAATAAACTCAAATCAGATTTTATAACCATACTATTGAATTTGAAGGTAATAACTGATGAGAATCAAGTTAGACAACAAAATGTTAAATCATCAGATCCTAAATGTCTGTTTGTAGTTAAAAAAAATGAAAAGATTTCAAGGAATGAAAAATGTCCTGCCACTGGTAAAAAATTTAAATATTGTTGTGGAGCTTTATAACACAAAAAATACTATAGTTATTAAAATTAATAATACTGGTATAGCATAGAAAATATTTTTATTTTTGTTTATATAAAATTTAATTTTATTTATTAAATTCATTTTCATCACTAAGTTTTCTGAAGTATTTTTGTTACTTACAAAACCTTTTGATCTTCCTATAGATAAAAATTTATTTTTTCTGTGTATTAAAATCTCATCATGACTCATATTTGAAAAATAATCCAAATTTTTCCTTAGTGAGCCTCTTACGTTGTCTAAAATTAAATCCCTATCCCTGTGGGCTCCACCAGTTGGCTCAGGAATAATTTCATCAATAATCTCTAGTTTGAGAAGATCTTTTGCTGACATTTTCATTGCTTCAGATGCCTCTAAAGTTTTTTTTGGATCTCTCCATAAAATAGTCGCACAGCCCTCAGGTGATATAACTGAGTAAATTGCGTTTTCTAACATCAAAACTTTATTTGAAGATGCTAATGCAATTGCTCCGCCAGACCCTCCTTCGCCTATAATAATTGAAATAGTTGGAACATTTAAATCCATAGAACATTCTATAGATCTTGCTATTGCCTCTGCCTGACCTCTTTCCTCTGCACCAACACCTGGATATGCTCCGGGTGTATCGATGAAAACTACAATTGGGATTCTAAACTTGTTTGCCAAATTCATTAATCTAATCGTTTTTCTATAACCTTCTGGTCTCATCATTCCAAAGTTCCTATCTATTCTAGTCTCTAAATCTTCTCCTTTTTCTTGTCCGATGACTAAAACTGATTTACCCTCAAATTTTGCAAATCCGCTTATGACAGATTTATCTTCTCCATAAAATCTATCTCCTGATAACGATACAAAATCTTCAAATAAGTTATCAATAAAAAACTTTGCTTTTGGTCTATCCTCATGCCTTGCTACTAAAGCAGTTTCCCAAGCATTTAAATTAGAATAAATTTTTTCTAATTTAGACTCTATCTCATTTTGTAAAATTGAAATTTTATCTGTGTCAACTTTGCTTAATCCAGATTGATTATATGGATCCTTTAAATTTTCAAGTTCTAACTCTAAATTTTTAATTTCATTTTCAAAATTTAAATAGTTTTTCATAAAAAATAAGTTATTATATCTAAAAACGGCAATAAAATGTCAATTTAAATAATTATAATATTATGAGTAAAGTTGAAAAATATACAAAAATTGGAAATTTGTCAGTATCTGATGAATTATTTAAATTTATAAATGAAGAATTATTACCTGGTACAAAATTAAATCAAAAAGATTTTTGGGAAAAGTTTGATAATTGCGTTCATGAGTTAGCACCCGAAAATAGAAAATTAATTAAAATAAGAGAAAAAATGCAAATGGATATAGATAGCTGGCATATTGAAAATCCAAATTTAAACAAAAAAGATTATGAAAAATTTTTAACAAATATAGGTTATTTAGTTAAACCTGGTCCTAATTTTAAAATTGAGACAAAAAATGTTGATTATGAGATTTCAAATGTGGCAGCACCACAATTAGTAGTACCAATTATGAATTCAAGATATGCATTAAATGCTGCTAATGCACGTTGGATGAGTTTATACGATAGTTTGTATGGAACAGATATAATTCAATCAGATGAGTCCGCCAGTGAAAGATATGATCCTGAAAGAGGTGAAGAAGTAATAAGATATACTAAAAAATTTTTAGATAAACATTTTACATTAAAGAAAAAAAGCTGGTCACAAGTTTCGGGGATATCAATTGAAAAAAGTGATTTGATTTTAAATCTTATTAATGAAAATACTACGATTAAAGATAAAAATAAATTTATTGGGTATAGAGGCAAAACAAACAAACCTTCAGCAATAATTTTAAAGAATAATAATCTTCATGTTGAAATAATAATTAATCCTGAAGCTTTTAGCGCAAAAAGTGATCCAGCAGGTATTTCTGATATAATAATGGAATCAGCTGTGACTACTATTTGTGATCATGAAGACTCTGTTGCTGGAGTAGATGCAAAAGATAAGGTGCTTGGCTATAGAAATTGGCTGGGATTAATGAAAGGAAACCTAAAAGCTGAATTTGAAAAAAATGGAAAAAAGTTGATAAGAAAATTAAACCCAGATAGAAAATTTGTTTTGAAAACTGGGGATTTATCTCATTTACATGGAAGGTCACTTTTATTAAACAGAAATGTTGGGCATTTAATGACCAATCCTTCAATTCTTTTATCTGATGGATCTGAAATTCCTGAAGGTATTATGGATGCTTTTGTAATATCTATCGCTTGTTTACATGATTTAAAAATTGGCAAAAATTCACGAACTGGATCAATTTATATAGTTAAACCCAAAATGCATGGTCCAAAAGAAGCGAAATTCACTGATTTAATTTTTGGCAAAGTGGAAACTGCAATTGGACTTAAAAAATATACAATTAAATGTGGGATAATGGATGAGGAAAGAAGAACCTCAGTTAATCTTAAAGAATGTATAAGAGCTCTAAAAAATAGAGTATTTTTTATAAATACTGGTTTTCTAGATAGAACTGGTGATGAGATGCATACATCAATGGAAGCAGGTCCAATGATTAAAAAAGGAGATATGAAAACGTCATCTTGGATTAATGCATATGAAAATAACAATGTTGATATTGGTCTATCTTGTGGTTTTTCTGGTCTAGCGCAAATTGGGAAGGGAATGTGGGCGATGCCAGATAAAATGTCAGATATGATGAAACAAAAAATTACTCATTTAGAATCTGGAGCTAATTGTGCATGGGTGCCTTCTCCCACGGCAGCAGCTCTACATTCTCTACACTATCATGATATAGATGTTTTTAAAAAACAAGAGGAATTAAAAAAAAGAAAAAAAACTCAAGTTTCTGAACTTTTAAATATCCCAATTATTAAAAATCCAAATTGGTCTACAGATGATATAAATAAAGAAATATCAAACAGTGCACAAACAATACTTGGTTATGTTGTAAGATGGATAGATCAGGGTATTGGGTGCTCAAAAGTTCCTGATATTAATAATATAGGATTAATGGAAGATAGAGCAACATTAAGAATTTCATCTCAACATATAGCTAATTGGCTTCATCATGGGATTTGTAGCAAAAAACAAGTTTTGGAAATTTTAAAAAAAATGGCCAAAATTGTTGATAAACAAAATATTAATGACAACCTGTATCAAAATATGTCTCCAAATTATGATAAATCAATAGCATTTAAAACTGCTTGTGAGTTAATATTTCAAGGACGACATCAACCGTCGGGTTATACTGAACCCTTATTACATTTAAATAGAATAATTAAAAAAAACTAATTCATTTAAATTTTTTTTCTATTTTTAAATGCTGAAACCAATGTGCCATCATCTAAATTTTCAATTTCACCACCAATGGGTAGGCCTTGGGCTAACTTTGAAAGTTTAACTTTAGTATCTTTTAAACTATTTTGAATATAAAAAGCTGTAGTTTGACCCTCTACAGTGGCACTTGTAGCTAAAATAACTTCTTCAATATTTTCTTCTTTTATTCTTTTAATGAGTGACTCTATTAATAAATCTTGTTTCGATGAACCATTCGAAGTTGAAATTGTGCCTCCAAGTATGTGATAATATCCTTTATAAATATTAGAATTTTCAATTGTCCATTGATCAGAAATATTTTCTACAATACAAATCTTGTTAAATTTATTATCAGAGCTGTTACAATTATTACAACCTAAAGAATTTGATTTTAGTGAACCACAATTTTTACATCTAGAAACGCCATTATAAACCTCTGCCAAAGCTTTGGCCATTGGTTTAGTCAACTCTTCTCTATTATTTATTAATTTTAAAACGATCCTTTTAGCAGACTTCGGCCCCAATCCAGGAAGTTTAGATATTAATTTTATTAGCTCTTCTATTTCACTTATATTTTGCATTTATTAAATTGGCCACTTAAATCCTGGAACACCTAATCCACCTGTTGCCTTTGATATTTCCTCTGTAGTTTTAATTTTTAGCTGATGTTTTGCATTATTGTGAGCAGCCTTAATTAAATCTTCAACAACACTTTTGTCTTCTTTAAAAATTTCAGGTGAGATAAATAAATTAATAATTTCACCATCACCGTTCAATGTCATTTTGACAGCATTGCCTCCTGAAATACCCTCTACCCTTATATTTTTAATTTTTTCTTGGCTATCTTTCATTAAATTTTCTAATTCTTTAGCCTTATCAAAAATTTTTGAAAAATCTGTCATTAATTATTTTTATCTAATTTTATATCTATAAGTTCTGAATCTGGAAATAGTTCCTTAACTTTTTTTATTAAATTACTTTTTTCAGCTGTAGCTAATATTTGAGATTTACTGATTTTATCTACTTCTTTTAAACTTGGAATTCCTTTTTTTTTTGAAAATGCAATAATCCATCTTAAGCCAGTCCATTCAAATAACTTAGAGGACAAATCTTTGACAAAACTTTTGTTTAAATTATCATTAAATGCAATTTCGATACTTTGATTTTTAAAACTCACTAAATTTACATTGGTCTCTAGTTCATATTTTAATTGTAGCTCTTTTTTTTCAATACAAAATTTAATTAATTCTTCAAAAGAATTTATTTTTACCACAGCTGATTTTTTGAATTTTTCCTCTTGAACAATATTTTTAATTTGACTTATTATTTTACCATTATTTTCATTTTCATTTTCATTTTTATTTTTATTTTTATTTTCAAATTTAGTCTGATTGTTTAAATTAATTTCAATAGACTTATTTTCTGAATGTTGTAAATCAGAATTTTCATAATGTGTTTTGGTAATCTCTGAGAGATATATTAATCTAATAAGAAACATCTCAACAGACAAATTTTGATTTGAAACTAAATCAATTTCTTCAAGAGTTTTTAACGTAAACTGCCAAAAATTTAATAATACCTTTGTATCTAAGTTTTTTGAAATTTCGTTTATTTCATTAAATTCGTTATCATTAATTGAAAAGTTATTTCCTTCTAATCTTAGAGAATCTATATTTTTGAAATAGTAAAGAATTTCAAGGAAATCATTTAGAAAGTTTTTAGGATCTATCCCTTTATCATAAATTGATCTATAAGTTTCAATTACTTTTTTTTCGTTGCCATTAAGTATAAATTTAATTAATTCAATAATGTAACTTTTATCAAAATAACCAAAAATATTTTGAGCTGTATCAATATCAAGTTCTTTATCATTTGAAAAAGTTATCATTGCCCTGTCTAATAAAGACAATGCATCCCTTACTGAACCTTCAGATATTTTAACGATTAATTTTATTACCTCATCATTTATATTACCTTTTTCTTTTTCTTTTATTTTTTTTATGTAATTGAAAAGTTCCATTGATTTTACTCTTGGTAAATCAAACCTTTGACATCTAGAAATGACAGTAATTGGTATTTTTTTCACTTCTGTTGTAGCAAAAATAAATTTTAAATATTCAGGAGGTTCTTCTAAAGTTTTTAGTAGTGCATTAAATGCTTGTTTGCTTAACATGTGAACTTCGTCAATGATGAAAATTTTATATTTAGCGCTTGAAGGACCATATCTCGAAAACTCGATTAGATCCCTTACATCGTCAACACCTGTTTTGCTAGCAGCATCCATTTCAAGTACATCTATATGATTTGAAGTGCTTATGGCTTTACAATTTTCGCATAAATTTTCCTTACATAGTTTTTCAATTCCATTAGAACAATTTAGTGATTTAGCTACTATTCTTGCTATTGTCGTTTTTCCAACACCCCTTATACCTGTGAACAAATAAGCGTTGGGTATTTTTTTATTTTTAATTGAATTAAAAATTGTTTCACCAATAATTTGTTGACCTATAAGGTCGTCAAAATTAGATGGTCTATATTTTAAAGCTAATACTTTAGAGTTATTTGTCATAAATTTTCTAAGGGCCAATCAACCTAGAAAATTACTGGTTACTGCTGCTTTCTTTCGAATCTGACAGGATTTGCCGTACATCCACCTGATTGACCCAAACTTATTATATCAGTAATTTTTTTTAATCCACAAATAATTTGTTTAGGACTATTTTTTTCTAAAAGAATCTTGATTAAACACACCCAATAATTGAAACTCTGAACAGTGAATTTCGAGATCTTTTAATGCACCCTCTACTTTATCATCAGAAATATGACCTTGGACTTCACAAAAAAAATAATATGAGGAAAAAGTTCCTTTTTCTGGAAAAGAATGCAGCTTTGTCATATCAACCTGTCTTAAACTCATTCCTGTAAGAGACTGGAAAAGTGCAGCAGGTTTATTTTTAAGTTTAAATATAAAAGATGTAATATACTTTTCACTCGTTAAATATTCTGGTTGAGATATATTTTTTTGAAATACAAGAAATCTTGTAAAATTTTCTTTATCATCTTGAATATCAGATTTTAAAATCTCTAAACCATAAATTTCAGCACTTAATTTAGATGCTATGGCTGCTTTTGATTTATCTTTTAATTTAGCAATATAAGCTGCACTTCCAGCAGTATCTGCCATTACATTTTCTTTTATATTATGTTTTCTTATAAATCTATTAACTTGACTAAGTGCTGCAGTATGAGAATAAACATTTTTTATATCATTTATTTTAGCTCCAGGTAAAACAAGTAAATTATGATTAATTGGAAAAAAATGTTCAGCAAAAATATTTAATCTATATTTTAGAATTAATGTTTCGATATTAATTGATCCTATCAATTGATTTTGTTCAGGTATGATTGCTTTTATATTTGAGTCATTTTTCGCTAACTCAAATGCATCTTGAAATGTCCTGCAAGGAATTGTTTCTGCATCAGGATAATTTTCTTTAACACAGCTTTCACTATAACTTCCAGCAATACCTTGATAAGCAATTTTCATACTTATGATTTATATTCCATAATTTTTTTTAAAGCTACATAATCTTCTATAGTATCAATTCCAATTGAGGGTTTGTTTGCTAGAGCAACATTTATCTTAATATCATTGTCTATAGCTCTCATTTGTTCAAGTTTATTACTCAGTTCATTTTCAGATTGCCTAAGATTAATAAATTTCTTAAGTATTTTTACTTTATATATATACACACCTAAATGATGATAAATATTTTTTCCTGAAGTTATAAGTCTTCTGAAATCTTTAGCATAAGGAAAATTATTTTTATTTAATTTTAAATTGGTTATTACTTTAACAATATTTTTATCTTTATATATTTTCTTATTATGAATCTCACTCGCCAATGTAGCCATATCTGAATTATTTTTTTTTGTTAATATATATAATCTTTTTAGATCATTAATATCTATATTTGGTTCATCACCTTGCAAATTAATTATATAATCAATATTTCTTTTTTTTAATTTAGATAAACATTCATATATTCGATCAGTACCCGTTTTATGTTTATTGCTTGTTATAATCGCATTACCACCATTTTTTTTAACTTCATTTAATATTTTGGTATCCTCCGTTGCAACAATGACTTCACCTAATTTTGATCTCTTAGCTCTATCAACAACTAGTGATATAATTGATTTACCATTTATTTTTAATAAAGGTTTATTTGGCAATCTTGAGGCTGAAAGCCTAGATGGTATTAATATTAATGTTTTTTGCATTATAAATTCATTAATTTATGCGTCTAAGGGACGCAAATAGCTAATATAAATAAATTATGTAATTTAGGATTTAACATGTTATAGGATTAAAAGACATAAAAATTTAAATGAGCTCATTTGAAATTCAAAAAATAATATCTGCAATTCTAATCACAGTTTTAGTTGTTTTCGGAATTGGAAAAATTTCTGATTTTATTTTTGACAAAGATGAAGATTCAGTTGTTGCTTATAAAGTAGATCCACCAGAAAGTGATATTGTTAAAAATGAGGCTGAAGCTTCTTTAGATTTAAAAGCTATGTTTGCGCTAGCTGACTTAGCACATGGTGAGAAGGTTTTTAAAAAATGTGCAGCATGTCACAGTATTAATCAAGGTGGTGGTAATAAAATTGGGCCAAAGCTATGGAATGTAATGTTTAGATCTGTAGGAGCAGTTGAAGATTACAAATATTCAAAAGCTCTAATTTCTTATAAAAAAGAATGGAATTGGGAAGAGATGAATGGATTTTTAATTAAACCATCTACTTGGATTAAAGGAAACAAAATGGGCTTTGCTGGACTAAAAGATGAAAAAGACAGGGCTTCAGTAATTTTATATCTTAATCAAAATAGTGAAAATCCTAAACCCTTACCTTAACTTTCCAAAACAATAGAGTAAGATACTTTTTTGTACATGAACTCTATTTAAAGCTTGCTGCCACACATAAGATTGTTTTCCTAAAAAAACTTCATCACTCACCTCTGGACCACGTGGAAGACAATGTAAAAAAATACAATCTTTTTTTGCATATTTTATTAATTTTTTATCAATTTTAAAATTTTTAAATTGGTTAACTTTTTTTTTCTTATTCACTTTATCATTTAAAGATATAACTTTATCTGAAAATATAACGTCTGCATTTTTAACCGCTTTTTTTGCATCATTAAAAATGAATATTCTTTTATTATTTTTTTTTATATATTTTCTTAATTCCTGTCTTGGTTCATAATTTTTTGGACACCCTATGCTTAAATTAAATGAAAATTTAACAGATGCAGCTATTAAACTATTTAAAACATTATTGGAGTCACCAATCCAGCAAATATTTAATTTTGATATGGGTTTATTTTTTATCTCCTCAACTGTAAAAACATCGGATAATACTTGCGTAGGATGTGAGGATGGACTTAATCCATTAATTACTGGAATTGACAAAAAATTTTTAAATTTTTCAACTTTATCATCGCTATCAGTTCTTATCATGAAACCATCACCATAAGTAGAAAGTATTTTTGCAGTATCTTCTATACTCTCCCCTCCTTGCCCGAGATGAATTTCGTTTGATCTTAAGGTTAATGTGCCCCCACCAAGTTGTTTTATAGCCATATAAAAACTTATTCTTGTTCTTGAGCTTGCTTTTTCAAACATCTGGATTAACATCTTACCTTTTAATGGAGCTCCTTTATCCACTTCTAAAGTACTTATCTTTGATCTAAGTTTTTTTCTTCTTTTTGCGTCTATTATAATTTTTCTCAGATCTTTTGCGGGTATATCTTTAAGGTGAACAAAATGTTTCATTTTATTTTATTTCTGAACAAACTTTTTTTATTATTCTGCAAGCTTGATTAATTTCATTTTTTTTGACATTTAATGGTGGTAATATTCTTACAACATTTTCTGCTGCTCTAATAGTTAACAATCTATTTTCCATTAATTTTTTTATAAACTTTGTTTGATTAGTATGAAGCTGTATTCCAATTAATAAACCTTTGCCTCTTATATTTTTAATAATTTTTGGATATTCCTTTTGAATTTCATTTAATCTTAAAAAGAAATAATTTGAAATATTTTTTATATTTTTTAAAAATTTTTTGTTTGAGACAATATCCATTACTACATTGCCTATTGCCATTGCGAGGGGATTTCCTCCAAAAGTTGAACCATGAGTTCCTGGAGTCATACAAGGAGCAACTTTTTTATTTATTAAAACAGCTCCAATAGGAAATCCTCCACCAATTCCTTTAGCAATTGGTACAATATCTGGCTTCACTTTTGATTTTTCAAAAGCAAAAAAATCACCCGATCTCCCAACTCCACATTGAACCTCATCAAGAATAAGAAGTATATTTTTTTTATCACAAATTTTTCTTAACTCCCTTAAACACCAATCTGGAATTACTTTTATACCTCCTTCGCCCATAATTGTTTCAACCATTATTGCTGCTGTATTTTTATTTATTTTCTTTTTTAGAGATTGATGATTACCAAATTCAAAATGATCAAATCCATTTATTCTTGGTCCAAATCCTTCTGTCATTTTTTTTGATCCACTTGCATAAATTGCAGCAAGAGTTCTTCCATGAAATGAATTTTTAATGCACAATATTCTATTTTTACTTGGTTTGCCTTTTAAATAAAAATATCTTCTTGCAACCTTAATAGCAGCTTCTGTGGCCTCTGCACCACTATTTTGAAACATTACATAATCAGCAAAAGTTTTTTGAGTAATTTTTTTAGCTAACTTTTCTCCCTCAGGAATTATAAATGCATTTGAAACATGCCAAAGTTTTTTAGATTGATTATTTATTGCTTTTACTAAATTTGGATGTGCGTGCCCTAATGAATTTACAGCAATACCTTGAACAAAATCTAAATACTTTTTGCCATTTCTAGAATATAAAAAACTTCCTTTTCCATATTTAAAAGAAATTTTTTTTCGATTATAGTTTTTTACAAGTTTACTCATTTTTTTGTATTATTTTTTTAAGACTTAATTTTATATCCTTTTTTATAAAGAGTATATGCAATTATCCACATTATAATTGATAAAGTGATTAAATAAGTTAAACCAAATTTTATTGTACCATCCATACTATTTATAAAAGAATATCTAAAACCATCAATCATATGAAAAAAGGGATTATAATTACTTATAGTAACTAAAAAGTTTGGCAATCTTTCAACAGAATAAAATGTGCCAGATAGAAAGGATAAGGGTACAATAATAAAATTAGTAATAGTAGCCATATGATCAAATTTATCTGCCCAGAGGCCAGCTATAAATCCTGCTGCACCCATTATAAAAGAACTAATAATTAAATATGCAGAAAAAATTAAATAATTATTGATTTTAATTTCAATCACTAGTGAAAATATTATTACAGAAATAATTGATATCATTATAGCTCTTGTTATAGATGCTAAAATTATTGCTAACGTGACCTCAGAAGCTGATAATGGTGCACCAATCATGTCTACTATGTTTCCCATAACTTTACCCATCAATAATGATGAGGAAGAATGCGAAAAAGCTTGTTGAATTACTTGCATTGCAATTAGACCGGGTGCTAAAAAAATAATAAATTCAACTCCTAAAACATTTTGTCGGTTTTCTCCTATTGCGAGAGAAATTACTAATAAAAATAATATAGATGTAATTATTGGACCTACTATAGTTTGTCCAAAAACTGATAAAAATCTTAAAGTTTCTTTAACATATAAAGTGTATGCTCCCACCCAATTTACATTAAATCTTCTCACCCCAATTTCGTATTTTTTTTCTAATTCAACCATTAGTTTTTATTAACAAATTTTTTTTAAAAATGTGTAAAAATTAAAAAAAAAGCTTGTTAAAATTTATTATATGTGTGTATTACTTTATATTGTGAAAAGTGAAATTAAATACACTAAATGTAGTATATGAGTTGGACAGAAGAAAAAATTGAAAAATTAAAAGAGTTATGGGGCAAAGGCAACACTGCAAGTCAAATAGCTGAGATTATTGGTGGTGTGAGCAGAAATGCAGTTATTGGAAAAGCTCATAGAATGTCTCTTAGTGCCAAAATAAAACAAAGGAAATTAAATTATAATACCAAAAATAATAATGACCAAGTTTTTGAGGAAAACAAATTTAAAAGATCAAGAAAACAGAAATTTAAATCTTTGCTTCTCGACAAAAATTTTGAACCTGCAAGAAATTTAAATTTAGAGGAATTGACGGAAGATACATGTAAATATATGGAAGGAAATCCGAATGAAAAAGATTCATCATTTTGCGGTAGAAAAACAATTGATAAATTTTCTTATTGTCCTTTACATTTAATGATCGTATTTCAACCAAAAGGTAAGAAAGAAGATTTAACAGATAAAGATGATGACGTTCCAAAATTTATTGAAAAAAAAATAAAATCAGCCTAATTATTTATTTTTAGAATACTCTCCTCTTTCAGTCCACATATAACTGTATTTTTTTATTTCTTTTTCAAATTTTAAATCTGCATTGAGTCCAAAATCATTCTGAGTTTTATATTTCCCAGTTGTAACATTGTCATATTTTAGAAGTTTTAATTGATCCAATGTAATAAGAGGGGAAGGTAAAATTTCTGATGATTTAGCAATTATTTTTGCTAACTGGTTTGGAACTGAAATAAATAAACGTTTTTTATTAATTGATTTTGATAAGATTTGTAAAATTTCTTTAAAATATAAAATTTGTGGACCTGCGCATTCAATAGTTTCTGAACAAATTTTTTTTTCTATTAATCCAACTATAATTTCAGATAGATCTTTACAATGAATTGGTGAAAATTTTGGATTTTCAAATAGTGGAAATATTGGAAAAAGACTTAATAAAGAGAGAAATCTTGTACTAAAATTATCATCTTGCGAATAAACAATTGACGGTTTTAGAATAGTTGTTTCCTCAAAATTTTCTTTTACTATTTTTTCACCATCGTATTTTGATTTAGCATATTTGCTATCTTTTATGTTTTCAACACCTAGAGCTGAAATATGTAAAAATTGATCAATATTTTTTTTCTTACAAATTTTAGATAATAATGATGGAAAATTGACATGAATGTTTTGAAAAGTATTAATTTTTTTTTCAAATAAAATTCCTATCAAATTAATACATATGTCATGATTTCCAATAAGTTCTTCAAGCACTTTTTCATTAAATATATTTTCCTCAACAATATCTAAATATCCAAGTGGAGCTTGGGTTTTTAAAAAAATGCTTTTATGAGCATTTCTAGTCACTGCAGTCACTTTATAATTTTGGAGTGTGATTTTTCTTATAATATTTCTTCCAATTTGGCCACTTGCTCCAAAGATTAAGACTTTTTTTTTTATCATTTATCAAATAATAGACTTTATTGTATTGTCTTTATATATATAAAAAAAAATAAATGAATAATATCAAAATTTTTGAAAATGATTTGCCTCAAGACATAGATTTATCTGAAGAAAAAGTTATTGGGATAGACAATGAGGCTCTTGGCTTAGTTTTGGGAAGGGACCCTTTAACTTTAGTTCAATTAGGTTTAGAATCTAAAAAATTTTATTTAATTAAACTTAACCGAGATACATATTCAGCACCAAACTTATGCAAAGTTCTTTCTAATCCAAATACTGAATTTATAATGCATTATGCCAGACAAGATTTGTTATGGCTTAAATATCATCTCAAAGTTGAACCAAAAAAAATTTTTTGTACAAAAATTGCATCAAAAATTGCAAGGACTGCTAGTAGTTATCATGGGTATAAAGATTTGGTAAAAGAATTTTGCGGTAAAGATATCTCAAAAAAAGAGCAGCAAAGCGATTGGGGTAATCCAAATTTATCTGCTAAACAGATAAATTATGCAGCTCAAGATACAGAATATTTATTTGAGATTAAGGACAAATTAAAAAAAATGTTAGAAAGAGAAAAAAGAATTGATATTTTTTATCAATGCATGAAAGTAATTCCTACTTTAGTTGATATGGAGATCGCAGGATATAAGCTAAATATATTTGAACATTAAACTTTATGAAAAAAATTAATTATAAAAGTATTGCAAAAAATGTTATTGATCTAGAAATAGCTGCATTAAAAAAACTAAAAGTATCATTAAGTAAATCATTTGATCAAGCTGTTGATGCTATCGTTAAATGTCAATCCAAAGTAATACTTTGTGGAGTTGGAAAAAGCTATTTGATCGCTAGCAAAATATCAGCCACACTTTCCTCTGTGGGCTGTCCATCTTTTTCTCTTTCTGCCAACGAGTGTTCTCACGGAGATTTGGGTAGTATCTCTAAAAAAGATGTATTAATACTTTTTAGTAATTCGGGTGAGACCCAAGAACTAAAACCAGTTATTGAATATGCTAATAGAAATCGAGTCACTTTAATTGGTATCGTATCAAAAAAAAATTCATTACTATATAAAGCATCAGATATTAAACTTTTTATACCTGAGGTAAAAGAAGCTGGTTTGGGAATTGTTCCAACCAGTAGTACTTGTGAACAACTAGCAATAGGAGATTGTTTAGCAGTTGCCGCATTAAATAAAAAAGGTTTTAGCAAAAAAAATTTTAAAGTTTTACATCCTAAAGGTTCATTAGGTGCCCAGTTAAAAACTGTTGAAGACTTAATGATTAAAGGAAAAAAAATTCCATTTATAAATCAAAAACTTCAAATGGAAAAAGCCTTGAATCTAATTACTAAAAAAAAACTTGGAGTATTAATTGCTGTGGATAATAAAAAATTCACTACGGGTATTATAACAGATGGTCAAATTAGAAGATTTAGTCAAAAAAATGCAAATTTAAAAAAATTACATGTATGTGATATCATGACTTCCAATCCTTTAACTGTTGATAAAGATACATTGGCGTCAAAAGCTCTTTCAATAATGTCTCAAAATAAAATTACCAGTTTATGTGTTCATAAAAACAAAAGAAGAAGAAAAACAATAGGTTTATTGCATATCCACCATATATTAAGTGCAAATATAAGTTGATGAATGTTAAAACTCTAACACAAATTTTTTTAATATTTACTATTTTCTTAATAACTTTATTCTTTTTTTATAAATATTTTTATCAGACAGTTGACCAATCAGAATTAGATCAAAATGAAATAATTATTGAAAAAAGCTCACTAAAAGAAAAGGCAGACAATATCATAGAAGACTTAAGCTTTGAAAATATAGATATGGATGGTAATAAATTTAAAATAGACTCTAAATTTGGCGAGATTTCAATTGATGATGAGAACTCCGTAAAGTTGACAGATGTTAAAGCTAAAATAAAAATGGTGGGTAAAGATACTATTTTTATAACTTCAGAAAAAGCAGATTATAACAAACTAAACCTAAAAACAAAGTTTTACATTAATGTAAATATTCTTTACCAGGCAAATTTAATTACAAGCGATAATTTTTATATTGATCTAAGTAAAAATTTTGCATCAATAAATGGTAATATTATATTTAATAATAAAAATATGGAAAGTTTTGCAGATAATATTGATTTTAATATTCTTGAGGAAAGTATTACAATTAATATGTTTGACAAAGAAGATACAATTAAAATAAAAAGAAAGTAGATGGCAATTATAAAAAAATTTAGAATAACAACTTTCAAGAAAGAAAGGCCAAAGATTTTATTAAATAATATATCATTTGCATTTAATAAAAGACAAATTCTAGAAGATATTTCTTTTATGATAAGAGAGGGCGAAATCTGTGGTCTATTAGGTCCTAACGGTGTGGGTAAATCAACAATATTTAATTTGATTACAGGTCTTTTAAAACCAGATTTTGGAGAAATAGAAATTAATCAAAAAAAGGTAACCAATATTCCAATTTATAAAAGAGCTCTAGATTTTGGAGTGGGTATAGTACCTCAAACAGGAGGAGTTTTTGCGAACTTAAGTTGCTCACAAAATTTACAAGCAATAAGTGAGATAGTTATAAATGATAAAAATCAAAGAACTTTTAAAATTGAAAATATGATCTCTAAATTTCAACTAGAGTCAGTAAAAGATATAAAAGCAAAATTTTTATCAGGTGGTCAAAGAAAAAGATTGTCCATAGCAATGTCATTACTTTCTGATCCAAAAATAATATTGATGGATGAACCATTTCAAGGACTAGATATTATGTCAACAAGAGAATTACAAGAAACAATAGTCAAGCTACAAACTGAAGACAATACAAGATCATGTATAATATCTGATCATGCAGCAAGAGATTTACTTGCAATAAGTGATAGAGCAATAATTTTAGCAAATAAAAAAATTGCTGCAATTGGTAAGCCTTCTGAAATCTTACAGAATGAGGATGCAAAATCTGCGTACTTTGGTGACAGTTTCAAAATAAATTAAATATAAAATGAAAAAATTTTTATTGATTAACAAAAAAATCAATAGTTTTAATAAATCTATTGGTATTAGTGGAGATAAAAGTTTATCAATTAGATGTGCTATTATGGCGTCACAAGCAATAGGGACGTCTAAAATTTTCAATTTATTAAATTCTGAAGATGTAAATAATGCGCTAATAGCAATTAGAAAGTTAGGTATTAAAGTAATTCAAAAGAAAAATTATTGTGAAATTCATGGAAATGGTTTGAATGGATTTTCTTTTCGCGAGAATACAAAAATTAATGCACAGAACTCAGGTACATTTGCAAGACTTATTCTTGGAGTGGTAGCAAAAACTAATAAAAAAATAGTTTTAAAAGGTGATAAAAGTTTATCTAACAGAGATTTTACAAGAGTTATTGAGCCATTAAATAAATTTGGTATGAAAATTAATTCTAAGAACAATAAACTTCCACTTAAAGTTTTGGGAACAAAATACTTAAGGCCTATTGATTATGTTGAATTGAAAGGAAGTGCTCAAGTTAAAAGTTGTATATTGTTAGCTGCATTAAATACCCCAGGAATTACAAAAATTAAATGTAAACCTTCTCGAAACCATACTGAGTTACTCTTTAAATTTTTAAAATTAAATTTAAATATTAAAAAAAAAAATAAATATGATTTGATAACTCTAAAAGGAGAAAAACAATATAGAGGTTTTAATTATAGAATTCCTGGAGATATAAGTTCTGCCTCTTTTTTCATTGTACTAACGCTATTATCAAAAAATTCGAAATTAATTTTAAAAAATATAAATGTTAATAAAACAAGGACAGGTATTATTGATGTTTTAAAAAAAATGAATGCAAAAATACTTCTTAGAAATAGACGAGAATATAAAGGTGAACAAATATCAGATATTCATGTCTATAGTTCAAATAATTTAAAATGTATTAAATGTCCAAAAGATTTTAACAGCAGACTAATAGATGAACTTCCATTAATTTTTCTTGCTTGTGCAAAAGCAAAAGGAACCTCTTACTTTCAAAATTTAGATGAATTAAGACATAAGGAAAGTGATAGATTAAAACTATCTTCAAAATTTTTAAAAATGATTGGTATTAAGAATATAGTCAATAAAAATTCATTTATGATAAAAGGTAATCCAAATTTATCTCTTTCAAAAAATTTTATAGTAAAAAATTTTATGAAAGATCACAGAATATTTATGTTGTCCTGTATTGCAGCTATGGCATTGGGTGGAAAATGGAAAATTTACGATAAAGACTCAATTAATACTTCATTTCCAAAATTTTTAAAGACGATTGAGGAATTAGGAGGAATTTTTAAATAAATGAAAAGAAAATTCAATTTTTCTATAGCCGTCGATGGTAGTAGTGCCTCGGGAAAAAGTACTGGGAGCAGTTATATTGCTAGGACTTTTAATTTTAATCTTTTATCATCAGGAAAACTTTACAGGTATTTAGCATTTAAAATTATTAAGAATAAATATAAATATAACAATAAGTTTATAAAAAAAATATCTAAATCAATAACTATTAAAAAACTTAATAAAATAGAACTCTATCAACCAGATGTAACAAAACTTGCATCTTCGATTGCTCAAAAAAAATATGTAAGAAATTATTTAAAGAAATTTCAAATTGATTTTATAAAACATAACAACAAAGTTATCATCGAGGGAAGAGACATTGCATCCAAAATTATGCCAAATGCTGATTTAAAGATTTTTTTTAAGTGTTCTTTAAACGAAAAAGCAAAAAGAAGATTAAAAGAATTTAAAAAATTGAATAGTTCTATAAATCTAAAAGAAGTAAAAAAAGCCTTAAAATTAAGGGATTTTCACGATAAAAATAGAAAAGAAAGCCCTTTGCTTTTTACTAAAGGTGCTGTATTAGTTGACACCACTAAATTAAATTTAACCCAAATGCGGGTAAAATTAAAAAATTTAGTAAAAAAGGAGATAAATAAAAAAAAATATGGAAGTTTATAAAGACTTGTCCTTAGACACTGTTAAGGAATTTGAAAATTTGCTCAACAGTCAAATGTCAAAAGTAAAAATTGAAGAAGGCAAAATTATAAATGGAACAGTAACTAAAATAAGTGAAAAATTTGTTTTCCTTTTTGTAGAGGGTCTAAAATCAGAACCAGTACTAGATATCAACGAAATCAAAAGTCTAAATTTATTCGATAAACTAAAAGTAGGTTCAAAATTACCTGTCTTGCTTGAAAAAATTGAGGATAAAAATGGCGAAGTTATTGTATCAGCTTCTAAAGCACAAAAAATTAAAGGTTGGCAAGAATTAGAAAAAGCTTTTGAAAAAAATGAACCTATCATTGGTAGAATTCAAAGTAAGTGTAAAGGTGGAGTTATAGTTGAACACATTGATACTGGATCTCTAATGTTCTGCCCTGGAAGTCAAATTAGCGATAAACCTTTAAAAGATATTTCACATTTGATGAATGAACCACAAAAATTTGCTTTGATTAAACTTGATAAAGTAAGAGGTAATGCATGCGTTTCTAGAAGACAAATAGTTTCATCAAATAAAAAAGAAGATAAAGCAAAAATTATAGAAAAATATAAAGTTGGTGATATAATTAAAGGTGCTGTAGTAAAAGGTTATAGCTCTTTTGGTTGTTTTTTTGATGTAAACAATGGAGAGCTTGATGTGTTAGTTCATTTACAAGAGATATCTTATTCAAGAGTAAATCATCCTGATGAAATTTTTAATATTGGAGAACGACATGACTTGCTTGTAATTACAGTGGATAAAGAAAAATTACAGGTCGGATGTTCTATAAAACAACTTTCTCCAGATCCTTTTGAACACATAACTAATTATGAATTAAATAAAAAATATAAAGTTAAGGTTGTAAAGATTACAGACTATGGTTGTTTTTGTGAATTAGAACCAGGACTAAGTACTTTATTACATTCAAGTGAATTAAGTTGGAATAAGAAAAATGTTTCAGCTAAAAAAATGTTTAAAATTGGAGATGAAATAGATTGTGTTATTACAGAAATTGACAAAGAAAAAAGAAGGGTTGCAATTTCACATAAATTGACAACCGAAAATCCTTTCAAAACTTTAGAAAGAAATGTTGGTGTTGGGGGCGAAATTGAGGGTACAATATCATCAATTAATGATTATGCAATTTATCTTAAGTTGAAAGATTATGATCTAGATGCTTTTCTTCACGCAAATGATATTTCATACCAAGGAAAACCAGAAGAAGAATTAAAAAAATTTAAAAAGGGTGAAAATTTAAAAGTTAAGATACTTGAAATCAAAGCTGAAGATCAAAAACTCAGAGTAGGGCTTAAACAAACAAAGGTTGATCCTTTTGATTGGTTTTCTGACAAGAAAGTTAATGATATAATAACAGTCAAAGTAGCTTCATCAGATAATAAAGGATTATATGTAAAACCTGAAGGATGTGACTTAGAGTTTATGATTAAAAAAAACCAGATTGCTATAAATACTGCTGACGCCAGACCATCAAGATTTGTAGGAGGAGAGAGAATTGATGCAGCAATCTCAGAATTAAATTTTGGTCAAAGAAAAGTTAATTTAAGTATTAAATTACTTGAAGAACTTCAAAATAAAGAGGCTGTATCAAAGTTTTCTTCCCCACTTTCAGGAAAAAACTTACCTTTTTCATCACTTTCAGATAAATTAGAGGATAAAAAAACAAAAAAAAAAGAATAATTTAATTGGTCTCAAATAAGTCAGATATATTAAGAATACTATCTAACAATTACCCTAATTTTTTAAAAAAAGATTTATCTAAATTCATAGATATTGTACTTAATGAGATACAAAATGCATTGAAACGTGAAGAAAGAATTGAGTTAAGGGATAACTTTACCTTAGAAGGAAAAACTCAGAAAGCTAGAATTGCTAGAAACCCTAAAACTAATGAGAAAATAGAAATTAAAGAGAAGAAATTAATTAAGTTTAAGATGTCAAAAGAGTGGTTTAAGAAAATAAATGAAAAAATATAAGATATTTGTCGCCTGTGATACATCAGATGTAAATTTTGTTAGAAAAATAATTAGAGATACAAAAAATAAAAAGTTGGAAATTATTCCAAAGTTTGGCTTACAATTTTTTTATAGTAAAAATGGTAGAAAGTTTTTAGAAAAATTTAATGGTAATTTTTTTTTAGACCTTAAAATTAATGATATAAGCGCTACAGCTAAGTCAGCTATAAAATCTATTAAGGACCTTAAAAATTGTATATATATAACAGTTCACGCAAATGGCGGTTTGAGTATGATGAAAGCAATAAAGAAAGAAGCAAAAAAAACTAATAATAAACTTAAAGTTTTAGGTGTAACAGTTTTAACAAGTCTAAACAACATAACCTTAAAACAAATAGGTCATACAAAAAATGTTAGTCAATTAGTTTTAAAACAAGCAAATTTAATTAAAAAATCAGGTTGTGATGGAATAGTTTGTTCTGCACAAGAGGCCAAGATTATTAGAAAAAAATATAAAAAATTATTTATTTTAACTCCAGGAATAAGATTACCAGGGGATAAAAAAGATGATCAGTCAAGAGTAGTTACTCCTTTCGACGCATTAATTAAAAATAAGGCAGATGCGATTGTTATGGGTAGATCATTAACAAAAAATAATATAAAAAAAAATATTCAAAGATTAATTAATCATATTTACTGATGATAAAGAAAGTGAAAATATGTGGGATCTCGGATCCTAGTACTTTGAATTATATTTTAAATCATCCCTACCCACCAAAATTCATTGGTTTCATAACTAATTATAAAAAAAGCAAAAGATATATTGAATTTGAGAATTTAAAAAAACTAATCAATGTTGAAAAAAAAAATGTTAAATTTGTTTCAGTATTAGTTAATCCAACAGATGAATTTTTAGAAAAAATTAAAGATTTTAATTTTGATTATTATCAACTTTATGATGTCAGCCCAAACCGATCAAAAGAAATAAAAGATAAATATAAAATAAAAATAATTTCTTCACTTACAATTTCAGATAAAAAAGATGTTGATGGATTTAAAAAATATTCTGGAATATCTGATATTATTTTATTTGACTCCAAGGGTTACCATAGATCTAAAAGTTTCGATCATAGTCTATTAAATAATATACCCAAAGATTTGAATAAAATGATTGCAGGAAATATTCAAATAGATGATATTCATAATTTAAAATATAAAGATTATATAATTGATTTAAGCGGTGCGTTAGAAATTGAGGAAGGAAAAAAAGATATCAATAAAATCGATAAATTGTTAAATTTAACTGTTAAAATATGAAGCTTAAAAAAGGAATTCCAGTAATTGACCAAGGTAACAAATTGGGTTTTTGGGGTGGCAAATTTGGAGGAAATTTTGTTCCTGAGACATTAAAAAAACCAATTGAGGATTTAGAAATACTTTTTAACAAACTTAAGAAGGATAAAAAGTTTATCAATGAAAGAGATAAATATTTTAAAAATTGGGTTGGTTCACCTACCCGTTTTATAAAACTAGAAAATTTAACTAAACACGTGGGAGGAGCGCAAATTTGGTCTAAGGTTGTATCAGATGCCAATGGAGGCGCACATAAGATTTATAATGCTACTGTCCATTGTTTGCTAGCTAGAAGGTCTGGAAAAAGGGTTATTTGTGGTGATACAGGTGCAGGGTATGCAGGAAAAATGTTAAGCATGGCAGCTAAAAAGTTTGGTCTTAAATGTAAAATTTTTATGGGTGCGAAGGACATAGAAAGACAACAACCAAATGTAAAAGCTATGAAAAAAAATGGTGCAGAAGTCATTCCAGTTTACTCTGGAAGCCAAACACTTGTGGATGCTGTTTCTGAATGCATGCGTTTCTGGGTTGCAAACTGTGACACGACAGCAATGTGCGTTGGTAGTACAGTAGGACCAGCAGTATTTGTTCGTATATGTGGATGGAGTACTAGCCAAATTTCAAGGGAACTTAAAATTCAATTAATTAATGAATTCGGCTCTATACCTAAAAAACTTAAATTGTACAATTGTGTTGGTGGTGGAAGTTCTAGTTTTGGATTTTGGAACGAATTTATGGATATTGATAAGAGACAGTGTGAATTTATTGGTGTGGAAGCTGGGGGTCCAAAAAAAAGTAAAAAACATGCAGCACCATTAACTTATGGATCAAAAATTGGAATTTTGCACGGAGCTGCTCAATACGTAAATCAAAACTCAGATGGGCAAATAGAAGAAACAGAGTCAATATCTGCAGGGCTTGACTATCCTGGTATCTCCCCACTTCATTGTTTTTTAAAAGACACAAAGAGAGCAAGATATACCGCTGCAAGCGATGAGGATGCTTTAGAGGCATTTAAGCTAGTAACTAAATATGAAAAACTAAGACCATCCTTGGAGCCGAGTCATGCTTTCTCTGTTGCAATAAAGGAGTCAAAAAAATTCAGTAAAGATACAATTGTTGTAGTTAACAGTTGCGGAGATGCATACAAAGATAAACAAATTATAAAAAAAAGATTGGGAAAAAAGTATGCCTGACTCAATCAATGCCGCTTTCAAAAAGTCAAAATATCAGAGGAGACCAGCTTTATTAACTTATACTGTAGCAGGTGACAGCTCAAAAAAGCAGTCTTTGGAAATATTAAAATCAATATCTAATTATGCTGATATTCTTGAAGTTGGTATACCCCATAATACCCCAGTTGCTGATGGTAGCCAAATACAAACAAGTTCATATAGGGCAATTAAAAATGGCATTAAATTAAAAAATATTTTTCAAATTGTTAATAATTTTAAAAAAAGTAAAAACCCAAAACCAATAATACTTATGGGTTACTACAATATGATTTATCAATATGGAGAAAATAAATTTTTAAATGATTGTAAAAAATTTGGAGTCAATGGATTAATTGTTGTGGATCTGCCTTGGCCAGAAAATAAAGTTTTTTCAAAAAAATGTAAGAAAAAATCAATTTGTTTCATACAACTTATTTCACCTACAACTTCAAATAAAAGACTTAAAAATATTATACGTGACTCTCATAGTATGCTTTACTATATAAGCATGCTCTCAACAACTGGTGGAAAATTAAAGGTATCACCAAAGACTATACTATTAAAATATAATAAGATTAAAAAAATTAATCCAAAAAAACACATTGTTATAGGATTTGGTATAACTGAAAAATCAATAAAAAATTTGAATAAAGCTGATGGATTAGTTGTTGGAAGTGCTATTTGTAAGGAAATTACAAGAAGTTTAAACTGTAGACAAAATCCTGTCACAAATATAGTTAGATTGGTGAGGAAATTAAAAAATTTAAATTTATGAATTGGTTAACTAAAGCTAAAAATTTTGGTGAAAGAATTAAAAAAGTTCTAAAAAAAAGGCCATCAAAAGAAGATATGGAAAACTCGGATTGGACAAGTTGTTGTAAGGGGCCTATCTTAAAAAAAGATCTTGAAAATAATTTATGGATATGTAGTTCATGTGGAAAACATCATAGAATTAGTTGCAGACAGAGATTTGATATTTTTTTTGGTAAAAATAAATATGAAATTTTAGATACACCTCAACCCTCTGAAGATCCATTAAACTGGAAAGATACAAAAAGCTACAAAGATAGGTTGGAACAGGCAAGAAAAAAAACAAACCAAAATTGTGCAGTTATGATAGCAAAAGGTTCTATTAATGGGATTCAAGTTACTGCTGGTGCAATAAATTTTGATTTCATAGGTGGGTCGGTTGGAGCAGCTGAGGGTGAAGCAATTATTTATGGAGTTCAACATGCGATAGATAATCAAACACCCTATGTTTTTTTTCCATGTGGAGGTGGTCAAAGAATGTTTGAAAGTCCAATTGCGCTAGCAAATATGACAAGAACAACTTTAGCTATTAATGAATTAAAAAAAAATAACCTTCCTTACATTGTATGTTTTACAGATCCAACAGCAGGTGGAATTACAGCATCATTTGCAATGTTAGGTGATGTTCATTTTGCTGAAAGTGGTTGTTTGATTGCTTTTGCTGGAAAAAGAGTCATTCAAGCTACAGTAAAAGAAGAGTTAAGCCAAGATTTTCAAACTGCTGAATTTGTAGAAAAACATGGCTTTGTAGATAAAGTGATAAATAGAAAAGATTTATCAAAAGAAATAGGTAATTTACTTGATATATTGCTAAAGAAAAATTCTGAGGTAAAGTCTGAGAATTCAAATGAAACTTCAGAACTTATTACTGAGACTAGAGAAGCATCATAAAAAAAAATTAGACCTATCGCTAGGTAGAACATTTAATCTTTTAAAAAAATTAGGAAATCCACAAGATAAAATAAAAAACATCGTGAGCATAGTTGGAACAAATGCTAAAGCTTCAATGGGTTACTCCCTTAAATCTATACTAAATGTAAATGGATATAAGTGTAACTTTTATACTTCTCCCCATTTGAAGTCATATACTGAAAGATTTATCTTTAATGACAATGAAATAACTGAAGAAAACCTAATTGATTTATTAAATGATATTGAAAAAGTTCTGGGCGATGATAATGCAACTGTATTTGAGATCCTCACATGTGCTTTTATTAAATATGCAGAAAATTATAAAGATAATATAAATATAATTGAAGCTGGTTTGTTTCATCAATATGATAGTACAAATGTATTTAAAGAAAACTTATTTACTCTTTTAGGTGTAATACACAATGATCATTTTCAGTGGTTACAAAATAAGAGTATAGAAGGTGTGATATATGAAAAAACTAATAAACTATTAAATTCAAATATTTTTATTAATAAACAAGTTACAGAGGATATTAGAATTAAGATAGAGAAGTCATTAGAAAATAATAAATCTGAAAAATATTATTTTGGTAAAAATTTCAATATTTCTAAGTCTGAAAATGGTTTTATTCAATATCAAGATGATCAAGGCGAATTGATTTTACCTGAACCTAATATTCTTGGTGAACATCAATTATATAATATTAGTACCTCAATTGCAGCATCAAGAAAAATTTTTAAGGTTAAAGATGATTGTATAAAAAAGGGAATACAAAATATTAAGCTTAAGGGACGTCTGCATGAAATTAAATCTGGAAAATTAAAAGATTTAGCTAAAAATAATAAATTGATAATAGATGGTGGTCATAATATTTCAGCATCATTGTCAATTTCAAATTGGATCAAACAACAAAGCCAGGATGTAAATTTAATAATTGGGATGATGAAGGATAAAGATCATTATGAATTTATTAAAATTTTCGAAGGAATTGTAAAATCAATTACCTTAATTAATATTCCAAATAACGAAGGAGCAATATTAAAAGAGCAATTAAAACAAAAATTAATAAATATTAAAACAATTATTAGCCTTTCTAATAGTATAGAAGAAAGTATTAGTTCAATTTCATCAAATAATAATAATAATATTATTTTATGTTTAGGCTCTTTATATCTTTGTGGAGAGATTTTAAAATTAAATTAAATATTCTCTTTAATCCATGCAACTATATTTGATTTTGTAGTTGCTCCAACTTTTGTAGCTTTTAGCTCTCCATCTTTAAATAGGAGCATTGTGGGAATCCCTCGAATTCCATATTTCGTAGGAGTATTGGGCTCATTATCTATGTTATGTTTTGCAATTACAACTTGATCTGACATTTCGTTTGAAATTTCTTCAAGTGTTGGTGCTATTTGTTTGCATGGTCCACACCATTCTGCCCAAAAATCTACAATAGTAGGCTTTGAAGAATTAATTACTTCTTTTTCAAAGTTTTCATCAGTTACATTTAATGTTGCCATAGGTTCTATATATTGAGAATTAATTTTTATTCAATAGAAAAAAAAAATTTTTTATCATTATCCACATTAAGAATTTTCATATTTTTTTTGTATTGACATAACATAATTATTTAATTCATCTAAAAACTTTAATTTTTCATGATCATTTTCATTTGAATACTTATCTCTAAGCGTATCTATCTCATTATAACATGTAGATACTGTCCACCATTTTTCTGCTTTCTCACTTAAGATCCTTTTAGCAATTGATCTTTTAATTGATTTAAACATATCCTTTGGCAAAGTCTCAGGAGATTCTTGATAAATTATTTTTTTTCCAAATCCAATTAGTCTTTCATCTTCAAATTTATCAAGAAGACTCAATTTGTCTTTCCATGAGGCGTTATGCCAAGAAGGAAATAATGATGTATCTTTATTTGAAGTAAATTTTTGATAAATGCTCTCTTCAGCATAAATATCCTCTTGTGATTTAGATTGTTCCTTCTCCTCTGCAATTTCTCTTAATGCAGTCAAAATATTTTGACTGAATTTTTCATTTTCTTTGATTAGTTTTGCTCTTTTTAATATTAAACTTTTATCCATTGCATTGTAAGGTTCAACTTTCATACCATACTTTGCATCAAGTATTATCGGAGCTTTATTTGATCTAATTGTTCTCAAAAATTTAGGGGTTTTTTTCATTTCAATTCTTAACTCATTAATTGACATATTTAATAGAGGTTCAACATCTACTCTTAAATCTACTGCTTGGCCCCAGTTATAAATTGGGTGTATACAATATTTTGGATGTAAAGGAGCACACAAATAAAGTCTCGATTTTCCATAAAAATATTCATTAAGAGTAATTATGTCCTCTTTTTTAAAAATTGTCTCTGTATCAGATTTATTACCAGTCCTTAAGAACATATCCCATGTGTTTGGCTGTTTTTTTTTAATTATTTCTAAAATTTTAGAAGTTAAAATTGAATCAGTTAGAGCGCTATGAGCATCGCTTGAGTCTAATCCTTGCATACGAGATAATGATTCTAATTTAAAAACTGGATTATTTTTTTCATTTATTTCTGTCTCCAAAACATTAGGATCTACAGCATAAGCAGCCCTTGCTATATTAATACCATCATGCCTTTTATTTGGTGATGCATTAGTAATATAAGGATATCTTATACCTTTGAAAAATTCTTTTCTTATCATTTCATCATCAAATCCTATATTGCTCCAACCGCAAAAAATAGAGGGCGACCACTTCTTAAAAATTTTTTCAACTTCACCAAGCATTTGATAGTGGCTAAGATTACCCTGAGTAAGTTGTTTAATACTTGTTTTATTAACTATCAGTGCCATCGCTTGAGGAATTTCTCCCTCAGGAAGTCTGCATCTTAAGTTGAATCTATCTAATTCTTTAAAATCTTCGTTGACGAGTACACCGCCTATTTCAATTATACTACCAAAATCAGTACTGGCGCTTGAAGACTCAATATCCCAAATAGCTAAATTCATATAATAACCTTTTAAAGCTTTGTTTCGATGGGTGTTTAGATTTTTTAATTGGAACTAACACATTTGCATCTAAACAAGTAGCTTTAGTTAGTATTATTTCTTTTATAAATTATTATATAAAAGTCAACTCAAATTGTTAATTTCATAAAACTTTTTTACTCTACCTAAAAATAAATTTTGATATGATTCTAATTCTGGTCCTTCTATTTTAAATTCTTGATAAAGGTTGTCCACAGTACATAACAGTATTATTCCTAATGTAATATTGGTTTTGTAAACAAAATTATGTGCTAGAGTATATGCACCTAATTGCAAGAAGTAATCTTGAATGTATTCTACTTTTTTTAACTTATTACTCTGTTTGAAATCAACACAACATTCTCTTCCTTGGTAAACTCCTATTAAATCTGCTGTACCGGCATATTTTTCTGGATAATAGAGTGTGGTTTCCATTCCATATATTTCTTCTAATTTTCCTTTAATACCTTTGTCTATTATCTCTTTAGCCATGTTTTTATATTGTTCGTTACTATCAAAAAAACTCTCATTGACTCTTCCTCGAAGAAAGTTTTCTATATATGAATGCATTGATGTACCCCTGTTAGATGCCTCAGTTTTAATTTTATTTGCAGCTTTATAGCCTACTCTTAGTTTCCAATTTTCTAAAGCTGCCTTATCCTCTTCTGATTTTGTTGCTTGCAAAATAGTGGTAACACTGGGTAATTTTTCATCATTGAATAAATATTTTCTCATTCCATTTTCAATTGATCTTAGGGATTTGGGATAATTAAATTTGTTATTCCACTTCATTATGTCTTTATAAATATATTTAATTTGAAAATGAAATTAATTTTTAAGTTGTTTGGAGTGCTCAACAAACTTTTCAACATTTTCTGTTTTTACCGCTTTTTCAACTTGCTCGGGATCTTTAATATTTTCTAAAGATCTATTAATTGATCTAGCATCTGTTCCGAATGAGTCTACCACTTTCATAGCCTCTTCTAATTTTTTCCTTAGAACAATTATATTATCAAAATGCTTTGCAAATCTTGTGCTAATTGTTTTTAAATGATTATAAATTTCTGTTGCACCTTTCTGAACTTTTAATGACTGGAAACCCATATGTAAAGATTGCAAATATGCTGAAAGTGTATTTGGCCCCATTATTACAATTTTATATTTTTTCATTAATTCTTGGGTTAATAATTCTTTAGTACTAGGGTCTTGATAGTCAGTTAATTCTTTATATAAGCTTTCTGTAGGAGCATAAACTATACCAAAATCAGTTGTTTTCGGTGGAACAATATATTTCTCATTTACACTTTTAGCTTTATCTTTAAAAGCCTTGGCTAACTTTGTTCTGGCTTCTGAGATTGCCTTTTTATCATCTTCTTGATGAGCATCATCTATCGCTTTAAATCTTTCTACAGGAAAATGACTATCTACTGGAACCAAAACATCCCCTTGAAGTTTTATTGCAAATTCTACATTTTCAGATGTATCTTCTTTCATCTTTACGTTTGAAAAAAATTGAGAAGCTGGCAATAAATCTTTTAACAAAGATGCTAAACTAAACTCTGCAAGAGTCCCATATTTTTTCACTCCTGCTAAAATTTTATTAATTCCTTCCTGACTTTTATTCAAATTTTCAACTTGAAGGTTGAATGCAGAAACTTTTTCATTAACAGATGTCAAAGTTTGAGTCATATCTCTTGTTACATCTTTTGATAAACTATTAAACGAACTGGACATACTGTTAAACGATGTATTGATACTTTCTTTTAAATTATTAAGCTCCTGAGTGTTATCTTTTGGCTCTTCCTTATTTTTGCGTAATGTTAACAATAAGTAAATTATAACTCCAATTAAGGCTAATATTAAGTATAATAACGAATCTTGCATATCTATTTCAATACTATGATAATTTATTTACCAAGCAAGTTTATAATTTTTTTTATACCTGATTTTTGGAAAGAAAATTTTGAAATCATTAAACATGCTTGTGATTTTAAAATTTGTCCATCTTTTAATATCCTTAATTTATTTGCTTTTAACGTTTCTCCTGTGCTAGTTATATCTGATATTATCTCTGAAGTTCCAGTAAATGGTGCTACCTCTGTACTTCCTAAACTTTTTACAAGTTTAAACTGTGTTACACCTTTTGAGTATAAGAAATCTCTTGTTAGTCTCAAATATTTTGTACTAACTCTCAACCTCTTCTTTTTTTTATCTTTAAATTCAAAAGCTATTTCTTCAAGATCAGCTATTGTTTGAACATCAATCCAATCATCAGGGATTGCAATAACTAAATTAGCTTTTCCAAATTCATACTTTTTAATAATTTTAATTTTATTCTGAATATTTTGTTCACTCTCTCTTAGAAGATCGTATCCAGAAAAGCCAATATCTAGAGAGCCATCTCCTAAACTTTCTATTATTTCCCTAGCATGT
>CACFKI010000006.1 GCA_902566785.1 uncultured Pelagibacteraceae bacterium | reverse complement strand
ACCCTCAGTAAATATAATTTTAAATGATTTGAACTTAAAAGATGAATTATATTTCTTTAATAATAATAAAGAAAAAATAAATTTTGAAAAAAAAATAGAATTTAAAAATATAGAATTTCAGTTTCAAGATAGGAAAAAATTATTTAAAAATAACAATTTTACAATTTTGAAAAATGAAATAATCGGGATATATGGAGAAAGTGGATCAGGTAAAACAACATTATTAAATATATTAAGTTTATTAATTAAGCCCAAAAATTTTGAAATTAATGTAGACGATAAAAAAATAGAAACACTTCAAGATTTTAGAAGATATCAAAATTTGATATCTTTTGTTTCTCAAGATACATTTTTGTTAGAGGATACAATTAAAAATAATATTTTTTTTGGCTCTGACAATATTAATGATAATAAAAAATTAAATGAAGCATTAAAATTTTCCAATTTAAATGAGTTTATTGAAGAATTACCGGATAAGTTAAATACTGTAATTGGTTTAAATAGTAAAAAAATTTCATCAGGCCAAAGACAAAGAATAGCTTTGGCAAGATTATATTATAGCTCTAGGGAGATTTTAATTTTTGACGAAGCCACAAACGCATTAGATGAAAAAAATGAACAATTGATAATAAATAATATTTATAATTTAAAAAAATCAAAAACAATAATTTTAGTTTCTCACAATAAAAAAAATTTATCAAATTGTGATAAATTATTTAGTGTAAAAAATGGAATTATTTCTTTAGAAAAATAATTAATTACATATGATAGAAATTTTCCTTTCATTAATTTTTTTTGTTACTTTGTCAGTCTCAAGTGGATTGTTTTGTTTAAGATATATTTTACATTTAGAGAGAAATATTTTTAAACTTTCAGAGATAGGATTAATAGGTATAACATTCTTAACATTTCTATCTTTTCTGATTCACTTTTTTTTTCCATTAAATACAAATATAAATTTAATAATTGTTATATCTTTACTTTTTTTAGGTTTATTTAAAAATACTAACTTCTTTTTTAATTCTATAAAAAAAAATTATTTAATTTCAATAATTACCCTATTTATAGTTTTTTTGATGACATTAAACTATGACCCTCATGAAGATTATGGTTACTATCATCTACCATACATAATAAACATTATCTCTGAAAAAATAATTTTTGGTCTCTCTAATTTGCAACCACAGTTTGGATGGAACTCTTCCTGGTTAAATTTTTCCTCAATATTTTATTTGCCAATTTTAGGTCTTAATGGTGTACACATGTCAAATCCAATATTATTTTTTTTCGTATTATATTTATTTTTAGAAATAGCTTTTAGTAAAAATGATCAATACAGTATTTCAAGATATTTTTTACTTACTTTATCTTTTTATATAATAATAAAGTTCTCAAGAATTGCAGCTCATGGATTTGATTTTCCAGCAAATATTTTTTTATTATTATCTTTTTATTATTTTTTAAAATTAACTGAAACTTTCGATAATTTTAAATTAGAGAAATATTTTATAATATTATTAATGTTCTCAACCTTGGCCATAACTATAAAACTTTCAACTTTTATGGCTCCTTTAATAGTATTTGCGTCTTTATTTATAATAAAACTTAAAAATATTAAAAAAAGATCTGTAATAATATCTTTTTTGTTTTGTTCAATTTTTTTCTTATTTTGGATAATACAACAATTTATATATTCAGGATGTTTTGTACCAATGTTTGAATTTACATGTCTTAAACATGTAAATTGGTACACATTTGAAATAAGCAATTCAATAAATGCGGTAACTGGAGCAGTAAACAAATCTGTTAGGGATTATACAGGAACATTAACTGAGGAAGAGTATCTTAGAAATTTTAATTGGGTTTCTACTTGGTTCAATAGAAATAAAACAGAGTTTATAGAACACATATCTGCTCTTCTAATTCCTTTTTTTATTATTTTTATTTTTAATTTAAAATATTTGAATTCTTATAAGAATAATATTTTTGATAAAAAAAATAATACTATATTATTATCAACGATTTTTTTATTTTCTACAATAGGTCTATTTTTTTGGTTTATCAAATCCCCAGTTATTAGATTTGGAATTCCTTATTTATTCGTATTCTCATTCTTTTTTATAATATTCATTTTAAAATATGTTTTGAAAATCAATTTAATATTAAATAGAGGAATTATTATAACTTTATTTTTATCCTTAATATTTAATGCTTCAAAAAATTTTAATAGAGTTTATAGTTTTGAAAATAGAGATGGTTTTTGGCCTAAAATTTTAGAAGTTGAATATTCAACTAAAAAAATTGAAAATTATTCTGTTAATTTCCCAGATTCAAAAATTATTTCAACTCAGCATCAGTTTTGTTGGTCTATCCCATTTATCTGTCATATTGATTCTGGAAAAGGTATTAATATATACAAGAAGAATAATTATATTTTTATAAACCAAGTAAGTAATTAAAGTTAATTTAATTCTTTTTCTAAATTGCTTAAATAATCACTTGTAATCTTCTCATTAACTATTTTTATCTGAAAAATCTTTTGAATAATTTTAAAAATTATACAAATAAAGTATCCATTATAAAATATTTTTGCAATTTTAATATCTTCTCTAAATTTTTGTAAAATATTAACTAATTTTGTACTATCACCTCCATCTCTCATTATTGTAATATATTTATCAATAAAACTTGTATTGATTTTACTATCATTCAGTATTTTAAGTATAAAATAATAATCACCAGATATAGGATACAGTTCATTGTACATTTTATTTTCGTTGGAATAAAAATTTTTTTCTAAAAAAAGCGATGTATGCGGTGGCATCCAACCATATTTAAGATTATTTTTTTTAAATTTTTTACTTTTCCAAACTCTATTTATTGATTTTAAATTATTTTTATTTGCAAATAATACATTTCCATACACACAATTAATATTTTCTTTGAAAGCATTAGAAATATATTTTAATGTATTTTCATCATAAAAAACATCGTCAGCATGAAGTAAACCAAAATATTTACCACTAGATAATCCAATACCCAAGTTAATAGATCCAAATTTAGTTTTTGAAATTATGTCTTTCTTAACTATTATATTTTTATCATTAATTGTGTTCAAATATTCTTCAGTTCCGTCTTGAGACGGAGCAAATACTATAATTAATTCTTTATTAATATAAGTTTGCATTCTAAACGATTTGATCGACGTTTTTAAAAACGGCATACCATTTTTGACAACTGTAATGATTGAAATCTTATTATTTTCCATTTTTAAATATAAAGTAATACTTTAAGCTAAAAGTATTTAATTCAATATTTTATAATTGCTATATGGGTTATATAATATATTAAAATATAGTCTAAAAAATGAAAAAAAAAATAGCTTTAATTTTTGGAGTCACTGGCCAAGATGGAGCCTATCTTTCCAGGTTTTTATTAAACAAAAAATATATTGTACATGGCGTAATAAGAAGATCTTCTTCGTTTAATACTTCTAGGTTAGAAGATATATATGAGGATCCATCTTTAAAAAATAGAAAATTTATTCTTCATTATGGAGACTTGATAGATAGCTCTTCTGTTTCATCTCTTATTTCAAAAATTATGCCTGACGAAATATATAATTTAGCTGCACAATCACATGTAGCTGTTTCATATACTATACCAGAATATACAAGCAACGTAGATGGACTTGGTACTTTAAGAATTTTAGATGCTATAAAAAGTATAAATAAAAAAAAAATAAAGTTTTATCAAGCTGGGACTTCCGAAATGTTTGGAGGGACTCAAAAAAAATCTCAAAATGAAAATACTCCATTTGATCCTCAAAGTCCTTATGCGGCAGGCAAAGTATTTGCTCATACAATTACTAGAATTTATAGAAATGCATATGGCATTTATGCATGCAATGGAATTTTATTTAATCATGAAAGTCCATTGAGAGGTGAAACATTTGTAACAAAAAAAATAGTAAAAGGGTTGACAAAGATAAAATTAAAAAAACAAAAAAAATTATATTTAGGAAATTTATATTCAAAAAGAGATTGGGGCCATGCTGGTGACTATGTCGAGGCAATGTGGAAAATGCTTAATCAGAAGAAACCAAATGATTTTGTTATTTCAACAAATAAACAATATACAATTAAACAATTTATAAACATTGTTTGTAACAAATTAAAAATAAAAATTAAATGGAGAGGCAAAGGATTGAACGAAAAGGGTTTTGACCAAAATAATAATTGCATTATACAAATTGATAAAAGATATTTAAGACCTTTAGAAGTACATAATTTGAGAGGTGATTTTTCAAAAGCAAAAAAAATATTAAAATGGAGACCAAAAAGAAATTTAAATCAATTAGTTGAAGAAATGATTGACTATGAATTAAAAAATAATGGTCAGTAAAAATCATAAAATATTTTTAGCGGGACATAAGGGACACTTGGGTTCAGCAATATTCAAAAAATTAAAAAAAGCTGGATTCAAAAATATTTTAACAATTGATAAATCAAAGTTAAATTTATTAAATCAAGAAAAAGTTTTTAAATTTTTAAAAAAAAATAAACCCAAAGTAGTAATAGTTGCCGCAGCAAGAGTTGGAGGCATACATGCAAATAACACTCAAAGAGCAAAATTTATTTACGAAAATTTAACTATTCAAAATAATATTATTCATGGATCATATCTGAGTGAAATTAAAAATCTTATATTTTTTGGATCAAGTTGTATTTATCCAAAAAATATATCAAAACCTATAACTGAAAAAATGTTATTAACAGGGAAACTTGAATATACCAATGAGCCATATGCTATTGCTAAAATTGCAGGAGTAAAGCTTTGTGAAAATTATAATTTGCAATATAAGACTAATTATAAATGTTTAATGCCATGTAATTCTTATGGTCCAAATGATAATTATGATAATAAAAATTCTCATTTTATAGCAGCCTTAATTAAGAAAATTTATTTAGCAAAAAAATATAAAAAGAAACAAATCGAAATTTGGGGCACAGGAAAACCAAAAAGAGAAATCATATTTGTTGATGATATTGCTGACGCATGTATTTATTTTATGAATAGAAAAACAAAAAAAACATTAATAAATATTGGAACTGGAAAAGATCTATCTATTGAGAGTTACGCAAAATATCTTATAAAATTTTTTAATTTAAATTTAAAAATTAAAAAAAACTTGAATATGCCAGATGGTATAAAAAGAAAACTTTTAAATGTAAACCTTGCTAATTCTCTTGGCTGGAAAGCTAAAACAAGTTTAAAGGATGGTATCACAATAACTTTGAAAGATTTAAATAAAAAAAATTTTTTTTAAATTAAATGATAACTGTAATAATTCCATGTTATAACGAAGTTAAGACAATTAACATTATTATTGATAAGGTTTATAAGCAAAAATTAAAAAAACAGATAATTGTTGTTGATGATTTTTCTACAGATGGTACTCGGGAAATTTTAAAAAAAAAATTAAAGAAAAAAATCGATAAAATTATTTTCCACAATCGAAATTATGGAAAAGGAGCAGCAATAAATAGTGCTAAAAAGTTTGTTAAAGGAAATATAATAATAATCCAAGATGCTGATCTTGAATATTCTCCAAAAGATTTTAATAAATTAGTTAAGCCAATAAAAGAAAAAGAATACAAAGTAGTTTACGGATCTAGAGTTTTAGGAAAAAATAGGTATTTTGAAAATGAATTCAGTTCTATCTTTAGAGTTTTTGCAAATCATATTTTAACAATAATCTCAAATATTTTAAATAATCAGAATTTAACTGATGCTCATACTTGTTACAAAGTTTTTGATACAAAAATTTTTAAAAAAATCAAACTTAAAGAAAAAGGATTTAGTTTTTGTCCTGAGGTTACTACAAAAATATCTCTACTAAATGAAAAAATTAAAGAAGTACCTATATCATATAAGGGCAGAGATTATTCTGAAGGAAAAAAAATAAATTTTAAAGATGGATTTATCGCATTAAAAACATTATTAAAATACAGATTTTAGTATTATATAAATATAGCTTGATTAGTAATTTTAAAATTGTATAAAGACGTGCCTGGTGATTATTGCGAAAGGGTAATACCCGATCCCATTCCGAACTCGGAAGTCAAGCCTTTCTGCGCCGATGGTACTTTGTCTTAAGACATGGGAGAGTAGGACGTTGCCAGGCTATTCCGATTTAATGAAAAATTTTATCATAGTAACAGGTGGTGCAGGTTTTGTTGGTTCTAACTTAATAAGATATTTTCTTAAGAAAACTAATTATAAAATAATTAGTATTGATAATTACTCTAGCGGTTACAAGTCTAATCATATTGAAAATAAAAATGTTAAATACATAAAATCAAATACTAAAAATATTGATAAAATCTTAAAATCTTATAGAGCAAAAATAAATTGCATATTTCATTTCGGTGAATTTTCTAGGATCTATCAAAGTTTTAAAAAATTTGATAAATGTTTTGATTCAAATTCAGTAGGAAGTAAGGCAGTTTTTAAATTTTGTCTAGAAAACAAAATTAGATTAATTTATTCAGCAACCTCAGCCAGCCTTGGGCAGAAGGGGAGTGACAAAAATTTATCACCTTATGCTTTCACAAAATCAAAAAATTTAGAATTATTAGAAAATTTAAAAAAATGGTTTAAACTTAGATATGAAATAATATATTTTTATAATGTATATGGACAGGGGCATATAAGAACTGGAGACATGGCAACTGTCATAGGAATTTTTGAAAAACAGTTTGAAAAAAATAAGCCCTTAACAATTGTAAAACCCGGATCTCAATCTAGACGTTTTACTCATATTGATGATACAATATTGACCTGTTATGAAGCATGGAAAAAAAACCGTTGTGAACATTATAGTATTTCACACAAAGAGACTTACTCAATAATTCAGGTAGCAAAGTTATTTAACACAAAAATTAGGTTTTTGAGACCAAGAAAGGGCGAACGATTTGCCTCAGCATTAACTAGTATGAATTTAAATAATAAAGTTAACAAAAGATTTGGTAAAATAAGTTTGAAAGATTATATAACTTCGTTTATCAAGGATAAAAAAAATATAAATTTATGAAAATTGCAAGCTCACTTAAATCACTGAAAAAAAGAGATCTTAATTCTAAACTTGTGAGAAGAAGAGGAAGAGTTTATATAATCAATAAGAAAAATCCAAAATTCAAAGCAAGACAAAAATAATAAATATATAAATGATTGTAGGCTCTATACTAGAAAAGCAAAATCTTGAAAAAAGAGTATCTATAGTTCCTGAAATTATAAAAAAATATAAAAGTTTAAATTGTGAGGTTCATTTAAGTAGAGATTATGGAAAACATTTAGGTATTGAAGATCATGAATATGAACAAGCTGGTGCAAAAATTGTTGATGATAATAAAAAACTAATAGAAAGTTCTGATCTTATTGTACAAATGGGTTTATTGGACTCAAATTATTTTTCAATTTTAAAATCAGATCAAACTCTAATTGGTGTTTTAGACGCCTACAATAATAAAGAGCAATTGCTAGAACTATCAAAAAAAAAAATTAATTTATTTTCTTTAGAGTTATTACCGAGAATAACAAGAGCTCAATCAATGGATGTACTTTCTTCCCAAGCAAACCTTGCAGGATATAAAGCTGTATTAGAGTCTTTTTCAGTTTATGAAAAGGCTATTCCTATGATGATGACAGCAGCAGGCACTGTACCAGCTGCAAAAGTTTTAGTTGTTGGTGCGGGAGTTGCTGGTTTGCAAGCAATAGCAACTGCAAAAAGAATGGGTGCAATTGTGTTTGCTACAGATGTGAGAATGGCATCAAAAGAACAAGTAGAAAGTTTGGGAGGTAAATTTTTAACCGTTGAAGGATCAGAAAATTTGGAGACTGAAGGAGGATACGCTAAGGAAGCATCAGAGGATTTTAAAAAAAAACAAGAGGAATTATTAAGTGAGACCTTAAAGAAAATTAATATTATAATATGTACAGCACTAATACCTGGTAAAAAAGCTCCATTAATTATTAAAGAAGAAATGATTAACAATATGCAATCCGGATCAGTTATTTATGATTTGGCAGCAATCCAGGGAGGTAATTCTGCATTTACAGAAATGGATAAAATTGTTGATAAGAATGGAATTAAAATTTTAGGCGATAGAAATATTTTAAATAAACTTCCTTACTCATCATCTGTGCTTTATAGCAAGAATGTTTTTAACTTTATATCAAATTTATTTAATAAGGAAAAAAACGAAATAAATATTAATTTAGAGGATGAAATAATAGCTAAAACTATTATAAAATAAATTTATGGAAATTGATCCCTTTATATTCAGATTAAGTATTTTTATACTATCAATTTTTATTGGATATTATGTTGTTTGGAGTGTAACCCCATCTTTGCATACTCCTTTGATGTCGGTAACCAATGCTATTTCCTCGGTTATAATTGTTGGGGCAATAATTGCTGCTTTAGCAGGGGATAAAGTAAATATTTTCGATACAGCAAATATTTTTGGATATTTAGCAATAGTTTTAGCTGCAGTTAATATTTTTGGAGGATTTCTAGTAACTCAAAGAATGCTTGCGATGTATAAAAAAAAACAGAAAGATAAAAAATGATATCTGCAAATATTTTAGCTGTATTTTATTTAATATCAGGAATACTTTTTATTTTAGCTTTAAGAGGACTTTCTTCTCCAGAAACTTCAAGACAAGGAAACCTATTTGGAATTATTGGAATGGCAATTGCTATAAGCGTTACAATACTTTCAGTAGGAAATTTTACGACAGGTTTTGTATACCTATTAATCTTTCTAATAATTGGTGGATCCATGGGAGCTTTTATAGCTTTTAAAATACCAATGACTGCAATGCCAGAATTAGTTGCTGGATTTCACAGTTTAGTAGGACTTGCTGCAGTATTTGTTGCAATTTCAGCATTTCTTAATCCAGAAGTATTTAATCTGGGCTCACCAGGTAATATAAAAATTGCTAGCTTAATCGAAATGTCATTAGGAGCAGCAATAGGAGCTATAACTTTTTCTGGATCAATTATTGCATTCCTAAAGCTAAGAGGAATAATGTCAGGTTCCCCTATAACTTTCATTGGACAGCATTATCTAAATTTGTTTTTAGGTATTTCAATAATAATTTTAATTTTTTATTTATGCAAAACACAAACAAGTAATTTGTTTTGGATTATAATTGGTATTTCATTTTTATTGGGAGTTTTATTAATAATACCAATTGGAGGTGCTGATATGCCAGTGGTTATATCAATGTTAAACTCTTACTCTGGTTGGGCTGCTGCAGGTATTGGATTTACATTGGAAAATTCAGCTTTAATTATAACAGGTGCATTGGTTGGATCATCTGGAGCGATACTTTCTTATATAATGTGCAAAGGAATGAATCGATCCTTCTTTAATGTTATTCTGGGAGGATGGGGCGCTACTGACCAAACTGCTACAAATTCTTCACAAGAACAAAAGCCAGTTAAAAATGGTAATGCTGACGATGCAGCATTTTTAATGAAAAATGCATCTTCTGTTATAATCGTACCTGGATACGGTATGGCGGTCGCTCAGGCACAACATGCTTTAAGGGAAATGGTTGATGCGTTAAAAAAAAATGGAGTTAAAGTATCTTACGCCATCCATCCAGTTGCTGGAAGAATGCCAGGCCACATGAATGTTTTATTAGCTGAGGCAAATGTGCCATACGATGAGGTTTTTGAATTAGAGGAAATTAATAATGATTTTGCAAACTGTGATGTTGCGTATGTGATTGGAGCTAATGATGTAACTAATCCAGTAGCTAAGTCTGATCCACAAAGCCCAATTTATGGAATGCCAGTATTAGATGTAGAAAAAAGTAAATCAGTATTATTTGTCAAAAGAAGCTTGTCACCAGGCTACGCTGGAATTGATAATGATTTATTTTATAGAGATAATACGTTAATGTTGTTTGCTGATGCAAAAAAAATGACAGAAGAAATTGTTAAAAGCTTATAAATTGACTAAAATATATTGTGATATCGCTGATAAAAATTTAATTAAAAAGTTTCATAAAAAAAAAATTGTAAAAGGTTTTACTACCAACCCAAGCTTAATGAGAAAAGCTGGAGCAAAAGATTACAAAACTTACAGTTTAGATATTCTCAAAATAACAAATAAACCTGTTTCATGTGAGGTTTTTGCAGATGATGAAAAAAATATGATTAATCAAGGTATCAATATAAATACATGGGGTAAAAATGTTTATGTTAAAGTTCCTGTATTTAATTCAAAGGGCAAGTTTATGGGAAAGGTTATAAAATCTTTAAATGAAAAAAATATAAAATTAAATATAACTGCAGTTTATACTTCAAATCAGACTAGAAAAATTTTAAAACATATAAATAAAAAAACAAAAGTAATTATATCAATTTTTGCAGGAAGAATGGCAGATGTTGGAAAAGATCCAATTTTTGAAATTAAAAATTCTATAAATTTAGCAAAAAAATATAAAAATGTTCAAATCTTATGGGCAAGTACTAGAGAACCGTACAACTATATTCAAGCTCAAAGATTAGGATGTCATATAATTACTGTTCCTCCCACAATAATCGAAAAAATAGAAAATTTTGGTAAATCATTTAATGCACTTACCATAGACACTGTTAAAGGTTTTTTGAAGGACTCTAAAAAATCAAATTTTAAAATATAATTTTAATTGGTTGCGGGGGACGGATTTGAACCGCCGACCTCAAGGTTATGAGCCTTGCGAGCTACCAGGCTGCTCCACCCCGCGGTTTAAAATCTGTTCTTAAGTTTATTTAACTTTTTAACTCTTTTTATATTTTCTTGTAAAATTCTTTTTTTTTTCTCTGAAGGTTTCTCGTATGTATTTTTCAATTTGATAACTTTAAAAAAGCCATCTCTTTGAAGTTTTCTTTTTAAAACTCTTAATGCCTGTTCAACATTATTATCTTTTACTTCTATTTTAATAACAACCTCCTAAAAAAAAAGATTAACTAACATTTAAAACATATGTTGTCTATTAATTTATTAACTAAAATTTATTCTTTTTTTTCTTTTTCTTTTTGTTTTTTCTCTCTTTTTATTCTTCTTTCAGCTTTTTCTATCGCATCAATTAAATCTTTTTGATTAAACAAACCTATTGATACTGGATCTTTAGAATTTAAATTATTATAGTTCCAATAACTTTTATTCCTTATTGCTGTAACTGAATTTTTGGTGATTCCGACTAATTTAGCAATTTGTGAGTCTTTTAGCATAGAATGATTTTTTAAAAGCCATAAGGCAGAATCCGGTTTGTCTTGTCTCTTTGAAAGTGGAACATATTTTTTTATTTTTTTGTTTTCTTCATTAATTTCATAATCATAAGTATTGATTTGAAGGGCTCTATTATGGTCCTTAGATGATAGTTCTATTTCATCTCTAGTTAATTGTCCTGCGATGATTGGGTTATATCCTACGATACCCTTTCCTACATCGCCATCAGCAATACCCTGGACTTCAACTTCATGCAATTTGCAAAAATCTGCAATTTGTTTAAATGTTAATGTTGTATTTTCAACAAGCCATACAGCTGTAGCCATTGGCATTAATGGAGTATTTGACATTAGCTTTTCTTTTCTGCTCTAAAGTTTTGAAATTTTTTATTAAATTTACTGACTCTACCTTTGTCTAAAATTTTCTGTTTTCCACCAGTCCAAGCTGAATGCGATATAGGATCAATCTCTAATTTAAGAACTTCGCCTTCAGATCCCCATGTAGACTTTGTTTCAAATTGCGATCCATCTGTCATCTCTACTTTTATTTTATGATAGTTCGGATGTATTTTTTTTTTCATAGCTGGCTTTATAACAAATGAATTTTTAAAAACAATTAAAACTTATCAAGGTTTTCAAGCATTTTTTCGTATATAGCGTTGCTTGCAGCATTAACCCTTAAGTTATTTGTATTCAAATTATCTTTGAAATTAGTTTTACCGCCTGCTTCAATTACTAGAATTAAACCTGCTGCAATATCCCAAATGTTTAAATCTTTTTGGAAATATCCATCATATCTACCAGACGCTACATATGCTAAATCTAAAGCAGCACATCCAGATTTTCTAATGTTGAGTTTTGAATTTAATTCTACCTTTCCTCCACTAGCAAACAAACATTCATTTAAGTTTTTTTTACTTGATACCCTAATCCTATGATTATTCAAAAAAGCCCCATTATCTTTTTCTGCATAAAACATTTCATTTTTAATTGGATCATAAATTAGACCAGAAATAATTTCATTTTTATTCTTTAAAGCAATAGATATAGCAAAATGAGGAATTCCATGTAAAAAATTTGTAGTTCCGTCTATTGGGTCAATTACCCAAAAATTATCTTTATCAGAATTTTCAATTATACCAATTTCTTCACTTAATATAGAATAATTTTTTTTTGCTTTATTAAGTTCCTCGATTAAAATTTTTTCGATTTTTTTATCAGTATTAGTTACAAAATCTAAAGGTCCTTTAATTGAAACTTGTAATTTCTCTACTTCACCAAAATCTCTAATTAAAACCTTTGATGCTTTTTCTGCAGCCTTTATCATAATATTTAAATTAGGTGATATTGAGTTCATACTTTAAATTTTTTTGATGTATTCAATTGATCTGGTATCTACAATTATAGAATCACCACTTTCGATAAAAGGTGGTACTTGTATCTTTATTCCATTTTCTAATGTTGCTGGTTTATATGAAGAGGAAACCGTTTGTCCTTTTAAGGCAGCATCTGTAGTTTCAATTTTACAATTAATTTGGTTTGGCAGGTCTATTTTTATAGGAATATCATTGTAAATTCCAATTTTGACTTCCAATCCTTCGCTTAAAAATTTAAATTTTTCTCCCAATAAATCTTTTTTTATATTTATTTGTTCAAATGTTTTGTTGTTAATAAAATAACATTCATCTTTGTCTTCATATAAATAATTATATGCGATTTCTTCAATAATTGCCCTTTCTATGCTATCACCAGATCTAAATCTTTCATTTAATTTTGTATCTTTGTTAATACTTTTCATTTCAACCTGATTAAATGCTCCTCCTTTACCTGGTTTTACATGTTGAGTTTTTAAAACTTCCCACAAATCATTTTTATGCTCAATTATCATCCCCGTTTTCAATTCATTGCCTGATATTTTCATTTTAATAATTTTATTGCCTGTATTGGTTTTAATTTTTTATTTTTCCAAATGAAGCTTGAAATAGCTAAAAAGTCAGCTTTATTCAACAAAAGTTTTTTGTAATTATATTGATTGATACCTCCAATTGCTATTATTGGCTTTTTTGTGATAATTCTAAACTTTTTTAAATCATTTAAAGTCGCTTTATATTTTATTTTTTTTGTTATGCTTTTCTGAAATGCGCCAATTGCTATATAGTCAGCTTTTTTTGCAATTGCTTTTTTAGCTTTATTTAATGAATTATGACAAGTGACTCCAATAATTTTTTTTTTAATTATTTTCCTTGCTTTTTCTATGTCCATATCTGATTGACCAAGATGACATCCATCTGCACCCACTTTAAGAGAAATCAAAGGGTTGTCATTAACTATAAATTTTACTTTAAAATATTTACAAATTTTTTTTATTTTTCGTGAAATTTTTATAATTTTATCAGTTGAAATACTTTTTAATCTTAGTTGGAAATACTTTACTTTATTCGTTTTTAAAACCTCTTTTAAATCCTTATAAAAATTTGAATTAATTTTATTTGGTGATATTAGATATATAAATTTAGTTCTTTTTCTCAAGTTCTTTTGACCATTCCCCTTTAGCAGCTAAAGTGCACATTCTTGCTCTATGATTAAATATTTCTTGGGTACCCTTTATATCTTGAATATTTTTTGACCAATGTTTCAAAGCACTTTGCTGCAGGGCTCTCCCGTAAGAATAAGTCATTATAAATTTTGTATTATTTTTTTTATTTATAAAATTTAGATTTTCAGTAGCCTCTAATTCTGTTTGACCACCCGAAAGAAAAGCTATTCCAGGGACTTCTTGAGGAACTGAGTCTTTTAAACATTTTAGTGTTAAATCAGCAACTTCCTCATTTGTTATTTTACTTTCAGAACTGTTTCCATCTAAAATCATATTGGGTTTTAAAATAACCCCTTTCAAATCAACATTATGAATAATAAGTTCCTCAAAACATTTTTTAATAATTTCAGAGGTTTTGTCAAAACATAAAGCTGCAGAATGATTTCCATCCATTAGTAACTCAGGTTCAACAATTGGCACCATACCACATTCTTGGACCAATGAGGAATACCTTGCTAGAGCATGAGCGTTTGAATGGATACAGAGGCTACTTGGATTTTTTTTTGAAATTGAATAAACTCCTCTCCACTTAGTAAATCTTGCTCCAAGTTTATAATATACTTTTAATCTTTCTCTTAATCCATCTAAACCCTCAGTAATTTTTTCTTCAGTTGATCCCGCCAAAGGTTTTGCTCCTGTGTCAACTTTAATACCAGGTATTGCCCCATTATTAATTATTATTTCTGGAATTGATTTAGTCTCACTTTTTTGTTTTATTGTTTCATCATACAATATTACGCCCCCGATACAGCTTTTCATACTTTCTGATGTAAAAAGAGTTTTTCTAAAAAGAAGTCTATTTTGTTCATTTGACTGAACTTTTACTGCATCAAGCCTTTTGGTCATAGTTGCAGTGCTCTCATCTGCAGCAAGAATACCCTTTCCATCCGATAAAATTTTTAATGCAATTTTATTGAGTTCTGACATTAGTTTAATGCCTTTATACCAGGCAATTCTTTACCTTCAAGATATTCTAAAAATGCTCCACCAGCAGTTGAAACAAAATTGAAATTATCAAAAATATCAATAATGTTAATAAGAGCAAAAGTATCACCCCCACCTGCTACAGAAAAAATTTGACCTAATTTGTTTTGATTTGCAATTTGATTTCCAATTGCAATACTCCCTTTAGAAAATTGAGGGTTTTCAAAATATCCGGCTGGCCCATTCCACAAAATTGTTTTACTTTTATTAATTATTGATTTAACTTTATTAATAGTTTTTGGGCCAATATCTAAAATAATATCATCATTTTCTATTTGATTTAATTCCTTAATTTTTGCTCTGTCATCCATTGTTTTGCCAACAGCAACGTCCTCTGGCAAGATAATAGAGCATGGATAATTTTTGGAAGTCTCAAATATATCATCAATATTTGTTTCACAATTAGTCTCTTGAATAGATTTTCCGATAGAATGACCTTTATACTTTAGCAAATTATTTGCCATTCCACCTACAATTATAATATTATCAAATCTAGGTATTAAATTCTTTATGATTGAGATTTTTGTAGAGATTTTAGATCCTCCAATTATACATGTGATTGGTTTTTTAATGTTTTTAGTAACTTTTTCTAAAGCATTAACTTCAGCCTCAAATTGAATCCCTGCATAAGAAGGTATATATTTGGTAATTTCGCATAATGAAGCGTGCGCTCTATGGGAGCAAGAAAAAGCGTCATTTATAAATAGATCTCCCAGACTAGCCAAATGTTTAGAAAAATTCATGTCGTTTTCCTCTTCATTTTTATAAAATCTAATATTCTCTAAAAAAACGATTTGATCTTTTGAATTTGAAAATAATTCCTCTTTTTTTAATTCAAAAATATTTTTTTTAATCAGTTTTACCTGACTATTAATTTTTTTATTAATATATTCACAAACAGGTTTCATAGAGAAAATTTCATTCCACTTTCCCTTAGGTCTACCTATATGTGAAATAATTATAATTTTTGAATTATTTTTTATTAAAAATTCTAAAGTAGGTAAAATTTTAACAATTCTGGTGTCATCGCTAATTATACCATTTTTTAATGGAACATTTAAATCAAGTCTTAATAAGATTATTTTTCCATCTAAGTTTTTTTGATCTTTTATATAATTCATTAAGAATTTTTATGAATAAACTCTGCTATATCACACATTCGGTTTGAAAAACCCCACTCATTATCATACCACGCGGAAATTTTACCCATATTTTTACCTACCACATTTGTAAGTGAGGCGTCTATTATCGATGAAGCTGAATTATGATTGAAATCTATTGATACAAGTTTTTCGTTTGAAATTTCAAGAACCTTACTTTTCTGTTTTGATATAAATTTTTCAAATGCAGAATTTATCTTTTTTACAGATAAACTTTTTTTTGTACAAAATACTAATTCTACCAAAGAAACATTAGGTGTTGGTATTCTCATTGCTATACCTTCCAACTTTCCTCTTAATTCTGGAATAATTTCACCTATTGCTTTTGATGCACCAGTAGATGTTGGAACTATTGATTGGCTTGCAGATCTTGCTCTTCTTGGATCTTTATGAGAATTATCTAATATTCTTTGATCACTAGTAAATGCATGAATTGTTGTCATAAAACCTTTTTCAATTTCAAAATTTTTATTTAAAACATGAGCAACAGGAGCAAGACAATTGGTTGTACATGAAGCAGCTGAGATTATATTATCACTCTTTTTAATCTCTTTTTCATTAACTCCAAATACGACAGTTTTATCTGCATTTTTACATGGTGCTGATACTATAATTTTTTTTGCACCATTTTTTAGATGAGGTAATAATTTTTCTTTAGAATTAAACTTGCCTGTACATTCAAAAACATAATCAACATTATATTTTTTCCAATTAATATTTTTTAAGTCTATCTCTTGCCCAAAAGAAATTTTCTTTTTATTTATTGAAATATAATTATTATCAAATTTAATTTCAGCATTGAACTTTCCATGAATTGAGTCATATTTTAAAAGATTTGAACAAGTTTCAGAGTTTGTTCTATTATTTATATGTTTAATCTCAATATTTGAATAATTGTTCTCAATTATAGATCTCACTATCATTCTTCCAATTCGACCCATACCATTTATTCCAATTTTTATTGTCATATTATTTATTTAACATTCTCCTAGTTTGTTTAATTACATTTTCAGCATCTAAGCGAAAGGATTTGAAAACATCTTTTCCTGGTGCACTTTTACCGAAATCGTCAACTCCAAAACATATTCCATTTTCTCCAATAAATTTTTTCCAAGGTTCAGTGATAGCGGCTTCAATAGAAATTTTATAATTAGTTTCATTCATTATTTGCTTTTTGTAATCGTCTGTCTGATTATTAAAATATTCAACCGAAGGCACTGATATAACTTTTGAATAAATATTTTGTGTGGCTAATTTATGACTTACTTCAATTGCTAAACTTACCTCAGAACCAGTTGCAATAATAGTCAATTCTATTTCTTTTTCTGTTCTTAATATTTCATAAGCACCTTTAATACATTTGTTTTGAGCATTATACTCTTGTCTCACAGGATTGATATTTTGTCTTGTTAAAGCAATTACACTTGGACTATTAATGCTTAAAGCAATTTCCCAGCACTCAAAAGTTTCTATTGTATCAGCTGGTCTAAATACATTTAAATTTGGAATAGATCTTAGATTAGAGAGTTGTTCAATCGGTTGATGGGTTGGTCCATCTTCACCAAGACCAATAGAATCATGTGTCATAACATAAATTACTCTTTGTTTCATTAATGCAGATAATCTTATTGATGGTTTGCAATAATCACTGAAAATAAGAAAAGTTCCACCATAAGGAATTAAATTACTATGCAAGGCAATTCCATTCATAATTCCGCTCATTGCATGTTCTCTAACTCCATAATGAATATAATTTCCATCAAATTTTCCAGGTTTTATTATTTTGTGATTTTTGGTCTTTGTATTATTTGATCCAGCCAGATCAGCAGATCCACCAATTAATTCTGGTATTTTTTTTGTTAATACATTTAATATTTTTTCTGAGGATTTTCTAGTTGCCATAGCCTCCAAAGAATTTATATAATTTTTCTTTTCTTGCTTAATAATATTTTGAACTTTTTTTATAAAGTTATGATCAATAGTTTTAGTTAAATTTTTATTGTTTTTTTTGGGACTTCTATATTTCTTAGAGGCTCTTTCACCAATTATTCTCCATTCTTTTAAAATATGATTTGGAATTTCAAAAGGTTTATAATTCCATTTAAATTTTTTTCTTACCAAAGCAACTTCCTCCTCACCCAATGGACTTCCATGAGCAGAGGCTTTTCCTGATTTATTTGGAGAACCATATCCAATAATAGTTTTACATGATATAGCAGTAGGAACTTTAGAATTTTGAGCTCTTTTTAATGCTTTAAAAATTTGTTTTTCATCGTGGCCATCAATCTCAAGAAAATTCCATCCGTAACTATTAAATCTTTTTTTATGATCATCTGATACGGCCAAACTAGTAGGTCCATCTATAGAAATGGAATTATTATCAAAAAGTAAAATAAGATTTTTTAATTTTAAGTGTCCAGCAAGACTTAAAGCCTCATGACTAATTCCTTCCATTAAACAACCATCACCAGCCAGCACATAGGTTTTATGGTTAATTATATTTTTTCCATTTTTCTTTTTTTGTATTTCCTCTGCAATAGCGAAGCCAACAGAATTTGATATTCCTTGGCCCAAAGGTCCTGTGGTGGTTTCAATTCCAGAGTTAGGGTGGTACTCAGGATGTCCTGCACAAATTGAATTAATTTGTCTAAAGTTTTTTATGTCATCTAATTTAATACTTTTGTATCCAGTTAAGTATAACAAAGAATATAAAAGCATTGAACCATGACCAGCAGATAATACAAACCTATCTCTATTTAACCAATCAGGATCTTTTGGGTTAAATTTTAAAAAGTTTTTGAAAAGAACTGTGGCAACATCAGCCATTCCCATAGGCATACCAGGATGTCCAGAATTAGCTTTTTGAACAGCATCTATAGATAAAAACCTTATGGCGTTGGATAAATCTCTGTTATTTTTATTCAAAAAATATCCTATTTAGACTTGGGTGAATCAATTTAATATTATAATTATATATATATGAAAACTCTTTATGAAAAAGAAAAAAAGTTAAAAGAGACTATAGAAAAATTAAATTTGATAAAAACAGAAGATCCAAATTTGGAAAATTCAATCTTAAATCTTGATAAACAGAAAAATCAATTAGAAATTGAAAAAAAGGAACTCGAAAACAAATATTATGAAATAAAGACAAATTATGACGAATTAAAAATAAGGTTAGATCAATTGAATAAGGAAAAAGAAAAAGAAAGTAAAAAAGAGACTGAATTTGCAGAAAAAATTGATGAATTAAATCAAGAAACAGATACTTTATTAGAGGAAATAGATAAATGGCAAATGTAAACATAAAGTTTAATGGTAAAGAATTTTTACTATCATGTGATGATGGCCAAGAGGAGCATTTAGAGGAACTTTCTATCTATTTAAATCAAAAGTTTGATGATTTAAAATCTAATTTAGGCAACATAGGTGAAAATAAACTTTTATTGATTACATCTATTAAAATTATGGATGAATATTTTGAAACAAAAAAAAAAATTGATCAAAGAACAAACGAATTAAAGGAATTAACATCAAAATTTAAAGAATTAAAATCTCTAATTTATGACTATAAAAATAAAAAAGAAAATGAAATTTATGAATTAAATAAACTAGAAAAAGATCTTAAAATTCAAATAGACGAAAACAAATCAGAATATGAAAAAATTCTTGATGAAGCTACAGAGAAGATTGAGGATTTCTTAAAAAAAACGAATATTAATAAACCTTTACAATAAAAAATTGAATAAATCATTTTTAAGATCTAAATCTATTAGTCTCAGAAAAATTAAAAATAAAAATGATATAAAAATAAACTCATCTAAAGTTTTAAAAATTTTAAAAAAATTTAATTATAAAAAAAAAATATTTGGTGGTTATTATCCAATCAACTATGAAATGAATATTTTGCATCTTTTGAAAGACCTAGAAAACCAAAATATTAAAATTTCTTTACCTATTACAAGAAAAAACAATGAAATGGATTTTTACAAATGGTCCTTTGAAGATATTTTGGTTTTAAATAATTTTGGAATACCAGAGCCCCAAAAAAATGAAAAAGTTATTCCAGATATTTTATTAATACCGTTGGTTTCATTCGATAAAAATTTATTTAGAATTGGATACGGTGGTGGATTTTATGACAGATATATTGAAAAGATTTCAAAACTTAAAAAAGTTTTGAACATAGGTATAGCTCATTCATCTCAAAAAGTTAGCAAAATACCTTTTGACAAATATGATCAAAAACTAGATATGATTGTAACTGAAAAATACATAATATCATGAAAATTTTCTTTTTAGGGGATATAGTTGGTAAATCTGGTTGTTTATCTATTAAAAAAAATTTAAAAAATATTGTTAAAAAAAACGATATAAGTTTTGTTGTAGTAAATGGGGAAAATGCTGCAGATAATGGATTAGGTATAACAGAAAAAATAACTAATGATTTATTCGAAAGTGGAGTTCAAGTAATAACTACAGGTAATCATGTATGGGATCAGAAAGAAACAGCTAAATTAATTGAAAATGAAAAAAGGCTATTGCGCCCAAACAATTTATCTTCTTCCTATCCAGGTAATGGATTTGAAATATTTAAAATAAATGAATTTAAAATTGGTGTGTTGAATTTAATGGGCAATGTTTTTATGAAAAAAAGTGAAGATGTATTTGAGAATTCAACCAATTTTTTAAAAAAATATAAATTAAAGCAAGACTTTGATTTTTTAATTGTGGATTTTCATGGAGAAATCACAAGTGAAAAAATGGCTATCGGACATCTATTTGATGGTAAAGCAACTTTGGTTGTTGGAACTCATACACATGTACCAACAAACGACGCAAGAATATTATCTAATGGTACCGCTTATCAGACTGACGCTGGTATGTGTGGTGATTATAATTCTGTAATTGGTATGGATAAAAGTAATTCTTTAAATCGTTTTATGAAAAAAAACTCTGTAAAGCATTTTCCATCAAATGGTGAGGCTAGTTTGTGTGGAGTAATTGTAACTTGTAACTCAAAGAATGGATTAGCAGAAAAAGTAGAGAGTTTTATTTATGGAGGAGAACTATCAAAATAGTTATTTAGTATGGCAGGTCATTCTCACTGGGCAGGAATAAAACATAAGAAGGGTAGAGCAGATAAATTAAGGTCAAATTTATTTTCAAAACTATCCAGGGAAATAACCGTTGCTGCTAAACTTGGGGATAAGGATCCTGATATGAATCCTAGATTAAGATCAGCAATTCAATCTGCAAAATCAGCTAATATGCCAAAAGATAATATTCAAAGAGCTATCGATAAATCAGAATTAAATTCAGATAGCAATTATGAAAATATAAGATATGAGGGTTTTGGTCCAAACAATATCGCAGTAATTGTTGAGACTCTCACAGATAATAAAAATAGAACAGCATCAAATTTAAGAACAATATTTCAAAAGAATGGTGGCAACTTAGGAACATCAGGTTCAGCTTCGCATAATTTTAATCAAGTAGGTATAATTAAAATTCCTAAATCTGAAATATCAGATGAAAAAATTTTTGAATTGGCTGCAAATAGTGGTGCAAATGAATATATTTCGAAGGAGGGTTTTCATGAAATACAATGTGAAAAGAGTAGCATATACACTGTAAAAAAAAATTTAGAAAAAACAATCTCAAATTTCATATCAACTGATATAGAATGGATATCGATTAACAATGTTAAACTTTCCTCAACATCTAAAGAGGATTTTGTTAATTTTGTAGATAATTTAAATGAAGATGATGATGTACAAAATGTATTTACTAATGTTATTTTATAAAAATTTATGTTTATAATAGGTATTGATCCTGGTATTTCTGGAGCAATTTGCTTTTTTCTAAATGGAGAGGTAATAGATATAATTGATATGCCATCAATGGCTGATGGAAAAAAAAATAAAAGACAAGTAAATAGTCAACAAGTTTTTAATGAAATTTCTAAAAGAATAAAAAATTTTTCAAAAAAAGAAATTATTGTTGTTATTGAGCAAGTTTCAGCCATGCCCGGACAAGGTGTAACAAGTATGTTTAATTTTGGTCAGTCTTTTGGTGTTTTAAAAGGTATTTGTTCAGCAATGCAACTTTCAATGTATTTTGTAAGGCCTGCAAAATGGAAAAAATACTATGGTTTAATAAAGACAGAAAAAGATGCGAGTAGAACAAAAGTTATAGAGATATTTCCATATATATCCTCCAAACTATCAAAAAAAAAAGATTGTAATAAAGCAGATGCCGTTTTGATAGCTAATTTTTTTAATAATACCTATCAAAAAGCTGATAATTAGTTGTTTTTTTAAGTCAAATTGATGACACATTTTAGTGTGAAACAGATTTTATGGAAGCAGATATAACTTCTCAAGCAGCAGGATTGGCTGGTGCAACAGATTTTTCGATATTAAGCTTATTTTTAAGAGCTGATATCATTGTAAAATCAGTTATTGTTATTCTTATAGCAGCTTCAATTTATTCATGGGCAATAATAATTGAAAAAATTAAATTGTTTAGAAAAATAAATTTATCTTCAGAAGAGTTTGAGGCAAAGTTTTGGAAATCAAAATCAGCAGAAACTTTTTATAATAACTTACCCACAAATCTAGATGACCCTATGGCAAATCTTTTTAAAGATACTATGCAAGTTGTTATTAAATCAAGATCTAAAACTAATTTAAGTGAAAGATTAAATAACATATTAGAAGTTAACATAGAAAAACAAATGAATAAAATTGATAAAAGTTATACATTTTTAGCAACCGTTGGATCTACTGCACCATTTATTGGATTGTTTGGCACAGTTTGGGGTATAATGAATTCTTTTCAATCTATAGCTATTTCTCGGAACACAAGCTTAGCTATAGTTGCACCTGGAATTGCTGAAGCGCTATTTGCTACTGCTCTGGGTTTACTGGCAGCTATTCCTGCGGTAATTGCCTACAATAAATTTAATAGTGATTCTAAAAAGTATTCTCAAAGACTTGAGAGTTTTTCAAAAAAATTTTTATCAATAATTTAAATGGCTTTTAAATTAAAAAGATCAAGCCAAGAACCAATGAGTGAGATAAATGTAACTCCGTTTGTAGATGTGATGTTGGTTTTGTTAATTATTTTTATGGTAACCGCACCTTTACTAACAGTTGGTGTTCAGGTTGATTTACCGGAAAGTTCTGCAGACTCTTTACCGGAGGAGGTTGAGCCTTTAACTCTTACTATAAATTCTAAAGGTGAAATATTTATTCAAGAGTCAAAAATAGAATATGATAAGATTATCGCAAAAATTTTAGCAGTTTCAAAAAATAGAACAGATACAAGAATATATGTTAGAGGAGATAAAACTATTAATTACGGAAGAGTTCTTGAAATAATGGGAATGTTATCGGGATCAGGTTTTACTAAAGTTGCATTAATTTCTGAACCATACAAAGAGAGGTAATCTTGTATAAAAATGTGATAATCTCCTCAGGTTTTCATTTTATGTTAATTGTAATTGCAACTTTAAGTTTACCTTTTCTAGCAAAAAAACCGATCGACCTTCCTCCTTTAGTATCAGTAGAATTAATTCAAATTACAGATAAAACTAATATTCCTTTTGCTCCAAAGGCAAAAAAAATAATTGAAAAAATAAAAAAAGAAGAGGAAAAATTAGTTTCTGAACAAGCACCACCAAAAAAGGTTAAAAAGGAGAAGCCAGATGCAATCCCTTTGCCTAAAGACAAAAATGAAAAAATAAAAAAAATTGAAGAAAAAAAGCAAAATCCTGAAAAAATTGACAATGAAGTCAAGCAGGTTTCAGAGTTTGAAAAAAAAGAAATATTTGATCCAAATAATATTGCAGCTTTAATAGATAAATCAAAAGAGCAATTAGCTGAAACAAATGTAGTAGATGATAAAATTACTCAATCTCAAGATCAAAATATGGATATTTCAGGTCTTACATTAAGTGAAGAGGACGCATTGAAAGCGCAAATATTTGGTTGTTGGAGCATTCCACTTGGTTTACCATATAATGAAAACTTACTTGTGAGAATAAAACTTAAACTTAAACCTGATGGCTCAGTTGTTAAAACAGAAATTTTAGACCATGCAAGAATGAACAAACCTGGACAGGGTTTCTATAAAGTATTAGCTGAAAGTGCCTTAAGAGCTATTCAGCTATGTCAGCCGTTAAGAGTTCCAACAACTGGATATGAAAGATGGAAAGATTTACAATTAAATTTTGACGCAAGAGAAATGTTAGAGGGCTAATGAATTTTAAGAATATATTGATAACCATAATTTTTTTTATAATTCCAAGCAAATCCTTTGCTTTAATTGAGGTTGATATTACAAGGGGAAATTTGAATCCTTTACCTATAGCTATATCATCTTTAGCTTCTGATAATTCATCAAAAACTCAACTTACAAAATTACTCAAAATAGATGATGTAGGTTTAGAAATATCAAAAGTTATAGAAAATAATTTTCGTCAATCAGGATTGTTTAATCCACTTGATAAAGACTCCTTTCTTCAAAAACCAGATATTGCACATTTAAAGCCGAGGTTTGAAGATTGGTCTTTAATAAAAGCACAAGCATTAATTACTGGAAAGGTTACTTACACTGAGGAAAAGTTAAGAGTTGAGTTTAGACTTTGGGATGTTTTAGCAGCAAAGGAAATGATGGCGTTAGCATTTACAACAGTTCCAAAAAATTGGAGAAGAGTTGGGCATATAATTTCTGATAAAGTATACGAGAGACTAACAGGAGAAAAAGGATACTTTGATACTAGAATTATTTATGTATCTGAAAAAGGCCCTAAAACTCAAAGAATTAAAAAATTAGCAATTATGGATCAAGATGGTTATAACACAAAATATTTAACTCTTGGTAACGAGTTGGTTTTAACTCCAAGATTTAATCCGACAAATCAGATGGTCACATACTTGTCATACTTTAGAAATTTACCTAGAGTCTACCTGTTAGATATTGAAACAGGAATACAAGAGGTAGTTGGTGATTTTCCTGGAATGACCTTTGCTCCAAGATTTTCACCAAATGGAAAAAAGATTATTATGAGTTTTGCTATGGATGGTAATTCTGATATTTATACTATGGATTTAGAGAATAGAATTGTAGAGAGAATAACTAATCATCCATCAATAGATACATCGCCCTCATATTCTCCAGACGGAAAATTTATAACATTTAATTCTGATAGGAGTGGTTACCAACAAATTTATATAATGAAAAGTGATGGATCAAATGTTAAACGAATATCATTTGGAAAAGGATTATACGGTACTCCTGTTTGGTCACCCAGAGGTGATTTGATTGCTTTTACAAAACTTCATAAAGGAAAGTTTTATATAGGGGTAATGAGAACAGACGGTAAGGGAGAAAGACTATTAACTGAAAATTATTATCAAGAGGCACCATCCTGGTCACCAAATGGAAGAGTACTAATTTTTTATCGAGAAACAAAGACCGATAGTAAAGGGGAAGGTTTTTCAGCAAAGTTATGGTCTATCGATTTAACAGGTTATAATGAGAGGTTGGTAGAGACCGAAACAGACGCCTCAGACCCATCTTGGTCGTCATTATTAAGCAATTAGTCGTTTTTTTACAAATATTTATTGATTTTTACTCTTGTAAGATCTATCTAGTTGTGAAAAAGTTAATATAAATAAAAGATTTAAGGAGCAGCAATGATTTTAGGGAGAAATATTAAAAATATTTTTTTAGTAATTTTTATGAGTTTAGTGCTTTCCGCATGTGCAACACAGACAAAAAAAGTCGATGGGCAAATGCAAGGCGATGTTTACACAGGAACAGATACAGTTAAATATTTAGCAGATGGAGTTCCAGATAGAGTATTTTTTGCTACTAATGAATCAATTCTTACAACTGCTTCAAGAGAAACATTAAGAAAACAAGCAGCATGGTTAAGAAAAAATTCTGATGTAACTGTAGTTTTAGAAGGTCACGCTGACGAAAGAGGAACTAGAGAATACAATTTAGCTTTAGGTGAAAGAAGAGCTAATGCAGCCAAAGATTACCTAATGACATATGGAATTTCATCTAGCAGAATTTCAGTAATAAGTTATGGAAAAGAGAGACCAGTAGATTCTGGTTCAAATCCTTTAGCTTGGTCAAAAAACAGAAGATCTGTTACAGTTAAAGCTAACTAATTAAAATTTAAGCATTAAAAAGACCCTTAAACTTTAAGGGTCTTTTTTTTGCCATCATTATAATTACAAATAAATATCAATGAGTATTTTGTTAAAAATTAAAAATAAATTTATAATTATTTTAATTTTATTAATATCTACACAAACAGTTCATTCAGATAATCATAATATATATGAGGTGCTAGAATTAATAAAAAAAGATTTGAAAACCCTGGAAAGAGCAGTTTATTCGGATGGACTAAATGAAAATAATAGTAATAGTTCAACAGAGCTAGATCAAAATTCTGAGGAAGTCTTAACTAGACATTTATTGAAATTAACTGAGGTTGAAAAACAATTTCAAGAATTGACAAATAAATTCGAGGAAATCAATTTCAAAATTGATAAACTCTCTTCAAGACTTTCAAAGGTTCAAGCTGATAATCAATTACGATTCCAGCAGTTAGAAAATAGAACATTAAATAATGATACAGTAAAATTACAAAGTTCCTCAACAAGTATTGAAGAAGATAAGGAAAAAATTTTACCTGGCTCTTCTGAACCTCAAGATTTAGGTTCAATTTCATATAAAGATACTGAGACTTCATTAGAAAATCAACAAACCCAATCTGTTGAGACTACTGCGAGCGTAGTTACAGAAAATTTTATGGCAGAGGAAAAAATCTTGCCAGATTTATCGCCTAAAGATCAGTATGAATTTGCAACAAATCTACTTAAAGTTGGAGACTATAATACTGCAGAACGTGCACTTAAAGAATTTGTTATAACGCATCCTGAACACGATTTAGCTGGAAACGCTCAATATTGGTATGCTGAAACTTTTAGAATAAGACAACTATATACTGATGCAGCATCTGCTTATTTGGAAGGCTATCAAAAATATCCAAAAAGTGAAAAGGCTCCTATAAATTTATTAAAACTTGGAGTATCATTAGTCCAGATAGGTGAAAAAGATCAAGGTTGTTTGATGATAACTGGGGTGCAAAAACAGTACCCTGACGCTAATCAATCTGTTCTTCAGAAATCTAAATATGAAGAAAAAAAGTTTGAATGCAAAAAAGATAATTCTTAGAAAATTATTAAAAAATCTTAATAATCCAAAAATACGAAAAATATATAATGTTTTTAATAAAAATATAACAAATCTAAAGAGCAATTCTAAATTAGCTGTAGCTCTATCTGGAGGAAAGGATAGCTTGGCTTTAGCATATTTAGCTAAGTGTTATTCAGTTATACATAGTCATAAAATTTATTTTTATCATGTAGATCATGGTTTAAGAACAGATTCTTTGAGGCAAGCAAACCAACTTAAAATCAAAATGAAAGATTACGATATTCATTGCAAAATACTTAAATGGAGAGGAGCTAAACCTAATTCAAATATACAAGCAATTGCTAGAAATAAAAGATATAGCTTATTAAAAAAAGAGTGTTCAAAAAATAAAGTTAAATTTTTGTTATTAGGTCATCATATTGATGATGTTTATGAGAATTTTTTTATTAGATTATTACGCGGATCTGGTCTCAAAGGTCTAATTTCATTTTACTCCAACGAGACTAAACATGAAAAAGATTTAAGGATTTTAAGACCACTTTATCAATTAAAAAAAAAGGATTTAGATTATCTAACCTCAAATGTATTTAATTTTTCAATTGAAGATACCTCTAATATAGATATGAATTTTAAAAGAATTAGAATAAGAAAATTATTAAATAATTTAAAAAAAGAAGGCTTAGACAATAAAAAATTTAATCTAACTTTAACAAATTTATCAAATAGTGAGTATTCTATAAATTACTATGTAAATAAAAATATTAAATCTAATACAATTAGAAACAAAAGTAATAATTATATAATTAATGAAGACTTCTTCCAGGAACCTTTTGAGATTGTATTTAGATCCCTATCTGTGATTCTTCGGCAAGTAAGTAATTCATATTATCCTCCTAGAGGCAAGAATCTTCAGAATTTAATTAATTTACTGAATTCAAAAAAATTTAAAAAGGCAACCTTATCAGGCTGTATCATAGAAAAAATCAACAATTCTCTCAAAATTTACAAAGAAAAAAGGAAAATTTAGCTAAAATGCATCAACTTAGCACTTGTTTAATTAATAATAATTCTTACTTTAATACTTATGAATTTTAAAAATTTAGCAATGTGGGCAGTCATAGTAATTTTAACTATTGGTCTGTACAATATGTTTAAAAATCCTCAAAGAACTGCAAATCAAAATAATACAATCATTTTCTCAGAATTTTTAAATGAAGTTGAAAATGGAAGAGTTGTTCAAGTTGATATCCAAGGCAACAACATTAAAGGTGTTATGTCGAATGGAGAGAAATTTACTACTTATTCTCCTAATGATCCTAATTTAATTGAAAAACTTTCCGACAAAGGAGTTAGTATATCAGCAGCTCCTTTAGAGGAAAAAATGCCATCATTGTTTGGTGTGCTATTATCCTGGTTCCCAATGCTATTACTAATCGCTGTCTGGATATTTTTTATGAGACAAATGCAGGGTGGAAAAGGTGGAGCTATGGGATTTGGCAGATCCAAAGCAAAAATGATGAATGAGGTAAAAGGAAAAGTCACTTTTAATGATGTGGCAGGTGTTGAAGAAGCTAAAGAAGAAGTTGAGGAAGTTGTAGAATTTTTAAGAGACCCAAGAAAATTTAGCAGGCTTGGAGGAAAAATTCCAAGAGGATGTTTATTAGTTGGTCCCCCAGGAACTGGTAAGACTTTATTAGCCAGAGCAATAGCTGGAGAAGCCGGTGTGCCTTTTTTCACTATTTCTGGATCTGATTTTGTTGAAATGTTTGTTGGAGTTGGTGCATCAAGAGTTAGAGACATGTTTGAACAAGGTAAAAAACATTCTCCATGTATTATATTTATTGATGAAATTGATGCTGTAGGAAGAAGTAGAGGTGCAGGTTTAGGTGGTGGAAATGATGAAAGAGAACAAACTTTAAACCAATTATTAGTAGAGATGGATGGATTTGATACAAATGAAGGTGTAATAATAATTGCTGCAACGAACAGACCAGATGTTTTAGATCCTGCATTATTAAGACCAGGAAGATTTGATAGACAAGTTGTTGTTTCGTTACCTGATATAATTGGGAGAGAAAAAATTCTTAAAGTTCACGCAAAGAAAATTTCCATGGCCCCTGATGTAAATTTAAGAACAATTGCTAGAGGAACGCCAGGTTTTTCAGGAGCCGATCTTGCAAATTTAGTAAACGAATCTGCTTTGTTAGCTGCGAGAAAAAATAAAAGAATTGTAACCACATCTGAATTTGAGGAAGCAAAAGATAAAGTTATGATGGGAGCTGAGAGAAGATCTATGGTAATGACAGAAGAAGAGAAAAAGCTTACAGCATATCATGAAGCAGGTCATGCTATAGTAACAATTAATGAAAAAGCAGCTTATCCGATTCATAAAGCCACAATAATTCCAAGAGGAAGGGCGCTTGGTATGGTTATGCAATTACCTGAAAAAGATGAAGTATCTCAAACTAGGGAGCAATTACACGCACAAATGGCTATTGCAATGGGAGGAAGAGTTGCAGAGGAAATTATATTCGGAGATGACAAAGTAACCACTGGTGCTGCTAGCGATATTGAACAAGCTACCAAAAGAGCGAGAGCAATGGTTATGAGAGCTGGTTTAAGCAAAGAACTAGGTCCAATACTTTATGGAGAAAATGAAGAGGAAGTTTTTTTAGGTAGATCGGTAGCAAGACAACAAAATATGTCCGAGGAAACTGCTAAAAAGGTAGATGCAGAAATAAGAAAATTTGTAGAACAGGGTTATGATAGAGCAAGGAAAGTTTTAACTGAAAAAATTGAAGATTTACACAAACTTGCTAAAGCTCTTTTAACATATGAAACATTAACTGGGTCTGAAATAGAGGATTTAATTAATAAAAACATTTATCCATCAAATAAAGAAGATCTAAAAGTCGAAGAGGAAAAAGAAAGTTCAGCACTAGGATCAATTGGACTTAAACCAAAAATTGTTCACTAATTTTAATGATCAAATATTACACAAGAGCGTGTAATTTTTATTTTGGCGAAAACTCAATAGAAAAGGTAAACAAAAATTTAGCAATCCCTCTTCATGGAAATAAATTAATATCTTTTGATACAATCGAAATTTTATCAAGAAAAACTAAAAAAAAAATTAATATTAAAAAAATCAACAACTTTAATAGTAAGTTAAAAAAAAAAGTATTATTTGATATTAATAACATTAAAAAAAAGAAAAAATTTTTTAAATTAAATTTTTCAAATATTCCTGTCTTAATGGGTATTTTAAATTTAACTCCAGATAGTTTTTCTGATGGTGGAAAATATAATAAAAAAAAAGCAGGACTAATTCAAGCTAGAAAATTGTTTCATGATGGATGTAAAATTTTAGATATTGGGGGAGAATCTACTAGGCCTGGATCAAATGATATTAATCCTATAAAGGAGTGGGAAAGAATTGCTCCAATTTTATTTCAAATAAAAAAAATGAAAAAAATAATTTCTTTAGACACGAGAAAAAGTTTAGTAATGAAAAATGGAATAAAAAATAAAGTAAATATTATTAATGATGTTTCAGGTTTTCAATATGATCAAAATACGATTAAAGTTTTGAGGGAAACCAACACACCATTTGTTATTCATCACATGCAAGGTAACCCAAAAACAATGCAAAAGAAGCCTAAGTATAAAAATGTTATTTTAGATATTTATGATTTTTTTGAACATAAAATTAAATATGTAAGATCTAAAGGAATTAAACACAATAATATAATATTAGACCCTGGAATAGGTTTTGGTAAAAACTTGAAACATAATATTACCTTATTGAGAAATATTTCTATTTTTCATTCGTTAGGATTTCCTGTAATGTTAGGAACATCAAGAAAGAGATTTATCAAAGATTTATCTGGAGTAAATGATAGTAAAGAAAGATTGGGTGGAACTATATCGTCAAGTTTATTTGCAATGATGCATGGCATACAAATTTTAAGAGTCCACGATGTAAATGAGGTTAAACAAAGTATAAAAGTTTTTAATTCTTTAAATTTTTAAATGTCAAAAAAATATTTTGGTACTGATGGAATAAGAGGGAGAGTAAGCCAAAAAAAAATAAATGGAGAGATGTTTTTCAAATTTGGTTTAGCTGCTGGAACCTATTTTAAAAATCAAAAAAAAAAAAAACAAACTGCGATTATTGCAAAAGATACTAGATTATCAGGATATACTTTAGAACCAGCATTGGTTTCAGGACTAACATCAGCAGGAATGCATGTTTTTACACTTGGTCCATTACCAACAAACGGTCTTGCAATGCTAACAAAAAAGATGAGAGCAAACATGGGTATAATGATAACAGCATCACATAATCCATTCTATGATAATGGTCTTAAACTTTTTGGTCCCGATGGTCTAAAATTATCAGACAAATTTGAAAAAAAAATAGAAAAGCTTATTGACTCTAAAATTTTGAAAAATCTATCAGAACCTAAAAATTTGGGAAGAGTGAAAAGATTAGAAGATGCAAACGAAAGATATATAAAAATTTTAAAAAGTAATTTTCCACAAAGTTTTAATTTAAAGGGAATGAAAATTGCAATAGATTGCGCAAATGGTGCAGCTTACAGGTCTGGACCAATTCTCTTAAAATCTTTGGGTGCAAAAGTTTATGAATTTGGCACTTCTCCAAATGGTTTTAATATTAATAAAAAATGTGGTTCGACTTTCCCAAAAAAAATAAAATATATGGTAAAAAAAAATAAAGCTCACCTAGGAATATCTTTAGATGGTGATGCAGACAGAATAATTATATCAGATGAAAAAGGTAATATTATCGATGGAGATAAGATAATTGCTATGCTTGCAACAAGATGGAAGAGAAAAAAAATTTTAAAAGGAGGGGTAATTGGAACTTTAATGTCAAATTATGGTTTACAAAATTATTTGAAAAGTAAAAATATAAAATTTATTAGAGCAAAAGTTGGAGATAGATATGTAAAAGAAAAAATGCAATTAAGCAGATTTAATTTAGGTGGTGAACAGTCAGGACATATCATACTTGGTAAATTTGCGACAACTGGAGATGGGCTATTAGTTGCTTTAGAAATTTTATTTTCAATGAGAAAAGGTAAAAAAGCTAGTGAATTATTCAATCTGTTTAAGTTAACCCCACAGATTTTAGAAAATGTAAAAGTAAAAGATAAATCAATAATTAATTCTCAAAAATGCAAAAAAGCAATTAATATCTCTGAAAGATTAATTAAAAATCATGGTAGAATGCTTGTAAGAAAGTCTGGAACAGAACCAAAGATTAGAATAATGGGAGAATCGAATAATATTTTTTTGTTAAAAAAATGTATAAATATTGTTAAAAAATCAATTAATTCGTTTGAAACTTAAATCTAAAATATTAATAATAGCAGGGTCTGACTCTTCCGGTGGAGCAGGTATTCAAGCAGATATAAAAACAGTAACAAGCCTGGGTTCTTACGCTATGACAGCAATTACCGCAATAACTTCACAAAATACATCAGGAGTTTATTCTATATCCAAAGTTCCTATAAGAGAAATTAAAAATCAAATTGAATTTACCTCCAAAGATATTAAACCAGATGCAATTAAAATAGGCATGTTACACTCATCAAAAGTAATTAATTCAGTTATTAACTCATTGGAAAAAATTAAAGTTAAAAAAATTATATTAGATCCTGTAATGGTTGCTAAGGGTGGCGCAAAACTAATAGATAATAAATCTATTAAAATTATAAGATCAAAATTAATGAAAATGGTTTCCCTAATTACACCTAATATTCCTGAAGCTGAGATTTTAAGTAAAACTAAAATTAAAACAATTAATGACATGATAGTAGCTGGACAAGAACTAATAAATCAAGGTGCAAAAAATGTATTAATTAAAGGAGGCCACTTAAAAGCTGAAAAGGTATTTGATATATATATAAACAAAAAAGGTTCAAAGATATTTGAAAGTAAAAAAATTAGGTCTAAAAATACACATGGAACTGGATGTACTCTATCAAGTGCTATAGCTACATATTATTCGTGTGGAAAAACGTTAAAGAAATCTTGTAGTATGGCAATTAATTATGTTAACCATTCAATTGTAGCAGCTCCTAAGTATGGCAAGGGTCATGGCCCTTTAAACCATATTAGTTTATTAAATATAAATAAAAAATTTAAATGAAAAATGTAGTTGTTGTTGGGTCCCAGTGGGGAGACGAGGGAAAAGGAAAAATTGTTGATTGGCTTTCCAGTGAAGCTGATGTGGTAATAAGATTCCAAGGTGGACATAATGCTGGTCATACTTTAGTGATAGATGGCATTACATATAAATTAAGATTATTGCCCTCAGGAATAGTTAGAAAAAATAAAATATCAATTATTGGCAATGGAGTAGTTGTTGATCCTTGGGCCTTACTTGATGAAATTGACGAAATAAAATCTAAGGGGGTAGAAATTAATCAAAAAAATTTAATTATATCTGAAGCAGCCAATTTAATTTTACCTTTCCATAAAGAAATGGACGAAATTAGAGAAGATACAGCAGGTAAAGCAAAGATAGGAACCACAAGAAGAGGAATTGGACCAGCATATGAGGATAAAGTAGGTAGACGATCTATAAGAGTAATGGATCTTATTTCAGAGGAAAATTTAGATAATAGATTAGAAACTGTTCTAATGCATCATAATGCTATTAGAAAAGGTCTTGGAAAAAAACTTTTTTATAAGGATGAATTAAAAAAAAACTTACTTAAAATAGCTCCTCAAATTTTAAAATATTCTCAACCCGTTTGGAAAAAAATCAATGAGTATAAAAATAAAGGAAAAAAAATATTATTTGAAGGAGCTCAAGGAGTATTGCTTGATGTAGATCATGGTACGTATCCGTTTGTTACATCATCAAATACTGTTGCATCATCTGCAGCGACTGGTTCTGGATGTGGTCCTAATTCTATAAATTATGTTTTGGGAATTACAAAAGCATATACTACTAGAGTTGGAGAAGGACCTTTCCCTACTGAATTATTAGATAAAACTGGAGAAGAGTTAGGTGAAAGGGGCAAAGAATTTGGAACGGTTACCAGTAGAAAAAGACGATGTGGATGGTTTGATGGAGTATTGGTTAGACAAACAATTAAAATTTCAGGAATAGATGGAATTGCTTTAACGAAACTTGATGTTTTAGATGAGCTTGATGAAATTAAAATTTGTGTAGCTTACAAGTTAAATGGAAGAGAAATTGATTACTTGCCAGCAGCTGTTGATGATCAATTAAAAGTAAAACCAATTTATAAAACATTTAGGGGTTGGAAATCTTCAACAAAAGGAATAAAAGATATCAATAAACTTCCACAGAATGCTAAAAATTACATTTTAGAGTTAGAAAAATTTATTGAAACTAAAATTTCTGCTATTTCAACTAGTCCAGAAAGAAATGATACAATTTTAATTGAGGATCCTTTTAAAATCTAACTCTAGTTAGCAGGTAATAAGTTTTTTGATTTTGCCGAGTTTAACATATGTTTTTGTAATTTTTCAAAAGCTTTATTTTCTATTTGTCTTATTCTTTCTCTACTGATTTTATATTTTTTACTTAAATCTTCTAAAGTTAATGGTTCGTCAGTTAGTCTTCTTGAATAAAGAATTTCTTTCTCCCTATCATTAAGTACCTTAATTGAATCCTTGAGTAGATCTTTTCTCTGATCCATTTCTTCTTGTTGAGCAAATTTAAGTTCTTGATCCATATCCTTATCAACTACCCAGTCTTGCCATTGGTCTCCATCTTCTCCGATTGGAGCGTTTAATGAATGCTCCTTACCTGCAAGCCTCCGGTTCATAGAAACAACTTCATTTTCACTAACATCTAATTTTTTTGCTATTTCAGTAACATGTTCATCTTTTAAATCTCCATCAGTCCTTGGAGCTATTTGATTTTTTAATTTTTTTAGATTAAAGAATAGTTTTTTTTGAGCAGTGGTTGTCCCAATTTTTACAAGGCTCCACGACCTTAGTATATATTCTTGAATCGAAGCTTTAATCCACCACATTGCATAAGTAGCCAATCTAAAACCTTTTTCCGGTTCAAATTTTTTTACAGCCTGCATAAGACCAATGTTTCCTTCTGAGATCATTTCATTAATTGGCAATCCATAACCTTTATAACCCATTGCAATTTTAGCAACTAATCTTAAATGACTTGTTACTAATTTTTCTGCTGATTTTAAGTTACCAGTTTCTTTCCAGTTTTTAGCTAACATGTATTCTTCTTCAGCATCCAACATTGGAAATTTTTTTATTTGAGCTAAATAAGCACTCAAGCCACCTTCGCTAGAGATAGTAGGTAGGTTATTATTTGTATTAGAATTCATAAAGGGTTATTTAATAAATATTATTTTTTTTACAATCCTTTTATTGCTTTGTATTTCTTAACTTTTTAACCAATTCTTTTAATTCGACTGGCAAATCTGAATGAAATTTTAAATTTTTCCCGTTATTAGGGTGTATAAATCCTAGTACCTCAGCATGCAAAAACTGTCTATTCAATGATGTTAAAACTTTTTCTATTTCAATACTTATATTTTTTAATTTTTTAAATTTTTTTTTGTATTTTTTGTCACCCAAGATATTATTCCCTTTATGACTCATGTGAACTCTAATTTGGTGCGTTCTACCAGTTTCTAATTTACACTCTACCAGACTTAAAGTTGGAATTTTTTTATTTTCAAATGTTTCTAATGTCTTATAATTTGTAGCTGCTATTTTACCTTTAGAAAAGCTTACCTCCATTAATTGTCTATTTTTTTTACTTCTTGTAATATATGTTCTAATTTTACCATTTTGAGGTCTTAATTTTCCCCAAACTAAAACTTTATATGTTCTTTGTATTGAATGATCTGCAAATTGACGTGATAGACTTTCATGTGTTAAATTATCTTTAGCTACAACAATTAAACCTGAAGTATCTTTATCAATTCTATGAACTATACCTGGTCGTAGTTCATCTCCAATGTTAGATAATTTTCCATTGTTGTATTTCATCAATGCATTTACAATTGTATTATCGTAATTGCCAGGTCCAGGGTGGACCGAAATACCTGCGGGTTTATCTATTACTAACAGAAAATCATCTTCATAAATAATATTTAATTTAAAGTCATAGGGTTTTAATGATACTTTTTCAGGATCAGGAATATCTAATATTATTTTTTCTCCAACAGAAACTTTTTTTGAAGGATCTATAAGTATTTTGTTATTTATTTTTAATTTTTTTTTTAGAATAAGATTTTTAATTCTTGATCGACTAATATGTTTGTTTTTTTTATTTAAATAAACGTCTATCCTTTGATTTTTATCGTTATTACTTACAATTAATTTTATGGTATTTTTCATATATTCTAATATTAATACTATATGCGCTCGTAGCTCAACTGGATAGAGCGCCAGATTTCGGCTCTGGAGGCTCAGGGTTCGACTCCTTGCGGGCGCACCAAACTACTCTCCAATATTAATTAGTGACCCTTTCTTTCTAGCTTGACTAAATGAGTAATAAAATAGAAAAACTCCAACAATTAAATAAATTAAATTTAATATAAATGCATTTTTTATATTTGAATAGTTTACAACTTGATTTACAAGAATTGATCTAGCCTCTTCAAAAATATACACAAGTGGCAATCCTCTCGCAACACTTTGGAAAAAATCTGGTAATATTTCAATTGGATAATAAATACATCCTAAAGGTGCAAGTAAGAATAATGAGGACCATGCAATATTTTCAAAAGCTGGACCATATCTAAGTAGTCCTGATGAAACAAAAAGCCCCAAGGTAATTCCAAAAATATATAGACTTAGGAATAAAAAAAATAATGGCAAACCTAAATTCAAAATTGATATTCCAAACAAAGGGGTAGTAATTAAAATTGCAGGCACCAGGCCAATTAAAGTTCTTATTAATGCAGTACCAACTAAAGCAGTAATAATTTCACTTATTTTCATCGGTGCTATAAATAAATTCGTAAAATTTCTACTCCAAATTTCCTCTAAAAATAACATATTGAAACTAATGCTAGATCTAAATAAAAAATCATAAAGAATAGCGCATGTTAGAATTACGCCGACTGTATTATTATAATAATCACTGTATATTGTAAAAAATTTTGAAATAAAGCCCCATAATATTATTTGAATTGTAGGCCAATATATTAAGTCAAGAATTCTTGGTAAGGAACTTTTTATTAAAAAAAAGTGTCTCAAAAACAATCCAAATATTCTATTAAAGCTCACTTTCATTCCTATTAAGTTTTAAAAATACTTCTTCTAAATTTTTTTTTCCGTGTTTAGAAATAAGTCTATCGGGCGTGCCTTTGTCTATTATTACGCCATTATTCATCATTAAAACATTCTTACATAAACGTTTTACTTCATCCATATTATGTGATGCTAAAAGGATAGACATTTTTTTTTCTTGGGAAATATTTTCAATAAATTCCCTTACAAAGTTTCCAGTTTCTGGATCTAAAGAAGCTGTTGGTTCATCTAAAAATAATACTGATGGCTCATTGATCAAAGCTTTTGCTAAACTTACTCTATTTTTTTGCCCTGAAGAAAGTTCACCAGTTTTTTCATCAACAAATTCATCCAACCTTAATTTATTTGATAAGTATTCAATTCTATTTTTGATTTTTTTAACTCCATAAAGTTTTGCATAAACAATTAAATTTTCCCTTACTGTCAATTTTTTTGGAAGCTCGATATATGGAGATATAAAATTCATTTTGTGAAGTAATGAAATACGATTTATTTCAATGTCTTTACCGTGAATTATTACTTTACCTTTTGTTGGTTTTAACAACCCTAGCATCATTGCTATCGTAGTAGTTTTTCCACAACCATTAGGACCAAGTAACCCTAAAATTTCATTTTCACCAATTGTGAAGTTTATATCTTTAACAGCTTCTTTTTTTTGATAATTTTTTGATAAATTTTCTACGACTATTGATTTTTGCATGATTTATATTTTTGAGGCTCTTCTCAATCTATCATTAATTGTTTGACCCATACCTTTATTTGGAATTTTTTGAACTGCAATTCTTTTAAATTTAAGTTTTTTAATTTCTCTTAAAGTTTTATACAATTTCTTACCCGCTTCATTAAGATTTCTATTTTTAGTCAAATAAAAATGATTTTTATCAAAATATTTTCTTTTTTGAATCAATATAAATGCCTCATCATAAAATGGTTTTTTAACATTCAATCTTATTGGAATACCTGGAGAATAATGAAATTTTGACTGCCCAGAAACTATAATTTTTTTTTTCTTTGAATATTTTAGATTAGTCTTTAAAACCTTATTAATTTTATTTATTCCTATAGCTCCCAATCTTAAAATTTCTGGTTTTTCTACAAGACTAATAATAGTGGACTCCAAACCTAATTTAGATCTACCTCCATCTAAAATTAACTTTATTTTATTTCCAAATTCATCTTTGACATCATTTTTGGTTACTGCACTTATTTGTGTATAAATATTTGCGCTTGGTGCCGCTAAAGGATAATTTAAGGATCTAAGCAAATTTCTAGTAATAAAGCTTTTTGGAAACCTTACTGCTAAAGTTTTTGCTCCATTAGTAACATGTCTTGAAATTTTACTATTTTTTTTTAGTTTTAATACAAAAGTCAAAGGCCCAGGGCAAAATCTATTATAAAGTTTTTTAAAATTATTATTAATCTCACAATCATCTATTAAATCTTTAACTTTGAAATAATGCACTATCAGTGGGTTAAATTTTGGTCTTCTCTTTAATTTAAAGATTCTTAAGGTTGCTTCATCTGAATAAGCATTTGCAGCAAGTCCATAAACAGTCTCTGTAGGTATTGCTACACAATGTTTTTTGTCAAGTAGAACTTTTGCTTTTTTAATATTTGAAAGATCTTTTTTCATGTAATATTAAGAACTTTTATATGAAAGACAAAAATTTGCCAGATGATATTAAAAATAAATCTCTTCAGGAGCTTACAGAGTTAGCAAATAATATTATTAAGAATTTGGAGAATACAAAAAATCTAGAGAATTCTATGGAAGAATATCAAAAACTAATTAGATTGAATATTTTGATTGAAAAGCAATTTCAAAAAGTATCAAAAGATTTGTCTTTGTCTACAAAAACTAAAATCCAAAATTTACAAAAAAAAAATGAAAAAAAAATTAAATAAAGTTGCAAAAGATACCAATTTATTTCTTAAAAAATTTATTTTAAATCAGAAAAGAACTGAATTATTAATACCAATGAAATACGGGCTTCTCCCTGGAGGAAAAAAAATTAGATCTAAACTATTAATAGATGTAGGAAAAATATTTAATATTAACTACTATAAACTAATTCAAATTGGAGCTGCTGTTGAATGTATACATGCTTACTCATTAATCCATGATGATCTACCATGTATGGATAATGATAAATTAAGGAGAGGAAAACTATCAACCCATGCTAAATTTGGAGAGTCTACAGCTATTTTAGCTGGAAACTCATTATTGACCATAGCTTTTGAAATTTTAAGTCAACCATCATTTAAGGCAGATTTTAAAACGAAAAATAGATTAATTAATCTATTATCAAAATGTTCAGGCCATTCAGGAATTGCTGGAGGACAATACTCTGATCTTCAGTTTGAAGGAAAAAAACAAACATTAAAAAAAATTATAGATATGCAAACAAAAAAAACTGGAAAACTTTTTAGTTTTTGTTGTGTAGCGCCTATAATTATTTCAAAAAAAAATAAATATTTAAATTTATTTGATTCAATTGGTTCAAAAATTGGTTTATTATTTCAAATTGCAGATGATTTAATAGATCATACAAGTAGCTCAAAAACAGCAGGAAAAAAAACAAAAAAAGATTTAAAGAGGGGTAAAGCAACTTTAATTAGTTTACTAGGTTACAAAAATACTGTTAAATATGGAAATAAGTTAAAATTGGAAATATTTTCAAAAATAAATAAACTTGGAGATAAAAATAAAGATTTAAAAGATACAATAAATTATATTTTAAAAAGATCTAAATGAATAAAAATTATAAAATTCTAAATAATATAAATTTTCCTAGTGATATTAAAAAACTAAATATTTCTGAACTTAAAATTCTTTCAAATGAAGTTCGCCAAGAAATGATTGATGCAGTTTCCGAAACTGGTGGTCATCTTGGAGCTGGGCTAGGAGTAGTTGAATTGACGGTAGCTCTTCACTATATATTTAATACTCCAAATGATAAATTAATCTGGGATGTAGGTCATCAATCTTATCCTCATAAAATATTAACAGGAAGGAAAGACAAAATTAGAACCTTAAGAAAAGGAGGGGGACTCTCTGGTTTTACAAAAAGATCAGAAAGCGAGTATGATCCTTTTGGAGCGGCACATAGTTCAACCTCTATTTCCTCAGCACTGGGTATAGCAGTAGCAAATAAACTATCAAATAAATCAGATGATGTTATAGCTGTCATAGGAGATGGAGCTATAAGTGCTGGTATGGCATATGAAGCAATGAATAATGCTGGTTCTAGCAAGACTAAACTAATAGTCATTTTAAATGACAATGACATGTCAATTGCTAAACCAGTTGGAGCAATGAGAACTTATTTAGCAAAAATATTTTCTGGTAAAATTTATTTTAGTTTAAGAGAGACAGTTAAGCTTATTATTTCAGCTTTTTCAAAAAGATTTAGTAAAAAAGCTGGAAAAGCAGAAGATTTTTTACGTTCAGCAGTTACTGGTGGAACATTATTCAATTCAATGGGATTTTATTATGTGGGACCCATTGATGGGCATGATATTGATGCATTAATTTCAGTATTAAAAAATGCAAAAGAAGTTAATCATGATGGACCTATTATGATACATATCAAAACTGAAAAAGGTAAAGGATATAGATTTGCTGAACAGTCAGAAGATAAATATCACGGTGTAACAAAGTTTAATGTGAATACGGGTGTCCAGGAGAAATCTAAATCGAATATACCTTCTTATACAAAGGTTTTTGCGAATACTCTTGTAAAACACGCTGAGAAAGACAGTAAAATTATTGGGATTACAGCAGCAATGCCATCAGGCACAGGAATGGATATTTTTGCAAATAAATTTCCCTCGAGAATGTTTGATGTAGGCATTGCAGAGCAACATGCAGTTACATTTGCAGCTGGTTTAGCAACTGAAGGATATAAGCCTTATGCGGCAATATATTCTACTTTTCTTCAAAGAGCATACGATCAAGTAGTCCATGATGTAGCAATTCAAAGTTTACCAGTAAGATTTGCAATTGATAGAGCTGGATTAGTTGGTGCTGATGGATCAACCCATGCTGGTTCATTTGATATAACTTATTTATCAACTTTGCCAAATTTTGTAGTAATGGCTGCAAGTGATGAGTCAGAATTAGTTAAAATGATTAATACATCTGTAGATATTAATGATAGACCATCTGCTTTTAGATATCCAAGAGGAAATGGAATTGGTGTTGAACTTCCTAGTATAGGAGAAAAAATTGAGATAGGTAAGGGAAGAGTTATTAAAGAAGGAAAAAAAGTTGCATTAATAAACTTTGGTGCAAGATTAAAAGAATGTTTAATTACTGGTGAAAGTTTATCAAAAAAAGGAATAAACATATCACTAATAGATGCAAGATTTTGTAAACCTCTAGATGAAAATCTTATGTGGCAAATAGCTAACGACCACGAAATAGTAATATCAATTGAAGAAGGGTCAATAGGTGGCTTTGGTTCGCACTTAGGACAATTTTTAAACGAAAAAAACTTATTAGATAATAACTTAAAATTTAGATCAATGTTTTTACCTGACAGATTTATTGATCACGACAAGCCTGAAACAATGTACAAATTTGCTGGTTTAGATTCATTAAATATTGAAACTAAAATTTTGGATACTCTTAACTCTAAGGTAATTGTAAAAAAAAGTAATTAACTATTACACTGAGCATTATTCAAAAGATAGTGATCTAATAGAACGCAGTGCATCATAGCTTCGCCAATTGGTACAGCTCTTATTCCTACACATGGATCATGTCTACCTTTTACAGTTATAGATGTATTTTTTCCAAATCTATCAATTGTTTTTCTCTTAGAAATAATTGATGATGTAGGTTTTACCGCAAAAGATACTACTATTTCTTGACCAGAAGATATTCCACCAAGAATACCTCCAGCATTATTTGAATTAAATTTAGTTTTTTTTCCACTTTGTGAAATTTCATCTGAATTTTGTTCTCCAGTAAATTGTGCCGAATTCATTCCTGAGCCAATATTTACACCTTTAACTGCATTTATACTCATCATTGCAGAAGCAAGATCCATGTCTAATTTAGAATAGATAGGTGCACCCAAACCTGTAGGCACCCCTCTTGCTCTGATTTCTATTACCGCTCCACATGAGGATCCTGCTTTTCTTATACTTAATAAATATTTTTCCCATAATTTTAGAATTGATTTATCAGGACAAAAAAATGGATTTTTAGATATAAATTTATCATCCCATTTTTTTTTATCACAACCAAGCATACCTAATTGAGTAACTGCGCCTTTAACATTATATTTTAATCCAATTTTTTTTTCTAATACTTTTTTTGCTATAGCACCCGCAGCGACTCTTGATGCTGTTTCTCTAGCAGACTGCCTTCCTCCACCTCTATAATCTCTTATTCCATATTTATTAAAATAAGTATAATCAGCATGCCCAGGTCTAAACTTATTTTTAATAGTTTCATAATCTCTGGACCTCATATCTTTATTGTAGATAATCATAGATATAGGAGTGCCTGTTGTTTTACCTTCAAATGTCCCTGAAAGAATATTGACCTTGTCGTCTTCTTTTCTTTGGGTAGTAAATTTAGATTGTCCAGGTTTCCTTTTATTTAATTCTTTTTGAACATCTTGTTCACTAATATTTATATTTGGTGGGCAACCATCTACAACACAACCTATAGCAGGACCATGTGACTCACCCCAAGTGGTGAATCGAAATATCTTTCCAAATGTATTAAATGACATAAAATATATTATATAGATTATTTTGTTAAAATTATGAATCAAAAAAACTCATTAGGGCTAGATAAGTGTTTTGGAGAATTAGATGACCCTATTAAGCTATTTGAAAAATGGTTTAATGAGGCAAAAAAAACAGAATTAAACGATCCAAACGCAGTAGCTCTTGGAACAGCAGACAAACAAGGAGTACCTTCTGTAAGGATGGTTTTGCTTAAAGGTTTTAGTGATAAAGGATTCGTTTTTTATACAAATCTAAATAGTAAAAAAAGTTTAGATATAAATGCTAACCCAAATGCATCAATGTGTTTTCATTGGAAAAGTTTATTACGACAGATTAGAATTGTTGGAAATATAAACAGTGTTTCAGATAAAGAAGCAGACGAATATTATAACAGTAGAGCTTATGGAAGTCGAATTGGTGCCTGGGCATCAAAGCAGAGTTCAATTTTAAATAATAGAGATGAGTTATATAATTCAATAATTAGTTATAAAAAAAAATTTCCTGAAACTAATAATGTGCCAAGACCTAATTATTGGTCAGGTTGGAACGTGTCACCAAATGAAATTGAATTTTGGTTAGATGGAGAATGCCAAGACCATCAAAGATTAAAATATATTAAGAAAAAAAATAATAATTGGAAAAAGGTTTTACTGAGTCCTTAGAAATTTCTTTCTAAACTAAATGATGTCAATTTTTTAAAAATTT